>CAZQDE010000007.1:8601-71617 GCA_964591485.1 uncultured Anaerolineaceae bacterium | reverse complement strand
GGGGAGATATGGAAGGCGATAGGCATGGGTCCCGCATAGCCGGATGGAGCCCTAGGGTGGTGCACAGGAGCCTTTTGCGCGATCCGGGGGCAAATGGCCGAGGTGCGCAGCCAGGCGCTGATGCGATTCAGGATATCGATACGTTGGACCTATCTCGGAAAGGACTGGCGATGGCCCATGAGGTCATTGGCATACATTTGCCCAATATGTGGCCTATATAGGAACGGGGCCAAAGCGCATTTGCCATCCATCTGCGAATATGAGCAGACCTGCCATCAGGGATGCTATTAGCCGCTAACGTGCCAGCTAATTGAAAGATGCATTGGCAGGGGTGGCGTGTGATGGGCGCTTCGTCCTGAGTACAGGGGTGCTATCGCATAGCATAGGATGTGTCGGCCAGATGCGCTGGGGTGAGGTCATTCCTCAACGCAAGGGGTATCTTGGATGGACTCTGGAGCGCAGAATAGGAGTTCGCGCAGCAGCGCTTGATAGACTGCCTCCATGGCGGCGTTGACTTCGCGGCTGAGGGGAGCGCAGAGGTCGGTGCCCTTGATCTGGATTCCGTATAGGACGATGGAGCGGAGATCAAGCTCGAGTGCCCGCGCGAGGGCGATTGCATCTTGAAGCCCATAGATGTGGCAGCTTGTGAAGTGTACATCTTCTATCTGCCTCGGCGATAGATCTTCGATGGGGATCCGCACCCAGCATCCCGGAGGAGCTCCCATCTCCACGGCATCCAGGATGATTACACGATCGAATTCCTGAGCCATGAGGATGAGGTCCAAGCCGAGGAGGCCACCCTCCCGAAAGATGATCTCATCAGAGCTCAAGTGTTGCCGGAGGCGCTCGAGAAGGGCAGAGCCAATGCCATCATCGCCCCTCAGAGGGTTGCCAAGCGCCAGCACCATGGCTTTCCGGCGGCGGGATCGCATTGTGGGATTTGGCTGGGCTATGATCGCTGTCCCTTGCTTCTGGGATAGCGGAGGTCCACCAGATGTGTGGAGCATGAGATGCAGGGATCGTATGCCCGCACGAGCATCTCCAGATCCAGGCGCAGCTCTGCGGGCTTTCGCTCCAATCGCATAGGGACCAAGGAACGCATATCCGCTTCAATATTGGCGAGGTTCTGATTGGTGGGGATGATGCAATTGGCCCAGGTGATGATTCCATCCTCAATGCGGTAATGGTGGTAGAGTGTGCCGCGCGGTGCTTCGGATGCGCCCACGCCCTCTCCGGATGAGGTTGAAGACGCCACCGGGGGTTCGGCATGGATACCTTCCTGGAGGATCTCGTCCAGGAGCGCTTTGATCTTCTCCGTGCAGTGCGCAATTTCTACGATTTGGGCCACGGTATTCATATAGGGGTTGGTGCAAGGCGCTCGCAGGTTCAGGGCGCTGGCCGCTGACAGGGCCCGAGGATGTAGCTGGGCGTGATTCAGATTGAAACGGGCAAGCGCGCCGACCATGTAACTCTCTCGCCGGTGGCGGGTGTGCTTTGCGGTGGAGTGTGGCACCATGAATTCGTTTGTGATCTCGGGGTAGGACTCCGGAGACCAGCGCCCCCCATCCGAGCTGATGATTTCCCCACCCATGAATGCGTAGTCATCCTCTCGATGGAGCGCCAAGTATTCTGTCTCGCGCTCAAAGGCGGGAAGTCTGAGCGCCTGAAAGAGCTCGACCGTGTCATCGACATCCGTTGTCATTTGCTCAAAGCGCGCTCGGAGGGATTCCAGTTCATCCAGGCTCGGCAAGTGTGAGAACCCTCCCACCAGCATGCTGACGGGGTGAGTATGGCGGCCTCCGATTGCAGCACACAGATCGCCGGCCAACTTCTTCATGCGAAGAGCCCGCAGCACGACCTCGCGGTGGCTCCTGGCGAGCGGGATCACACTGGGCGCTCCCAGCAAGTCTGGCGCCACGAGCATATAGGCATGCAGAATATGGCTATCGAGTATTTCTGCGAGCAGATTGATCTTGCGCAGGCGCTTCGTCTGATTGCTGATCGTAACCGCCAGCGCCTTCTCGACGGCGAGCAGCGATGTGGTCGCGTGCGTGACTGCGCAGATGCCGCAGATGCGCGAGGCGATATGGGTGGCCTGGCTGTAGGGCCTGCCGCAAAGCAGGACCTCAAAGAATCGAGGCGCTTCCACAATCTCAAGGGAGCATCGGGCAAGATGGCCGCCCTCGTCGATCTCGACAACGATATTGCCATGTCCCTCGACGCGGGTCAGGTGGTGGACGTCAATGCGCATCTCAGGCCTCCGTGATGCTCGCGGGCGACGCTTGCATGTCGATCAGCGGGTGACTCAGGAATATATCGAGGAAACGGTGAATCTCGTCCTGGCTATACCTCATCTCGGAGAATATCTTCCGCAGGTAGGGCAGATTTGCATCCGGGATGAACCCGCGGCAGCCTTCGCAAGGCACACCGTGGCTTGGGCATAACGCCCCACAGCCCGCTCGCACGACCGGGCCAAGGCAGGGCTTTCCCCGCTCGAGAAGGCATGCGTTCTCCTTCAATCTGCACTCCACACAGAGCGGATAGTCTGGGATTTCAGGAGGCAATCCTTGCAGGAGCGAGGTTATGGCCCGCGCAAATTCCCCTCGGTCAATCGGGCAGCCCGGAATGAAGCCCTCGATGGGGATGAACTCTGAGATAGGGCGTGCGTGGTCTGCTTCGTAGTGCTCGGCAAGATCGCCGTAGACCTGTTTCCGGATGATCTCCAGAGAGGCTTGGTTGCGCAGGGCGTTGACGCCGCCTGTGCATGCGCACGCGCCTAGAGCAATCACAACCTTGGCCCTCTCGCGGATGGCAAGCAGGCGATCTTCATCGCTGGCTCGGGTGATGGAGCCCTCCACGAAGGCCAAGTCGAAATCATCGCTCATCGCACTGCTTGCCTCGCGAAAGGAAACGATATCCAGGATCTCAATCAATTCCGGATGGAGCTGCAGGGTGTCGATCACAGTCAATTGGCAGCCCTCGCAGCCCGCGAAATCAAAGAAGCCCACTCGAACCTTTTCTTTGCTCATCAGAGTGCCTCCTCGAGGGACTTGATTTGATCATAGGAGAAGACTGGCCCATCTATGCATGTGTAGATGTGATTCATTTGACAATGCCCACATTTGCCTGTGCCGCATTTCATGCGCCGTTCCAGGCTTAGCCAGATGTTCCCCTCTGGGAAGCCCTTGGCCTGAAGCTCCATAATCACGAAGTGATACATCACAGGCGGTCCACATACCATGGCGATGGCAGTCCGCGGAGATATCTGGATTTCCGGGAAGAGCGTGGTGATGACGCCGACATGCCCTTTCCAGTCTTCATCCGCTCGATCCACTGTGAGATGCAATTCAATGTCGTCGCGCACTCGCCACTGTTCTAGTTCTTCCTTGAAGAGCAACTCGCCGGGGTTGCGAGCCCCATAGAGGATGATGACGCGCTGAAACTGGCCTCGATGGTCCAGGACCTCGTTAATCGCTGAGCGAAGAGGAGCCAAGCCCAAGCCACCCGGCGCGAAGAGGAGATCTTTGCCTCGGAATTGCTCCAGCGGAAAACCCCTGCCGAAGGGGCCTCGCAGGCCAACGTAATCTCCCGGGCGAAGGCTATGCAGAGCGGAAGTCAACCTCCCTGTGCGGCGGATGCAGAGCTCCAGGCGACCGTTGCTGCGGCTGGGCGAAGATGAGATGCTGAACGGTGCTTCGCCGATCCCAGGAAGTGAGACCTCGACGAACTGCCCGGGTTTGTGCTGTAGGGAAATCCCCTGGGGCAGCTCCAGCGTGAAGAGCTTCTCCGTGGAGGTAAGTGGGAGAATGCTGGCGATTCTGGCCGGTGTGGGAAGGTAAAGCGATGGATGCCGGAGCGTTTCTTTGAGAGCCTGTGTCATAACGATTTCTCCTCAGGCTGGGAGGGGGTAGAGAGATGCATATGGAAGATCTGATTGAGTGCATCGGTGAGAGAGATGCCGGCTGGACAGGCCTGCGAGCACCGCCCGCATCCAACACATGCGAGCATACCGAAGACCTCGTGTGCATACCTGCCCTTATGCAGGAAGCGATGTCGAAGGCGGTCAGCCCGCGTCGGCCGAAAATTGTGGCCTCCGGCGACCAAGGCGAACTGCCCAAGCTGGCAGGAATCCCAAGTGCGCATGCGGAGGCCTTCTTGCAGGGAGAGGTCGATTTCATCGCGCACATCGAAGCAGTGGCAAGTTGGGCAGACGAGGTTGCAGGCGCCGCAGCCAAAGCATCTTTCCCCCAGGCCCTGCCATATCGGACTTTCGTAGCTCAATCTCAACAGATCAGGCAACTCCTTGACATCGAAGTTTAGGCGATAGGGAAAGCGTGCCCATTTGTGCGAAATGGCACTTTGGAGGCGAGCAAAGTCCGAGGCTTGTGCTTCACGGAGCTCGTCGCATTCCTTCACCAAGTCCGCCCCCTTTGGGGATCCCACTTCAACCAGGTAATCCTGCGCCAGGTCCGTGAGATGCAGGTCAAATTCCCGCGGCACGCTGAGAGTCCCCATGTCCTTGCAGAGGGCAAATTCAGAGCACGGGGAGAGGCATTCCAAAGACACGATTGTGGTTTGATCGCGCCTGAGGCGGTAATGCTGATCTACAGGGTCCTGCAAATAGACTCTGTCCAGAAACGCCATGGCATGGAGGTCACAGGTGTGCACCCCCATAAGAATGGAGGGTTTCTGCTCCAAATAGGGACTGAATTGAGGCGCCGCGCCGGGTTCTCCCTGAAATTCCCATAGAATCTCGTGCGGCGGAAGAAAAGCCTTCTTTGGGGGCAGGAGTGTGGTTCTATAGCCCAGGTCGAGCTCACTGGGATTCCGCACCTGCGCAAAGATATGCTGGCCGTTCTTCTCTACCGGACCGATAAGCTGATAACGGGCCTGCAAGCGTTCAATCCAGGCGTTGAATGAGGGCTTGGGCAGGACATAGGCTCTCATTGATCTGTTTCCTTCCTTTGCGAGTGTGCAATCTCCATCAAAGCAGCCTCCTGATCCCCTTGCTGCAGGATACCGAGGATGGTCTGCTCGATCCTGTGGGCGGCTTCTCGCACCGCTGGCGAAAGGGGTTCGCCTGCGCCCAGATTTGCTGCTTCTATGCCCAGGATATTCACTTCGCAGTGACCTTGTTTTGAGATGAATCGGCCGACTAAAGACAGTGGCAGTGTGTGCGTTGAAGCGCTGCAGCCGCCGGCGGCATCGATTGATAGCCATTGGATAGCTCCCGGCGGCTCGCCTGTGGAGGTGGCATCGATGAAGACCACATTCATGGGCTTATATCGAAGGATGACGCCGAATAGATTTTCAGGGGCGTAGGAAGCCTCAAGCAGGTGTATTCCGGCGTAACCTATAAGGCAGGGACGGAGATCATGAATAATGCTCGGCCCCACGGCGTCATCGCCATGACCTTCACGCCCGATCCCGACGAGCACCACGCTTCGTGGGCTGAAAGGGCTATCCGGGCGAAGGATGGTCTGCAGACTGATCTGCCAGGGCAGTGTGGACATTCTCGGGTTCACCGTAGTAAATGACAAAGGAACCAGGATCCAAGGCGGCCAACTCCCATGCCGCAGGGTCCATTTGCAGGCACCCTTGGCGACAGCTCTGCACGCATTGCGCGCAGAAGGTGCACCGGTCGATGTGATAGCGCATTGCGAAACGCTTCGCCTTCTTATCGATCACGATCAAGCGCAGCGCTTCGGCGGGGCAATCCTTTTCGCACAGGCCGCAGCCGATGCAAGAGGAGGGATCCCAGACGAGCTTGCCCCGCAGGCGGGCGGGAGGCTCTCGACGCTCGAAAGGGTAGAGTTCTGTAGCGACTGGCTGGACGATACCCCTCAGAATATCCGAGAGCATGGTCCCAATTCTCATGGCAGCACCCCTATCTTGAGGATGAGGAGGAGAAGCCACTGCGCCAGGACAAGGAGGGCCCCGTAGCGCCACCACAACCCGACGATCTGATCGATGCGCAGGCGTGTCAGGAGGCCTTGGAGCGCAATGATCACAAGAAGCAGGGTGAGTGTCTTCCAGAGGAATTCAAGCGGATGGGAAACGCCACCCATGAAGAAGGCTGCGATGAAAGTCAGGCCGACAACCAGAGCCACACTCTTGGCGAGCCGGAAGATCGCCAGGGCCCGTCCGCTATATTCCGTAAGGGCGCCTGCCACAATCTCGGTCTCGGCCTCCGGTGCATCGAAGGGAGGGAGCTCCAATTTGCCCATCAGGGCGATGACGGCCACGAGAAAGCCGACGGGTTGAGTGACCAGCAGCCACTGAGAGCTGGAATGGGCCAGGATCTCACGGATTTCCCAGCTGCCTGCCACGAACGCCGGCCCAAGCAACGAGAGCAAGAAGGGGGCTTCATAGGAGAAGAGCTGTGTGAGTGTGCGCGTGGCACCTACCAGCGAAAACCGATCCAGCGAGTTCGATCCGGCGAGGCCCAGGCAGAGAGAAAGCAGACTCAAGAGATAGATCGATACGATTAGATCACCCGGAAAGCTGTGTGCGGGTGGCATGCCGAGAGTGGGCACGTAGAGCGCAGCTGACATTCCGCCTGCCAAAGCGAGCACAGGCAGGGCTATGAATAGTAGGCGATTGACACCCTCCGGGAGGATTTCCTCCTTGGCGAGAAGCTTTATCACATCGGCGAGGGGCTGAAACCAGCGTGGCCCCACTCGATTCTGAAATCGGGCCAGAGCCTTGCGGTCCACCCATTCATAGATCAGGCCCACGAGAAGTAGCGAGAAGCCTGCTGGAAAGATTACGAGTCTCGAGAGATCAGAGAGAGCGCTCACGATAGAAATCGATTCCATGTTGCCTAAGCTCCTCCCAAGACCAGACGTCTCTGGATCCTGACTGGTGAATTGCTATGGCCCGATCGTTGCAAGAGAAGCAGGGATCGATGCCTGCAAGAATCATGGGCACATCGGCAAGCTGATGCCCCACGGCCAACTTCACCACAGAGAGCATGTTGCATATAGTTGGTGTTCGGACTTTCACCCGCTCGGGTATTTCGGTCCCGTTGGACTTCAAGAAGTAGAAAAGCTCCCCGCGTGGGGCTTCAGTGCGAAAAACTGTTTCGCCCTCTTTGATCTTGCGGGGCATACGTGTTACTAGATCGCCTGGAGGGAGGTTATCCAGGATCTCTCGGATAAGGCGGTAGCTTTCAAATAGCTCCCGCATCCGCGCTTTGAAACGCGCCTCCAGGTCTCCCGCTGTCTCCAGCGAAATCTGAGCGGGGAATTGCCGATAACCCGCATAGGGAGCTTCAGTCCGCACGTCTCGTTCCACTCCTGAGGCGCGAGCGGTTGGTCCAACACATCCAAGCACCTCAGCTTGGTTGCGTGTCATAGTCCCGATGCCGCGGGTCCGCTGGAGGAAAAGCGCGTCTGAGCTGGCAATGTCAAGATAATGTCTTGTGCGCTCTTCAAGGAATTGAAGGCCCTGGAGGATGGCTTTGGCCTGATCGGCATCCACATCCCATTTGACGCCCCCGAGAACGTTGGCGGAATAATTCACCCGATTTCCCGTGAGACCTTCCAAAATATCCATCACTGTCTCCCGATCCCGCCATGAGTACATGAAGAGCGTGTCAAAGCCCGCCTCATGCGCGGCCACGCCCAGCCAGAGCAGATGGCTATGGATTCGCTCAAGCTCAGCGACCAGCACGCGGATCGCCTGCGCTCTCGGAGGTGCTTCGACGCCCGCAAGGCGCTCAACGCCAAGGCAGTAGGTCATGCCATGGATGTGAGAGCAGATGCCGCAGACGCGTTCGAAGAGATAGAGATTCTGGGGCCAGGTTCTGGATTCGGCGGCCTTCTCGATCCCTCGGTGTGCATATCCAAGGCGAACGGTCGCGTGGGTGACGATCTCACCATCCACGCTGATCAGGAAGTTCGAGGGTTCTTTAAGTGCGGGATGTTGCGGTCCAATTGGAATGATGAAGCGGTCTTTCTGGATGATGTCTGGCATTGAAACTTCCTCTTTAAGGCGTGGCTTCCGGAAGCCCCAGAGCCGCGTCTTTGCGAAGCGGGTATACGTTTTCTTCCCAATCATCCGGCAGATAGAGATGAGCCGGTGCCTGTAAACCTTCGACCTCGATCCCGAACATCTCCCGGAGCTCCCTCTCGAAGGCCTCTGCACTTGGAATAACCTCACTTGCTGTCGGGACGCTACCGCCATGACGAGGCACACGCACGCGTAGCGTGATGACTGCCTCGCCGGTGCAGAAGTGGTAGAGAACCTCCATGGCATCAGCTTCGGGACCCAGATCGAGCCCTGTGATGGCAGAGAGATAGCCAAGGCGCTGCACGCGCAAGCCGACGATGATGGGAATCAGATCCTCCATGTGCAGGATTCTCACATCCAATCGGTTGGGCTCCGGTTGAGTGACTTCGGTCTCGAAGAGCCATTCCCGGGTGAGTTGGAGGGCGATCTGGATGATTTCCTCGGTCGTTCTCATTAGGTTCATACCTCTCTCTCAGAGCTGTTGCTTCCACAATCGGGCGAGGGGCCTGGCGCATCAGCCTTCAGAGCGGCAAGAAGCTTTACGACGCCGTCGATAATGGCTTCCGGGCGAGGTGGGCATCCTGGGATGTAGGCACTCACAGGAAGGACCTCCGAGATGCCCCCCATGACGTTGTAGCAGCCACGGAATACGCCCCCGCTAAGTGCGCACGATCCTATGGCGACGACGAATTTTGGCTCATGCATCTGCTCATATATACGGATAAGCCGATCGCGTGCCTGGCGGGTAACGGCGCCTGTGCAGAGGAGAATGTCTGCATGCCGAGGGCTGCCCATGAGTTTTACGCCGAAGCGTTCGAGATCGAAGTGGGGAGTAAGGGTTGCCAGGATTTCAATGTCACACCCGTTGCAGGAGCCGCTGTTGAAGTGCAGCACCCAGGGCGAGTTGATACGCGCCCAGGTTTTCAGACGCTCGGTGATTCCCGGAGGCGTATTTAGATTTGTGTCCATGCGATTTCCTCCGGCCTCTACCCCAAGATGAGCGCGAGAAGAGCGGCCGATATGCCTACCAGATAGATCACAGCTAAAGGAATGGGAATTGCCGTCCCCAGAACCAGGGCTGCGAGATGGAGAACGGCAAAGAAGAGAGCCAAGGTGAAGAAGGGCCGATAGCCAGGCGCAGCCATTTCTTCGGGAGGACTCTCGCCACTTGCATAGGTGCTCGTTTTCATCGGCGTGATGTGAGAGGGTCCCGCAATGGCGCGCCCGAAATAGTAAATTCCGAGCACAAGGAAGATATTTAGAAATAGCGCAAGTATTGGATTTAGCAGGTTCAGTGTCATCACTGGTTCCTCGGGAAGATTGCGAAGCCCATGATATTGCTCTACCTCTGCAGCGCAGCCATCAGCGCTGCGCTGGCCGGCTGCGTAAGCCAGTTCATAACGGAAGGCCATAACCCAATGATTAGCACTCCCGCCGCCAGCAGCATGATTGGGATGGTCATGGTCGCAGGCATGGGTGGGGTCTGCTGCATATCTGGGGACGGACTCTGTCGATATAGAGCATTGACAATTGGAGCATAGTAGGCGAGCGAAAGGACGCTATTCAGCGCAGCGAAGCCCACGAAGACAATCGGCATCGCATCGTGGGTCTGAAAGCCTGCCGCAAAGATCTGCCATTTGGACATGAAGCCGGCAAAGGGCGGCAATCCGCCCAAGCCGAGCACGCCGATGCTCAATGCCAGCGAATGTACCGGAAAGCGCCGTGAGGCTCCGGAGAGGTCTTCGATCGTAAGGGGTTGATGGCGTCCTCTCCTAAGGTGCAAGGCGTAGAGGAAGGAGCCAGCAGCCAGGAACGCCAGGCCTTTCATGAGACCATGATTCACAAGGTGGAAGAACCCTCCCTGCGCACCTTCGGGCGAACGGCTATAGATGGTCAATCCCACACCGAGGATCATGTAGCCGATCTGGGCGACGCTTGAATACGCCAGCAGTCGCTTGATCTCCCTTTGCCCCAATGCCATTAGGTTTCCAACCAGCATATTGAGCGCACCGATGCCCATCAGGACTACGCCGAGGTGGTCTTGCTGGCCTGCCAAGGCCGCGAGTACACGCAGCAACGCGATTAAGCCAGCCTCGATGACAACTCCGGAGAGCATGGCGCTGATCCCGCTGGGCGCCTGCGAATGGGCGTCAGGCAACCAGGTGTGGAGCGGCACAAGCGAGGCCTTGACACCGAAGCCTGCGATAAATAGCCCAATGGCGATCTGCGTAGATCGCGAGAACCCCTGGCCAGGACCCAGGGAGTCCAGCGAGAGGTTCCCGCTTGTCATCAGCACGAGAGCGATGCCCCAGAGGATGAGGGCCGATCCACAGGCGCTTTGCACCAGATACTTAATCCCGGCTTCCAGGCTCGCCGGCTGTTCCCGGTAGAACGAAACCAGCAAGTAGGATGTGATCGCAATGCCCTCAAACCAGATCCAGAGGTTGAAGAGGTCACTTGAAAAGCCCAAGCCCACCATTACGCCTATCATGGCCAGGAGCAATGCGTAGTATTTCTCCTGAGCGGCTTCTTCGGCGACGTAGGAAGCCGAGAAAAGGACGGCGAGGGTTCCCAATACAAGCACAATGGCCGAAAGGAGCATGCCCACACCATCCGCCTCAAGGCGTATGGCGCCGAGCAGCAGTTGCGGATTCTGGGAATGACCCTGGCCATATGCCGCATCCACGCAAATCACACCTGCAGGAAGAAGTGCGAGAAGCGATAGGATCTGGGCTGGGCTCTTGCGCCGCCGTCGTTCCGCGATGCGTCCGCCAAAGTAGACCAAAGGCGAGGAGAGCAGAGGTATGAGGATGAGCCAGAGAAAGCGCGGTATTGGCATATCATGCTCCCCAAATGAGAATGATCAGCAGGATTCCCAGCCCGCCCACGATGCCGGTGACGTTCCAGCTCATCTGTCCTGTCTGGGCCTTCCGGAAAGCCCTGGACAGCCCCAGGGTGGCTGTGATAACCAGCTCGTTCAACCACTCAAACTGGGCCCCCCGAGCTGTGGCCTCTATCACGGGCAATGCGCGATGCATGAGTTGCTGCAACATCGAACGCCAGTGCCATAGCAAAATGCCGCAGGCGATCAATGCCAATGCGATATAGGTAAGAGGCGCGCGGAGCACTTCGATCAATAGTGTCGTGGTCTCGAGGGAGTGGACATGGTGGTAGGGCAGGCTTTGACTGAGGAGCTTTCCGAAATCACCGGCAAGCAACCAGCTGGTGAGCGTCCCGATGGCAAGCAATGTGAGGGGGATGCGCACTGCATTGTGCGCATGGCAGGCATTCTGTTCCCCGTGGCTCATATCGAAGACCATCGAGGTCATCCGGAAGGCATAGAGCGCAGTAATGCCTGCCCCAAGCACCATGCCGACGAGGGCCCATAAGGGGCCTTCGACAAGACCCTGTTCGAAGATCATCTCCTTGCTGAGAAAGCCATTCGCAGGCGGAAGGCCCACGAGGGCGAGGAATCCCACGATGAAAACCAACCGTACGCCGGGCATCGTCCTTCCGAGGGAATGCATCTCACGCATATCTCGAGTGCCCACGTGATGGATCACGGCGCCGGCGGCCAAGAATAGGAGAGCCTTGAAAAGCGCATGGCTCAAGAGGTGAAATTGACTTGCGAGGATGCCGCCGGCTCCGATGGCATAGAACATATAGCCCAATTGGCTGACCGTCGAATAGGCCAGTACGCGTTTGAGATCATAGCTGAGTACCGCCAGGAAGCCTGCCAGCAGCGCTGATGCAACGCCCAGGGTGACAACAGTGGCGGACCATCCTGGCACGCTCTCAAAGAGCGGGTAGAAACGCACCAGGAGATAAACGCCCGCGTTGACCATCGTGGCTGCATGAATGAGGGCGCTCACAGGGGTGGGCGCCTCCATCGCGTCAGGCAGCCAGGTATGGAAGGGGACCTGTGCAGACTTGGCTGCAGCAGCCACGAGAAAGCCGAAAGCCATCCAGGCCCGGATGTTTGCCGGGAGTGAATCTGAAGATGCGAGAAGGGCGCTGATCTGGTGGCTGCCCAGGTACGCGATGCCCGTCAGCGCCCCTAGAAGCAGGCCGATGCCACCCAGCTGCGTGACAATCAGGGCTTTGATTCCGCCCCGTACAGCCTTCGGGTCATCGTTGTGGAAGGAGATCAGCGCATAGGAGCAGAAAGCGGTGATTTCCCAGAAGAGGAACATATGCAGCAGGCTGCCAGAGAGGGCGAGGCCGACCATTGCGC
Source organism: uncultured Anaerolineaceae bacterium (assembly GCA_964591485.1). Taxonomy (GTDB): domain Bacteria; phylum Chloroflexota; class Anaerolineae; order Anaerolineales; family E44-bin32; genus E44-bin32. Next base: position 59,370 of record CAZQDE010000007.1, on the reverse strand, counting down.
CGATGAATAGCAATACGAGTGCATAATAGCGCCCCAGGCCTTGCTCCCCTTTCATATATTCCATCGAGAAGACCACGGCCAGGCCACCGACGACGGTCGCGATTATTGCCAGGTAGATTCCCAGGCCATCTGCGACAAGGGTGAATGTGCCAAATATTCCGCCCAAAGGTAGAGAGATGGCGGGGTCTGGGGATGGATGCGTCAGCATTCCCAGCGAGGCCAGCCCTCCGGCAATGGCAAAGCAGGACGCCAGTGTGTGTTGTGCCCTTGGGCGTTCGTCTCCCACAAGCCAGACTGTCAATGCGCCGGCCCAGGGCAGGAGAATGGATAGTAGGATCCATAACGCTGTCATAGCTAGCCCCGAAGAGTCGAAAGGTCGCGGATATCCAGCGTGCCAATCCGTCGGCGGACCTGAATGGCGAAGGCCAAGGAAACGACGGCGACAATGGTGTCCGCGACGATGACAGTAATGCAGAGGCTCTGGGCCAGATCAATCTGGGCGCGCCCGTTACCGGCAAGAACCAGCGCAAGGAGCGCAGATTTCACGAGGAGTTGCAGAGCCACGATGATCTTGATCAAGTTCCGGCTTGTGAGAAGGCCAAATAGACCGAGCCCCAAAATGGTCAATCCAGTGATCCATCCGATTTGCAGAGACGTTATGTGCATCTCAGGCATCTCCAGCTCCTTTTGCAGGCCTACGCCAGGTTGGGGCGGCGCGAGAGATTCATTGCTGCGATTCCTCCGTCCAGCGTGCAGTTTGCCGCTCGATTGCCTGCAAATCCATCTCTCGCTGGGCGGCGACCTCTTCTGCCGCGGGCTGCTCGAGGGGTCCCTTGGCCTCTGCCAGGAGACCGAGAATCCCCAGCACGCCAGAGAAAACCAGGACCAGTTGTATGAGCACATCGATGCCTCGCTCTTGCCAGAGGTGCGCGGTGAAGATTCCGCCCTCGATGTTCCCGCGAAACTCGGACATGGGGAGTGCGAAGATTGCGAGCAGCGAAATCGGCACGATGACGAGGAGCGCAGCCAGGGGCTTGCTGATCAGTGCTCTCTGCTCGGGCGCGGTTTCCCCAGCGACGTTGATGGCGAATGCAAATAGAACGGTCACCAAGCCTGCGCCAACACTTAGCTCGACAACCGCTGCATATTTGGCCCCGAGGAGATAGAGAATTGCAGAGACAGAGGCACTCGCAGCGGCGAGCCAGATCGCCGAGTAGAGCAGTCTTCGCGCTCGCAGTGATAGAAATGCACAGAGAACTGCAAGTGCGCCGAGGAGCCTGAAGGCCCATGCGCTATTCATGGATCCCTCCGTTGCCACCCGATCCTGCGATGTGAAAGCGGTGATCGGGAGATTCTCGAACCTGATGGGCTTGGTGCGCGGCTGCGCCGTTGAGTTGGCCGACCATCCCAAGTGGATATCGGGATTTTATGTGTGGCTGACCCTGGCTCTATGCAGACGCTTCCTCCCTCACATGGCTTGTAAGGTGTGATTTCGGTCTGCTACGCGTGCATGCGCCCTTTCTGATCACGGTCTGGATACTGCCGCGATCGACACATATTGTGCCTTTTCTCACATGCACTCTATCGCCTGTGGGTTACAGCGCCGGTCGTGGATGAGTAACAGGCAGGTAACAGCGGATTGGTCGGATTTGGGATGGGAGAGGCTAATACGTGCGTCGGCGAGCTAGGCCGAGAGCGAGTAGCCGATGCCTGGGACCGTTTGCAGATAGCGCCGTTCAGATGGAACCGGCTCAATCTTGCGGCGGACTCGGTAGACCAATTGCTTCAACATCGTGCGATCCGCGCCCTGCGGCCCCCACACTGAATGGATGAGTTGGCTGTACGTTAACACTTGGCCCGCATTGATGATGAGTGTTTCGAGGAGAGACGCTTCCAGGCGTGTAAGACGGGCCACGATCTCTCCTTCCCGAAAGAGCAGATTTCGCGAACGATCAAGCTCAAGGTCGCCGGCGGTAAGCCGCCCAGGAACTGTAGGCCCAATCTTGGCACGGCGCAGGACGGCCTCTGCGCGGGCGGTCAGCTGCCTCGGGCTGAAAGGTTTCACGATATAGTCGTCTGCACCTAGTTCCAGGCCTCGCACGATATCGTCCTCCTCCCCCCGAACACTGAGGATGATGATTGGTGTGGTGTCCTGGGCCCGAATTCGTTGGCAGACCTGCAGGCCATCGAGTTTGGGCATATTCAGATCCAACAGGATAAGGTCGGGCCGATCGGATTGCCAGCGCTCGAGTGCAGCCAGGCCGTCATGCGCAAGCAGGACCTCAAAGCCCGCGCGTTGCATTGTGAATGCGATCACATCCGAGAGCGCTAGATCATCATCAACGATAAGGACCTTCATCTTCGTTCCTCGCTGGAGGGAAGTGTGAACCAAAATACAGAGCCGCCGCCGGGCCGGTCCTGAACTCCGACTCTGCCTCCATGTTCCTCAATGATCACCTTGACGACCGAAAGCCCAAGTCCGACCCCAAGAGGCATTTCTCCCGGGCCTCCGCTTCGCACAAAGCGGCGGAAGATCCTGGAGCGATCCTTCTCCGAGATCCCCGGTCCTCTGTCTGCGATGGATATCTTGATCTCCCCTTCGTGCGAGATTTCTAGTCCGATTTCTATGGGTTCGCCAACGGGACCATACTTGCTTGCGTTGGAGAGGAGATTGACGATGACTTGCTTGATTCTCACCGGATCCACATAGAGATAGAGATCCTCGGGCATCTGTGGCGTCTCCAGAGTCTGGTCCCTCCGGTCCATTAGTGGCCGGACAGTCTGGTAGGCATCTTGGATGATTTCAGGAAGCCATGCCCGTCTGCGCTGTATTGTGAAGTAACCTGCTTCAATGCTGTGGCTTTCGAGCAGATTGTCGATGAGCGTCTGGAGCCCACTCACACTCATGTGGATTGCACGAAGTAGCCTGCTTACCTCCGGCGCTGAGAGGCGCTGGATTTCTGAAAGGATGAGTTCTACCGAGGCATTGATGGCTGCGAGAGGTGTGCGGAACTCGTGCGTAATGCTTGCCAGGAATTGAGACCGTAGATGTCGGGCTGCTTCCTCCTCCGTGATGTCTCGCAGGACGAGCGCAGTGAACTCGGAGCCGCTGGATGGATGAGCCAATTGAGCTGTGGTAAATTCCAGGCTGAGAGGATCCCCGTCTTTCGAGAGGATAGATATAAGCCTCTTCTGCTGTGGGCCAGGAAGGTGGTCAGAAAGCAAGCCCGTGTAATCGCCAGCAAGTCTTAATACGCTATCGAGTCTTCTACCTTCAACATCCTCTCGGCTATACCCAGTCACATTTTCCGCGCCTCGATTGAAAGAGACGATCCGTCCTTGCGTGTCGAGTGTGAGTATGCCCTCCGAAATGGATTGGATAATCGTGTTTAACCAGTCTCGAGCCGATGCCAGCTCGGCCAGGGCTTCCCTCAATTGCAGCCGGCTGGATTCAAGCGCCTCTGAAAGGCTGGCAATCTCCGGTGGATCAGAAATCAAAGGCATGGGTCTTGATAGCTTGCCCTGCCCGAGATCCCTTGCGGCCTTGGTAAGTTGGCTTAGAGGACTAGTCACCCGGCGCGCATACGAGCCTGCGATGGAGGCTCCCGCTAAAGCGGCCAAGACCGCCACGATAAGGATCGAAACTAGCGCCCGCCGTTCTGCAAAAAGGATAGTATCAATTGGGAGCCCCATTTCGAGAAAGGCAGCCTCTCCCACATTCTTGTCCGGGGTTAATGCGATTCGATGGACTAGATAGGGATGTCCTCCCAGCATGACCCGCTCGGCGATATCGCCATGATCTTCGGCTTCCTTAGCTGGCAGAGCCTCCCTGGATCCCTTGATTGACGGTTCGCTGGATGCAATCCGAGTGCGGCCTATGATCAGGCTATATTGCAGGCCGGTCTGGGAAGCCAAATGCTTCAAGAAAGCATCATCGATAAGGCGTTCGATCGTGACAAAGCCCTTCAGGCCCCCGCGCTGACGATCGAAGATGGGGGATTGAGCAAGCATCAGCAGGTGGTATTCGGGGCTTGGGGAGGCAATGTATTGAAAGGTGAGGGTCTGATGAAGCGGTGGCTCAGTGCCCATGCCGGGTGGATCGCTGGCGAGCATCCGTCCAGCCTCATCGTAGATGGCTATCCTGTCGAATTCAAGGCTTTCGCGAAAGACCTGGAGATATGCATCCAGGGCAATTGCATTCCTTTCAAGCAGGATATCCTGGATGCTGGGTCGAGCGGCGGCGTGCTCTGCGATGTCTGTCAGGCGGGCTGCTTCGGCGGCCAGGAGGCTCTCAGTGTTATGGACGATTTCGACAAGATGGGATTGGGCTTGGCGGTCGAGCTCTTGGCGTATGAGCAGTGTAGCAGGAATGGCTGTGCCCAGCGCTGTTGCGATGACGACAAATACAATTGTGAGCATCCATCGGGTGGCCAGTGAGGGCGAAATCTTGGTCATAAGGACTGCGATCCGCAGATACCAGCGGATGTTGACAATCGCCTTGAACCTGCGATTGGAGCCTTAGGGGCATTGCAGGCCTGCGTCGTCTCGAGCAGATATACCATAAATATGACCGGGCTGCCATGAGTGGGCAACATTGAGCGGACCACGAGGCAAGGAGAGTCGGCGCGGCGCTTTGTGAAAGATGTCGCTTGCCCAATTGACAATTGCAGGGCAAACTAAGGGCTGGGCCCGTTCCCATTGACCGCCTCGCGTGTATCTAGATTCAAAGGAGGGTGTTTGCATGGTTCTCAAGCCCAAGCGTCCCGTCCCGTCGGACATCGAAATCGCTCAGGAAGCAGATTTGAGGCCGATCCTCGAAATCGCTGAGAAGATTGGCCTCGCCATGGATGACCTCGACCTGTACGGGAAGTACAAGGCCAAGGTTCATCTTGACGTCCTTGAACGCCTCAAGGACCGGCCGCAAGGCAAGTATATCGACGTGACCGCCATCACGCCCACGCCTCTGGGGGAGGGGAAGACCACCACAACGTTGGGTCTTACGCAGGCGCTGGGTACAGTGCTGGGGAAGAATGTGATGGCATGCATCCGCCAGCCCAGCATGGGCCCAACCTTCAACATCAAGGGCGGCGCAGCAGGCGGCGGCTATTCCCAGATCATTCCGATGGAGGACTTCAACCTCCATCTCACCGGAGACATCCACGCCATCAGCGTGGCCCACAACCTCGTGGCCGCCGCGCTGGATACCCGCATGTACCATGAGAGCCGGCAATCGGATGAGGCCTTGCAGCGTCGCGGCGTGACCCGCATCGACATCGACCCCGATACCATTACCTGGAACCGGGTTGTCGATGTGTGCGATCGCTCCTTGCGCCAGATCAAGATCGGTCTCAACGACGACAAGCTCCGTGATGGCTCCCCGAGCCCCATCTTCCCCCGGCGGACCGGGTACGACATCACCGTCGCCAGCGAACTGATGGCCATCCTGGCCCTGACCACAAGCCTGGCTGATCTGCGGGAGCGGGTGGGCAAGGTGGTGGTGGCGATGAGCAAGAAGGGCGAGCCGGTGACGCTCGAGATGCTCGGCGTCGCAGGCGCGGTTACTGTCTTGCTCAAGGACGCCCTGATGCCGAACCTGATGCAAACGCTTGAAGGCCAGCCGGCGTTCGTGCACTGCGGTCCCTTCGCCAACATCGCCCATGGCAACTCCTCGATCATCGCCGATATGATCGCACTCAAGGTGGCCGATTATGTGGTCACCGAAAGCGGCTTCGGTGCCGACATCGGCATGGAGAAGTTCTTCGACATCAAATGCCGCTACTCTGGGCTGATCCCTAACGCCGTGGTGCTGGTGGCGACCGTGCGGGCCCTGAAGATGCATGGCGGCGGCCCCAAAGTCACCCCCGGCGCACCTTTGGACGAGGCCTATACGAAGGAGAATCTCGAGCTGCTGGAGGCAGGGCTGCCGAACCTTGGAGCGCATATCAAGAACGTGCTCAAGTTTGGCATTCCGGTGGTCGTGGCTGTTAACGGCTTCAAGGATGATACCGAGGCCGAGCTGCAGATGGTGCGTGATTACGCCATCGAGCAGGGCGCGCATGATGCCCAGGTAAGCACCCATTGGGCGGATGGCGGGCAGGGCGCTGCCAAGCTGGCGGAGGCGGTAGTCTCGGCCTGCGAGCAGCCGAGCAGCTTCGAGTTCCTCTACCCGCTCGACTGGTCGATCAAGAAGAAGATCGAGAAGATCGCCGTTGAGATCTACGGCGCCGATGGCGTGACCTATGAGCCCCTGGCGGAGGAGCAGATCGCGGCGTATGAGAAAGCCGGCTTCGGGAACCTCCCCATCTGCATGGCCAAGACGCATCTCAGCCTCAGCCATGATCCGGCGCTGAAGGGCGTGCCGAAGAACTACACTGTTCCGGTGCGGGAAGTTCGCGCCAGCGTAGGCGCGGGCTTCATCTACCCTCTCATCGGGACGATGAGCACGATGCCTGGCTTGGCGACCCGCCCGGCGTACATGGATGTGGATATCGATTTGGAGACGGGCAAGATCGTGGGCCTGTTCTAGATCGGAACGCCTTCGAGAAGAAGGGCTGGCAAGTTTCGCCAGCCCTTTTTTCATCCCTCACGCATAGCAACCGGCATGACTGCCTATTTTGGGCGAGGCACTTCGCCCACTGCATAGAACGTGGGCACGTAGAGCACCCTTCTGCGCTCAGACCAGGCGCGCCGGTCCATTTCGCGAAATCGCGCCAGCATCTTTCCGGGGACCGCGCCGGCCAGGTCTTGGGCGAGTGTCTCCCACTCTGAGGCCAGTTCGGCCGGTTCGGGGGCCGCGCCCCACTCGCCGCCAAGGACCCCGCCGTGCACATCGGCGAGCCCGGCTTCGACGAGCAGGTGCCGGAGCCGCCGGCCGATTTGTGTGTCGGCACCTTGAGCACCCAGCCTTTCCGCCTGGCGGTTTCCCAACGCCTCGAGCTCAGCCGGAAAGTCGATCCGGCCTCCGTAGTCGGGTTCGGCAAGCGTCGCGACGTGGCCCCCGGGCCGCACAACCCGGCGCATCTCCCGCAGCACTTCCACGGCTGGGTGGGTCCACATGAGCAGAAAATGGCAGTAGGCGAGGGCAAAGACATCGTCTGCAAACGGTAGCTTGAAGCCGTCGCCGACGACATGAATGAGTGCCGGATACAGGCTCCGGGAGAATCGGAGGGCCTGCGGATCGATGTCGAGGCCAACGACTGCAGCTCGCGTCGTGCCGGCCGTCTCGCTGGCGACTACGCCGGTGCCCGAACCGACTTCGAGCACCCTTGCAGTGGATGACAGCCTGCTCAGGTCAAGCAGGCGGGTGCGGAGGGTGGCTGTCCAGCGCGCTTGCACTCGGTATCTGGCATGCAATTCTTGGATGGATTGGCCGGCGTGGGTCATCTCAGGATCCGGAGACCTTCAAGCCGCAGGCCAATTGTGGCAGGGTCGTCGTGATCACGCCGCTTCTCGGGCGCTCGCCGCCGCCCGAGCCCAAATATCCGCCCACGCATCCTGCAGCATATTGCCCAGCACCGGGGCCATACTCTGGGAGGGAAGCACGTCGCCATCGGGTTCAACATAGAGCCAGGCAGATCCTGCGCCCTTGGGGGGCTCAGAGAGCTCCATTGCGATGGGATTGTTCTCGGAGTAGGGCGCGGGGAGGTCCCAGAGGAGATCCATGCCCAGTTCTGCGACCAGGTCGCGCCCGACCTGCAGGAGGCGTTGTCCAGCCTCGTCCGCTTGGGCAACCGACAGCGAAATCGCCGGGACGCCTTTCCGGGAGAGCCGGTGGATCCACTCGCGCGCTCCGGTCTCACCAAGCGGTGTGAGATTGAGGTGAACGGCTGTGAAGATGTCGCTGTCGAGGGCGCGCTGCAGCCCTGCTTCCGAAGCAGCGTCATCTGGAACCAGAGCCAGCAGGATATGATCCAGGCCAGTCTGGTCTAGCGCATCGAGATAGGCTTTCTCCGCGAGCTTCCGGCCATTGGTGAGCAGGCCCGTCACCTGGCCGAGTTGCTCGGCGTGTTGGATCAGCGCCAGCAAGTCTGGGCGCAGGGTAGGCTCGCCGCCCGTGAAGGTGACATGCGGAATGCCTGCGGTCCAGGCCTTCTCCAAGATTTGCTTCCACTCCTCCTCGCTCAATTCCCGGTCCACGTGTTCCCGGGCCAGAGGGTCTTGCTCCCCAGTCTCACGGATGCGATAGGTGAGGGCGCAATCGAGACGATAGGGCGCGCTGCTGCGGCTGCCATAGGGCTCCAGGCGTTCCATGCCCAGGTAGAGCACCGGATCGAGATCTGGGGCCTCGGCGAGCCGCAAAATGCGCGCCCGGAGATCGCGCTGGTCCCGCAGGGCGCGTCGTCGGCTGACCCGGTAGCGGGTGGCGATCGTGCGCGCCGCTTCGGCTGCATCGACGCCCTGAACCATCCAATAGATATGTTCGGCGGCGGTTGGGTTCAGATGCAGGACCGTGGCCGCATTGACGATCAGTATGCCCCGGCCATCGGTCTCCAGTCGCAAGTGTAAGCGGGTGGGGCGCTCCACATCGGGAGGGAAGGCAGATGAATAGATTCCTGGTGGGGGCGGTTGGGGAATGGGCGCTTTCGGGGTCAGGCGGTCAAGCAGCTTATCCATATTGTCATCCTACATCCGGGCCGGCGAGCACGAGTTCCTCGATGGTCAGAGCCGGCGATTGGTGACGGAGGGTTAACGGGCAGCCGCCTCCGCATTCTCGCAGGAGGCTGCAATCCTGGCATGCTTCGGGGACGTACCGCCGCTCCCTAATCCAACGGGCGAGTTCGTGATTCCAGATTTCATCCCAGGGAGTTTCCGGCAATCTACCCAGCGGCTCATAGAACGATTGGCAGGGTATAACCGCACCATCCGGCTCGATGCACATGTTGTATTGAGCCGCTGTGCAGGCTTTGATTCCCAAGTCCATCTGCACCGGATCGAAGTGGCAATATTGAGTGGGTGTATACCAGATTAGTCGCTGCCCATGATGCTCCGTGCGCGTCTTCACGCGTTCGAGCAGGGGAGGCAGTTCTTTCTCGGGCAGACCCGTCCCGACTTCCTCTCCCCGTCCGGCGTAGATGAGGGCGTTGAATCCGACCGTGGGCACGCCCAGGTCTGCCAGGAAGTCTATGGTGGCTTCGGCGGTGGCGGCGTTCCCGGCCAGGAGGGTGGTATTGGTCATCACGTACAGTCCGGCTTCGAGCGCATTGCGGATGCCCTGGACGGTGTCCCTCCAGGCCCCTGGGGCGCGAACGAGACGGTCATGGATTGCTTCGTCCGCCGACTCGAGCGTGATCTGAACGTGGTCGAGCCCGGCTTCGCACAGCGAGGCCAGAAGGTCCGCGTCCGAAAGGAGCCTGCCGTTGCTCAGGAGCCCCGTGATCTGGCCTTTAGACTCGGCATGTGCGATCAGCTGTGGCAAATCCGGGCGCAGGGTGGCCTCGCCGCCGGTGAAGCAGATATGCGGCACGCCGATCTCCCAGAGCAGGTCGATGATTTGCAGCCAGGTCTGGGTGTCGAGCTCCGGGTAGTTGCGAGGCCGGGCGTTATAGCAGTGCGCGCAGTTGGCGTTGCAGCGATAGGTGAGCGCGAGGTCCATCCGGTAGGGGGCGCTTGGTGGGGTTGCGAAGGGCGGGCTGATTTCGAGGTCTAGGCCGTGAATGGGGCAGGCACCATCCGGGCGGAGCAACTCCTCAAGATCGGCCTTCATGCGGGAAAAATCAGCCTGGGCGCGGTTCCTGGAGACGCGGTAACGGCGGCGCAGCGCCCGCACGACCTCATTGGCTTCGATGCCCTCGAGATCCAGCCAGGCCATATAGGCAGCCGTTTCGTTCAGGTGGTAGGCGCGGTTGGCATTGACCAGCAGCAGACCGCGGCCATCGGTTTCGATTCTCAGGTGGACTCGGGCCTCGCCGCCGTGATCCTTGATAACATACGCGTGGAGACCGGGTGGCGCCACGGGTGCCTGCGCCTTCAACCCGAGTGGAAGCCGGTTCATCGGCCGCCTCCAGCGCAGGCGCATGCACAGCCCGCGCAGGCACAGGCACAGGCGCACGCGCAGCCTCCGCCGCTGGACCGTCCGGAACCGGAGGAGCGGGATGGGGGAGGCGGCGGGTTGGTCTTGCTGGTTACCCCATTGGTAAAGCCCACAAGGTTCGATACCAATCCGGATGCGGTCTTCTGAACGCCATTGACGACCGAAGCGGCGAAATCGGCTCCAGGCAGGGTGGGCAGCGTGACCGTGCGGGAGCCGGGCGCCGAGGGCGCTGTGCTCGCGGTCGCGGGGCGGCCAGCCGGTGTGGATGGCCGCGCCAGCCACCACCAGTGCGGCACGTAAACCGGGCCCGTGCGGAATACCCTGCGCGTCCGGTCGTCAAAGTCGCGATCCAGCATGGTCCACTCGATGGCCTCGGCGAAGCGCTCGGATTTGACCTCGGGCGTATCAGCGGCCTCCACCTGCTGCCAGGCCTTGCGCATGATATTCTGATAGTAATCGCGGGTCTCCTTCAGGCTGAAACCCTTCATCTTCTTCTGCACGGACTTGACCAGCTTGACCATCATGGCTTGAAGGCTGGAGCGACGCTTATTTCTGGGGCCGTTGATGAGGATCTTCAAGAATTCTTCCTCGTAATCGCGGAGATCTCCGCCGTCCGGCAGGCGTTCGAGCGTGAGCGGGTCCTCCTTGACTACGCGCGCAGCCCCTTTCTTGACCAGCGAAAACAGGATCATGGTAAGGACCTTGTCGAGCGGGGTTTCAAGGAGCACCGCAGCCTCGACCGCGGTCAGGCCGCGCTTAATGCCATGGCCCTCGATGGCAATTTTGGGAGGTAAGTAATCAAGCTTGCTCCGGCGGCTGGCGTAAGCGGCTACTGCGATCACGCCCGCCAGGACGGCGAGTAACCCGCCGCCGCAGCAGAGGCCGAAGATCAGGTCCTCGTCGATGCGGAAGGAAGCCTGCGTTTGGATGGCCTCGGCAGGCACGTAGCTGGCTGGGAAAGACGCCCCGAAGTGATATTGCGTATAGGCATTCGCCTGAGGGTTATGCCAGGTGTACTGGACCCGCCCCTGGTCGTCTAGATTGGCGGCAGGCTGAGTTTCGGGCCAGCCGGACGGCGAGGCGTGCCAGCGGGGTTCCTCAGGCTTAACGCCGGGAGGAAGGTGGAATCGGACCGTAAGATCGGTTGCGCCGTGGACGAGCGAGCGGTCAAGCCAGGTGGGCGAGAAGACGGCGCTGGCATACTCATCGCCTTCCGTGTCAGGATAGAGCACTCTCTCAACTCGCCCGATGTGGACCACGAGCAAGGATCGCTGGCCTGGTTGGATGGCATTACTGCCCAGGCCGAGCTCGATCCCGATATCGATATACTCCGAGGGGGCGATGTGATGGATGGGCCGTTCGTCGATTGCGGCGGTGATGCTCTCCAGGTCGTAGTATTCATTGGGCGTGCCGATATCGATGAATTCGATTGGAGCACCCGAGGGATCGTTGACGAATAAGAAAGCATACAGAATGCGAGAAGTCCCATCTTCCTCCCAAAATACGTCGACGATCTCCCGTTCGATGGAAAACGAATTGGACTGGGCCTGAGCGCCGCCGACCCATAGGCCCAGGGCGGACAGGAAAAGGAGCAACGAGACGAACGCTGCTCCAATCCCAATTCTTCTCCGCGCGGAATCGTGGAATGGGATGGTGAACTTTGCAACAGATGAGGGTTTCATCACGCGCTCCCGGCGACTACTACCATTTGGGCTCCTCGGCCAATTGATAGGTGGATTGGCAATAGGGACAGGTCACTACGGGGGCGCCAGCGACCATCTTGATATTGTCGGCAGAAAGAGCGCCGCCGCAGTTTCGGCAGGTGAGGGTCTCGAGATTGATATCGCCTGAGAGCTCAATCTTTTGAATGATCTCGGCCTTGGCCTGCCTGGCCCGCCTTCCGGCAAGCCAGATCAGGAACAATCCGGCTGCAATGCTGATTAAGCCGACGAGGATCCAGCCCGGCGAGCCACTGGGACTGAATGCGCCCCATACGAAGAGCACACCGAAGAATACCATAATTGCGGCTGCGATATACGCTACGATGCGACCTGCGGCCATGCCACCTCCCATCTTGCAATTAAGCCAAGTGTAGCAAATCCATCCGAATGCCACAATGAGCCGTACGAATGGCGCTTGCTGCTGCGATCCTGAAGGGGCTCGCATCCCCGAGCCCAGCTTGACCCGTGCATTACTTAGATTAGAATGAGGGAGCCCTCGACACCTGACACGAGGGTGATTTTCACCCGCCAGCGCGGCTGTCAGCACGAACGCCACAATCATGCTTGTCAGGAAGAGCCGCTGGAGGCATGCATGCATGACGATTCGGGCATGCTGGTTCTTATCCCGGCCTGGAATGAGGCCACCCGTGTTGGCGCCGTGGTTGAAGCATTCCGCGGAGGCCTGCCGGTTCTGGTCGTGGATGACGGCTCCGTGGATGGTACGGGCGAGGTAGCCCGCAAGGTGGGTGCGGAGGTCATCCAACACGAAACCAACCAAGGCAAGGGCGTGGCGCTCGCCACAGGTTTCCGGTACGCGCTGGCAACTGGCTATCGCGCCGTCATCACACTCGATGCCGATGGCCAGCATGACCCCGCCGAAGCGGGCAAGTTCATCGAAGCCTTTGAGCGCGGCGAAGGCGATCTGATCATCGGAAGGCGCGATTTCCGTCAGATGCCCTTCCCGCGTGCACAGGCCAATGCAATCGGATCGTGGATGCTTTCGAGGGTGCTACATGCGCCCATCTACGATAACCAGAGCGGCTATCGGCTCCACTCGCGCCGGCTGTTGGAGTCCCTCGACCTGCGCATGTCTGGCTTTGAATTCGAAGTGGATGTTATCGTGCAGGCTGTGGTGCTCGGGCTTCCAATTGGGTGGGTGGAGATCCGGACGATCTATGGCATTAATAAGACGAGCTACTTTCACCCCATTTCGGATAGCCTTAAATTCTTAGGCATGGTCTGGCATGCCTGCCGCAGCTATCGCACCCTGCGGAGGCAGATGGCCGGCTGAGCAGCATGCGATCCAAGCATTGGGGAAAGGCCGGTTACGGGATGTTCCTCAACGATCTCATCAACAGCCAACTCGGACCGATCCTGGGAGCCTGGCTCGCCCGCCGCCTTTCGCCGGAAGGCTCCTACCGCCTGGCAGACTGGCTTGCGGCTCGGTTTGCGGCAAGGCCAGAAACGGCGCTCTGCAAGGCGATCCGAGCCAACCAGGCCGTAGTGCGGGGCCTGCCCTATGATTCTCCCGAATTGGATAATGTTGTGGGCGAAGTGCTTCGAAACGCGGCGCGGGGCTACGCGGACTGGTTCCGGGCCATCGCCGAGGGGCCGGATTATGTGCGCGCCAAGGTGCGGGTGGACGAGCATATCCTTGAAGATGCCTGGCAGGCGAGCGAGCGCGGGTACGGGGTCGTGTTCGCCGGTGCGCATATGAGCAGCTTCAATATGTTCCTGGCCGTGCTGGGCTACGAATCGCTTCCGATCCAGGTGCTCTCCTATCATCGCGCTCGCGGCAGCTATAAGTCGGATAACTATCTCCGCCATCGACTGGGGATCGACGTTTCTCCGATTTCCATGGAATCTCTGCGGGAAGCTGTTCGCAGGCTAAAGCAGCGAGGCTTTGTGCTCACGGGAGTGGACCGTCCAGATGTAGGTGGTGAGTTGCTGAACTTCTTCGGACGGCAGGTACGGCTTCCAGTAGGACACGCGCGCCTGGCGATCCGCACGGGTGCCCATATGATCGTAGGTGTGGTGCGGCGCGAGGGGCCGGATGGCTACCATGTGACCGGCCCGCGCATTATCGAGCCGGTTCGCAGCGGCGATCAGAAGAGGGATATTCTCCAGCTGGCGCAGCATGTGGCGGATATCCTGGCGGGATATATCCGCCAGTCCCCCGAAGAATGGATGATGTTTCTGCCCGTTTGGCCGGATGTGATCCCCTCGAGTTGATGGTGGTGGGTCCATTGGGGAGGGAGAAGCATGGGCGTAGATGAGAATGTGCGGGCCCGCGTCGAATGGTTGCGCAAGGAGATCCGCAAACACAATTACCATTACTACGTCCTCAACGCCCCACTGATCAGCGATTACGAATACGACCAGCTGCTGCGTGAACTCCAGGCGCTCGAGGCGGAGTATCCAGAGCTCGTGACACCGGACTCGCCGACGCAGCGTGTCGGCGCCGAGCCGATCGAGGCCTTTGAACGTGTGCCGCACCCTGCGCCGATCTTGAGCTTGAGCAATGCCTACAACGACGAGGAAGTCCGCGCCTGGCATGAACGCATCGCCAAGTTGGACCCGCGGGCTCGCGAGGCCGAGTTCGTGGTCGAGCCGAAGCTCGATGGGCTCACGGTGGTGCTTCATTATGAACATGGGCTCTTTGTCCGAGGAGCAACCCGCGGCGATGGCGAGGTTGGCGAGGATATCACCGTAAATCTGCGCACGGTGCGCAGTCTTCCCTTGCGGATACCACTGGACCCCGAGAAGCCTCCGGCGCCCTCGAGGCTGGTGGTGCGGGGAGAGGCCATCATCTTCCTGAAGGACTTTGAGGAATTGAACCGTAGGTTGGAAGAGGCGGGGGAGCGCACCTACGTGAATCCGCGAAACACTGCAGCCGGTTCTCTGCGGCAACTGGATTCAGCCCTGACGGCATCCCGGCCGATCCGCCTTTTCTGCTATGCCATCGTGGATGCGGAGGGAGGGATCCCCAGGACGCAGTGGGAGGTGCTTCAATGGCTGCGCGCGCTGGGCTTCCCCGTCGTGGATGATGTCTCGCTGGAAAAGGACCTCGAGGGCGTGCTGGCCGCCTACAGGCGCTGGATGGAGCGGCGCGAGACTCTCCCGTATGAGGCCGATGGAGTGGTGATCAAGATCAATGACCTGGCGCTCTCGGAATCCCTGGGCGTGGTGGGCAAAGACCCGCGCGGCGCCATTGCCTATAAATTCCCGGCTCAGGTGGTCACCACGCAGTTGCTGGATATCGGGCTGAATGTAGGGCGAACCGGAGTCGTCACGCCCTATGCCATCCTGGAACCTGTGGAGGTGGGCGGTGTGACGGTTCGCCAGGCGACGCTCCATAACTTCGACTATATCGCTGAGAAGGACATCCGCGTGGGGGATCGCGTCTACATCAAACGGGCCGGAGACGTCATCCCTTATGTGATTGGGCCGGTGACTGAGGTCCGGAAGGGCGACGAGAAGCCCTTGAAGCACCCGGAGCGCTGCCCAGCCTGCGGGGAAAGGCTCGAAAAGCTTGAGGGCGAAGTTGCGGTTTATTGCGTGAATGCAGCCTGCCCTGCCCAACTGGTGCGGAATATCGAGTACTTCGCCTCGCGCAGCGCGATGGATATCGAAGGATTGGGGATCAAGGTGGCCGAATTACTCGTGCGTGAGGGACTGGTCAAGGATGTGGCTGATCTCTACCGATTGGAGAAGGAGGATCTGCTATCTCTGGAGGGTTTCGGGGAGAAGAGGGCGGAGAATCTGGTGTCTGCGATACAGGCTACGAAGGACCGTCCACTGAGCCGGTTGATCACCGCCCTGGGGATTCGAAATGTGGGCGCCACAGTTGCAACGGAGCTGGCACGCCACTTCGGCAGCTTGGAACGGCTGGTGCAGGCCAGCCGGGAGGAGTTGGAAGCGATCGAGGGGATCGGGCCGGTCGTGGCGCAGGCCATCCTGGATTGGTTCGCCTCGCCCGCCAATCGTCGCATTCTCAAGAAGCTGGCCGAATGCGGTGTGCAGCCCCAGGAAGAGGCCCCAGCGGCCGCCGAGGGCCCGCTGGCCGGGATGACCTTCGTGCTCACCGGCACGCTCCCGACCCTGACCCGGCAGGAGGCCGCAGAGCTCATCACCCACCATGGTGGCAGGGTTGCGAGCAGCGTAAGCAGGCGCACTACATACGTTGTTGTCGGCGACTCGCCCGGATCCAAGGCTCAACGAGCCGAGGAATTAGGCGTCCCGATGCTGGATGAGGCCGGTTTGCGGGCGCTGATCGAGACCCGCTCGCAATCTGCCTCTTGAGCCCATCCGCTGTGGATTCCCAAACGGCGACCACGAGAGGTTGGCGATGACCTCCAGGTTGACCCTGCGTGCGGGCCGCGAGCGGGCAATTCTCCGGCATCATCCGTGGATCTTCTCGGGCGCGGTGGCGGGGATCGAGGGGGCCGAGCCCATTCCCGGGGGCACGCTCGATGTTTTCGATGCCAACGGACGGTGGCTGGCAAGGGCAGCCTACTCCCCTGGTTCCCGCATCCGGGCGCGAATCTGGACACACGATGAAGATGAGATCGTCGACGCCGGGCTGATTCAAAGGCGGCTGGCGCGTGCAGTGCGGGCCAGGCAGCGACTGGCCGCAGATCCCCAGATTGAAGCCCACCGTGAGGTGCATGCGGAATCGGATGGTCTGCCAGGTCTGATCGTCGACCGCTATGGCAGCTTTCGGGTGGTGCAATTCCTCAGCGCGGGAGCCGAGCGTTGGCGGGAAGCGATTCTTGCAGCGCTGGCGAATGACTCCTGCAGCGGGATCTTCGAGCGATCGGATGCCGAGGCGCGGGTTTTGGAAGGGCTGGAACCCAAAGTCGGCCTTGTCTGGGGTGAGCCCCCGCCCTCGCCCTTAATGATTGAAGAATATGGCTTGAGTTTCGCCGTGGACGTCCAAGCCGGACATAAGACGGGCTTCTACCTGGATCAGCGCGAGAACCGACTCCGTGTGCGGGGCCTGATCTCCGGCGGGCAGGTCTTGGATGTGTTTAGTTATACAGGGGGCTTTACCGTTAACGCCCTAGCGGGTGGGGCTGACAGGGTTACTGCCATCGAGAGTTCATCACGCGCAATTCAACTTGCAAAAGTTAACCTCGAACACAACAAGATGCCTGCGGAGCGGGTGACGTGGATCCAGGGAGATGCCTTCGTGGAGATGCGGCGGCTGCGCGACCGGGGGCTTTCATTCGATGCCATCATCCTGGATCCACCGCGGTTCGCGGCCACCCGCTCCCAGGTGCATCGAGCTGCTCGAGGCTACAAGGATATTAATCTTCTGGCCTTCAAGCTCCTCAAGCCCGGAGGACGCCTATTTACCTTCTCGTGCTCAGGCGGCCTCAGCTCGGACCTCTTCCAGAAAATTGTTGCTGATGCGGCGCTGGATGCAGGCGTGGGCGCCGTGATCGAGGGTTGGATGAGCCAGGCTGAAGACCACCCAGTTGCGCTGCACTTCCCGGAGGGCCGCTATTTAAAGGGGCTCATTTGCCGGCAGAGGAAGTAGTTGACGGGACCGCCCTCAGGATTTGGGCTGCCCCATCTTCGCTCCCATGGAGAGTTTCAGCGCTAACTTATAGAGATCGCGGACACGTTGCGCGCTTTCCTTATCGCCGGAATCTTCCAGCCGCTGGGCGGTTGCCATCAGGCTATTCAGGACCTCGTCGTCAATGCGCTCCGGCTCGGCGCGCAGGATTTCCTCCGCTGCCTGCGGATCTTCCTGTTCGAGGATCTGCTGCACGAAGCGAAGACCAGGCGGAAGCGAGTCGCGCAGGATGGCGCGCAGCCGTTGATCGATTTGCCGCAAGCGCTCAAGCGCTTCCCCATTCCCCCTCTCCTCGGCCACTTGCAGATTGGCCTGCAAGGTGCCCAAGAAGAGGTCGTCGATGAGGGGCATGGCTTGACGCAGGGCCTCATCCAGGTCGGGCGCCTCGAGCAGTGAGCGCAGCAGGGCCGCCGCCTGGGCCGCGCGCGCTTGCTGCATCCGATCAATCTCCTGGGTGACTTCCAGAATCTGCCCGCGAAGGGTTTCCAACCGCTGCTTCTCCTCGCCCGCGGCGGCGTCGATCCGTTCCGAGAGCTGCTGGAAGAAGAGATAATCCAGCGCCGGGCGGGTGAGGTTGACCAGGGCCACCACACGCTCATGGTTGGGGGCCTGCAGGAAGAGCTCCAGGAGGCCTTCGCGGGTGAGACCTTTCTCGGAGAGTGCCTGCAGGCTCTCTGTAGCCGCCTTGAGCTCCTGTTCCTGCGCCTTGAGCCGCTGCCCAAATGTGCTCCACTCGATGGCGCGCTCGAGGCGGCTGGCTGCCGCCTCGCGGGCTTTTGGATCTCGGGTGGATTGCAGGGCGAGGCTGGCGAGCTGGAAGAAAGTAGCATCCAGTTGTTCGTCGTGTTCATCTACGAATGGCTTGAGATGTTCGTCGGGTATGCTGAGGAACTCTTCAAAAAGGCGCATCTTCTCACGCTGGGATTCAATATCTTCCTTGGAGATGCCTTCAGTCTCGAGAACCCGTTCGATCAGCCCCTGAAGCGTGAGAACCGATTGCGGTTGGAAAAGATATCCCTTCCGTTCTTCGGGAGGCAGGCTCTCAACCACCCGGTTGATGAGCCCGCCAATAATCTTCTCCTGCTCGTCCTTGTTCAGGCCGGCTTCCATGGGCATGTATGTGAGCAGAAGTTCATTCTCGGGGTCGTGATACACAAGCGGAGCGGCTATCGTCCCCTCGAAGCCGCATGTCGGGCAATGAATGCGGTTAAGCGTGCCGGAGAGCAGCCGGGCTTTGGCGGTGGGATCCCGTCGGGCATCGACGAGCTGTTGAATCCGGGCTTGCAGGGGTGTGCCGCATTGGGGGCACGCGATTTGACGCTGGTTCATAATCATCGTTTATCTATCCTCAATGGAATTCATTCTCGGGGCAGGGAGAAGCAGATGCGGGCGCCACGCTCTACCCGGTCGTCCACCCATATGCGGCCGCCATGGGCTTCGACGACAGCCTTGGCCAGGAAGAGACCCAATCCGGCGCCTTTTGTGCGGCGGGCCGCCTCATTGGAGCGGTAGAAGAGATTAAAGATCCGGGGCATATCCTCGAGAGGAATACCGGGCCCCTCATCCTGCACGCAGATGATTACCTCTCCGCCCTTCGTCCGGCCGCTGATAGTAATCGTGCCGCCGTCCGGCGAGTACTTGACGGCGTTCGAGAGAAGATTGCCGAAGACTTGTATGAGACGGGTTTCGTCAACCTGCACCACGGGGAAATCCCTGGGAAAATCAACTTCGAAGCTGTGCTTCTCAGATTGGGTCCTGAACCGGTTGGCCATCTGCCCAACGAGACGATCGAGAGCGACGTCCGATTTGCTCAATTGCAGCGCGCCTGCCTGCAGACGAGAGGCGTCCAGCAGATCATCGATCAAACCAGCCAAGCGGTCGGCCTCTTCTTCGATTACGGCCAGGCTCTCGTCGATCACATGCGGGTCCCATTGGGCATCTTCGCGGCGCAGTGTGCCAACATAGCCTTTAATGAGCGCCACCGGCGTGCGGAGCTCATGGCTGATAATCGAGATGAAGGTGCTCTTCAGCTCCTCCGCCTCCCTGAATTTAGTGATATCGCGAACGGTGGCAACGATGCTGAGCAGGTGGCCGTCCTCATCGAGCGCGGGCGCATAGGTGATCCCTACGCTAATCGCTCCGCCCTGCTTGGTGATGAGGTCCCCTTCGACGTAAAGGGTGGCCTGGGGCGTGAGCGGCCAGCCGCCGGCCTCGGCTTCCTCCAGGGTCATCCCGCCTGGTTCGCGCCGCAGCCAACGTATGACCTCCGCATGTTTCTGACCGACCACTTCCTCGGGCTCATAGCCGGTAAGGCGGGCGAAGGCACGGTTGAATCGCAGGATGCGGAAAGCGGGATCGAGGATGAGTATGCCGTCCGCAGCCGACTCAAGGATGGCATCGAGGTGCTGCTTCTGCTGACTGATCTCAGTGAACAGCTTGGCATTTTGGGCGGCGATCGCCGCCTGCGCGGCAAAGGCGCTCAGGAGATTCTGGTCCTCGCGCGAGAAATGTGCGCGGTAGGCACGGAAGACGAAGATGACCCCGACAACCTCGTTCTGAGCAATCAGAGGTAGCCCCACGCCGGTCAGCAGGCCCATCGAGGCAGCCTGCGTGATGCGCTGCAGCCGGCGATTGATCTCCGGCAGGGCGAAGCGGGTGGGGTCTCCGTGGTCGGGGATGTCGGCGAGGAGTGGCTCGAGGTACTTGAGAAAGCGCGGGTTGATGCCATATGAAGAGGCGATGCGCCATCCGTCGACCTTATCGCGGAGGGCAATCAGTCCAGCGTGCGCGCCAAGCAGTTCGGCGGAAACCCGCACGATGCGCGTGAGCACGAGCTCGAGATCCAGTTCCTCGGTAAGTGCCCGGCTGATCTCGAGCAGGTAGTCCCGTTGGCGGACTCGAAAATCAGGCAGCATATTCGGCCCTGCACTCCAGGTGAGCGGAGGGGCCGGCGCCACGAATGCGCATAGTCACCATGAAGGCTTTCTTGGCGTGGGCCACCATCCATCCAGACAAAGAATTATAACATCCTGACTTTGCCCGCATGATTTTCCGTTGTATAAAGGAAATGCAGGTTCTCTCGTTTCCTTACCTGCTCTGCGCAAAGGAGAGATGGCGATGGAAGAACGACCGTGGCATAAGTTCTACGATCCAGGCGTGCCTACGAGCCTGGAGTACCCGCCAATACCGCTCTATCATTTTCTTGAACAAGCCGCAGAGGAGTTTCCCGACAGGCCCTGTACAATCTTCAAGGGGGCCGAAGTCACCTATCGGGAGATGAATGAATTTACAGACCGCCTGGCAGCGGCGCTCGCCACCATGGGTGTCAAGAAGGGCACCCCGGTGGCGATTTTTATGCCGAACTCGCCACAGTTTGTCTTGGCGTTCTATGCAATCCTGAAGGCGGGGGGTGTGGTGGTCGCCACGAACCCGCTCTATACGGGTCGTGAAATCGAACATCAGATGAATGATGCTGGCATTGAGATCATGCTCGTCATGAGCAATTTCTACCGGAAGCTAAAGGAAATCCAGGCCAAAACCCCGCTCAAGACCTTGATCGTGACCAATATCAAGGAGTACCTGCCGGGCTTGCTGAGATTCCTCTTCACGCTCACAAGCGAGAAGAAGGGCGGGCATCGCGTAGAACTGGAGGAAGGGGATATATGGCTTCAGGATCTCCTGACGAAGCATTCGCGGGATGAGCGCCCGCAGATGGATGTGGGCCCAGATGACGAAGCTGTCTACCAATATAGCGGGGGGACGACAGGGATCTCCAAGGCTGCCATCGCGCTTCACCGCAACCTTGTTGCCAACACGCTGCAGATTCGCGCCTTCATGCCGGATATCCAGCGCGGCCAGGAAACTGTCCTGATGGCCATTCCGATGTTCCATGTTTATGGACTCGTGGCCGGTATGAGCTTCGGCATCTCTGCCGCAGCCAGTCTTGTCATGGTTCCCAATCCGCGTGACATGGAAGACGTGCTCACCTCCATCGAGAAGCATCGCCCGACCGTCTATCCGGGCGTGCCGACCATGTATAACGCCATCAACAACCATCCCAAGGTCCAAGCCGGCAAAGTGGATGTGAGCTCGATCCGAGGCTGTATCTCAGGCTCGGCCCCTCTGATGCGGGAGACCAAGGTCACCTTCGAGAAGCTGACCGGCGGCAAGCTTGTTGAGGGATATGGCCTCTCGGAGGCGCCGACGGCCACACACTGCAACCCACTGTATGGACTTAATAAGGAGGGCTCGATCGGCGTGCCTTTGCCGGATGTGGACGCCCGCATCGTTTCGCTTGAAGATGAGGAGACGGTGCTCGGGATGGGCGAGATCGGGGAGTTGGTCATCAAAGGCCCTCAGGTGATGAAGGGATACCTGAATATGCCCACGGAGACCGCCAATGCGCTGCGCGATGGCTGGCTCTACACGGGAGACATCGCCCGCGTGGATGAGGATGGCTACTTCTACGTCGTCGACCGCAAGAAGGAACTCATCAAGCCGGGCGGGTATCAGGTGTGGCCGCGAGAGGTCGAGGAAGTCATCAGTGAGCATCCCAAGGTGCTAGAGGTGGGGGTCGCCGGCATTCCGGATGCCTACCGGGGAGAGACGGTGAAGGCCTGGGTGGTGCTTAAGCCAGGGGAGACGGTGACGGTCGAGGAGATCCGCGAGTGGTGCAAGGAGCGATTGGCACCCTATAAGGTCCCGACTCACGTTGAGTTCCGTTCCGAGCTTCCGAAGACGACAGTTGGCAAGGTCCTGCGGCGCGAGCTCGTGCGACAGGATCGCGAACGCGCCGAGGCGGAAGCGAGCGGAGCTGAAGCCTGACTTCAAGCCGACGCCAGAATATCGAGCGGGGCTGGCCGGATGGGCAGCCCCGCTCGCGTTCTTCCTATCTTGGGTGAGCGAGTCTTAGGATGCGCCTGTCAGCACTGGCGTGGCGCCGTTCTTGGCCTCCACTGGAGCGGTAAAGAGCCTGAGAAATTCCTCCCGATTGATCGTCTCCACTTCGATCAGGCGCTCGGCGATCTTATCGAGCTGGGTCCGGTACTCTGTGAGGATGGTGAGAGCTCGTTCGTGAGCCTGCTGCACGAGCCGGCGTACCTCCATATCGATCTTCTCGGCCACGCTTTCGGAGTAATCGCGTTGCTCGGAGATCTCACGTCCGAGGAAGATGAGCTCCTCTTTCTGGCCGTAGACCATGGGGCCTAATTCCTCGCTCATTCCCAGGCGGGTAACCATCGACCGCGCCAACTTGGTCACGCGCTCGAGATCGTTGGAAGCGCCGGAGGTGATGTCGTTGAAGACCAATTCCTCGGCCGCCCGGCCGCCAAGCAGGAAGGCCATATCCGCCAGCATCTTCTTGCGAGCCACAAGTGTCCGGTCTTCCTCCGGCAGGGCCAGGGTGTAGCCGCCCATCATGCCACGGGCGATGATGCTGACCTTATGAACTGGATCCGATTCGGGTATCACGTGGCCCACAACTGCATGACCAGCCTCGTGATAGGCGACGATGCGCTTCTCATCCTCGCTGATGATGCGGCTCTTGCGCTCCGGGCCGGCGATAACCCGCTCGATCGACTCCTCGAACTCATCCTGGCCGATGGTGCGCTTATTCCGGCGGGCAGCCAAAATGGCGGCCTCGTTCACGAGGTTTTCCAGGTCGGCACCCACGAAGCCCGGGGTGGCCTTGGCGATTATCGAGAGGTCCACGTCCGGCTCGAGCGGCTTTCCCTTGGTGTGGACTTTCAGGATAGCCTCCCGCCCGCGCATGTCTGGCCGGTCGAGCACCACGCGGCGATCAAAGCGACCTGGCCGCAGGAGCGCCGGATCGAGGATGTCCGGACGGTTGGTGGCCGCCATGATGATGACGTTCGTATCGGTGTCGAAGCCGTCCATCTCAACTAGCATCTGATTGAGTGTCTGCTCGCGCTCGTCGTGGCTGCCGCCCAGGCCGGCCCCCCGCTGTCGGCCGACTGCGTCGATCTCGTCGACGAAGACGATGCAGGGGGAATGTCTCTTGGCCTGCTCGAACAGATCGCGCACCCGGCTCGCGCCCACGCCCACGAACATCTCCACGAACTCCGATCCGGAGATCGAAAAGAACGGCACGCCCGCTTCCCCAGAGACGGCTTTCGCCATGAGGGTCTTGCCGGTGCCTGGCTGTCCAATGAGTAACACTCCCTTGGGGATGCGGGCGCCGAGCGTGATGAATTTATCTGGCTCCTTGAGGAACTCGACCACCTCCTGGAGCTCCTCCTTGGCCTCCTCCACGCCAGCTACATCATCGAAGGTGACCGTGGGTTGGTCGCCGGCGAACATCCTCGCCCGGCTCTTGCCGAAGGATAGCGCCTGGTTGTTCGTGCCCTGTGCCTGGCGCAGCATAAGCCAGATCAGGCCCACCACCAGCAGCGCTGGGAAGATATAGGTCACCAGGCTGAGTATGGTTCCGAGATCGCTGGGTTCCTTGATCTCGAGGGCGATTTTCTGAGCGGTCAGGTCTTGCTCCGTCACGCCCAGGTCCTTGAGTTGCTCAACAGTCGTCTTGGTTGGCTCTTTGCGGGAGAGAGCCTTCTTGCCGTCATTAAAAACCAATTCCAGTTCGTTCTCATTGACGACGATGCGCACGATCTCCCCGGTCTTGACCTTGCTGGCGACTTCGTTCAGGGGGATCCGTTCCGGCTGCGTCGCGCCGCTTCGAAACTGATATACAAGAACCGCGACGACCATGAGCAGAATAAACAGCACTAACGAATTTCTGCCCCGCGGTGAATTCACAATCATCCTCCCGATGGATAAGGGGTAGCGAAAAGTCTAATTCGGATAGAACGTTCGTCCGGATTATACCTCGCGCGAGAGGCCGCGGCCAGTCAGCCTTGGGTCCTGAGGGCTCTGATGCTGCCCGAGAGTCAGCCGCCAGGGCCGAGTGGACAAGCCGGATAGAGCAGGCAGACCCAGAGCCAGAGCGGGAGCAACCCGCCTACGGCCAGGAATGCAATCAGCCCCAGAGCCACCGCCAGCCAGTCGGTTTCAGAGAGAGGCATAGACACCGTCGCCTCCTGGGAAGGCTCTGGCCGCGTTGGGAAGGCATCCGGGGCAATCTCTTCCGGGTGCGTCACAAGCGTGGCAAGTATGCGGCCAAGCTGGTCTGCCGTGCGGTAGCGGGCCGAGGGCTCTTTGGATAGCAGCTTAAGCAAGACCTGCTCAAGCTCCGAGGGGATATCAGGGTTCAGCTTGCTGGGCGGAGCGGGCGTGGAGGTTAGGTGGGCCTCGGCGAGCGCCTCGGGATGGTCAGCGGAAAAGGGCAGTTGCCCCGTGACCATCTCGTAAAGCATGACCCCCAGGCTGTAGACGTCGCTGGCGGTCGAGGGAGGTCCGCCGGCTGCCTGCTCGGGAGCGAAGTATTGCGGGCTTCCCCAGACGACCTCCCAATGCTCATCGGGGGAGATGGTTGCGAGGGCGCGGGCGATGCCGAAGTCGGTGATCTTGGCGTTGCCGTCGGGTGTTATCAGGATGTTCTGCGGCTTCAAGTCGCAATGCACGATCCCGGCCCTATGCGCATAGCCGACACCCTGACAGATCTTGATCATCAATTGCAGACCTTCTTCGACTCCCAGCCTTCCGCGACGCCGGATGTAGGTTTTAAGGTCGGTACCGCGGATGTACTCCATGACGATGTAAAGGGAGGCCTCTTCCTGCCCGAAATCGAAAATCGTCACGATATTTGGATGGGAGAGGTTGGCAGCGGCGCGTGCCTCGCGCAGGAAATGCTCCTGGAAACGAAAATCATCCGCGAGCGGATCGCGCAGCACTTTGACGGCGACCTCGCGTTCGAGGTGGGCATCACGGGCGCGATAGACGTTGGCCATGCCGCCGGCCCCGAGTAACTCGAGCACGCGATACCGGCCGCCAAGGACACGAGGATGGGTTTCAGGCACAGCGCCTCCTGGGAGTGAATTCTAATCGCCTCGCGGTTGGCCCGCAATCCGGGGGGGTGAGAGAAGTGGGCTATAATGGGCGCCGGATGCCCATGGAAAAACGAAAGGCTTGGCTTCTCTATAACCCAATGGCGGGCCGCTTCCCGGCCGGCCCGTTCCTAGGGAGGGCTGAGAGAGCGCTCAAATCGGCAGGATGGGATGTCTCCACTGTGGAGGGCCGGGATGAGCAGGGGTTGGTTCGCTCGGCTGAGCAGGCTGTGTGGGAAGGCTGTGAGGCGGTCTTCGTGGCAGGGGGCGACGGATCCGTCGGGCAGGTGGCAGCCACGCTCGCGGGCACGGAGACGGCTCTGGGGGTTCTTCCGGCTGGCACAGCCAATGTCTGGGCCCAGGAGCTGGGCCTGCCGCGCCTGGACTGGATTCACTGGTTCGCCCTCGAACAGGCGGCAATCCAGTTAGCACGCGGCGATATCCGTCTGGTCGATATCGGCGAGGTCAACGGACGGGCCTTCCTGCTATGGGCTGGTGTGGGCCTGGACGCGCATATCGTCAATAGTATTGAGCCGCGGGAGCGCTGGGAAAAGGCCTTTGCAATCGTTCATTACGCAACCCTGGCGCTTTGGACCTCGATCGGCTGGGAAGGTGTGCACCTGAGGGCTGAATCGCAAGGCCAGGTGTGGGAAGGGCGCTTCCTAGCGGCGGTGGCCTGCAACATCCCTGCCTACGCGGGTGGATTGATGAATCTGGCACCGGGCGCCAAGGTGGACGACGGCTTGCTCGATTTCTGGCTCATTGGCGGCCAGTCCTTGCGCGATGTGTTGGTGCGGGTGGCACAAATCTTCATGGGCACGCATGTAGACGCGCCCGGCGTCGTGCATTTCCGGGCCAGCGAGGCTCGCTTTGAAGCCCAGGGCGAGCTGCCTATGCAATGCGATGGTGAGCCGATCCAGATGGCTTCACCGCTGCACTTTAGGATCCGCAAGAAGGCGCTTCGGGTCCTTGTTCCTGCCGATGCGGGCCCTCATCTATTTTCCATCTCCTCGGAAATCGAGCTGGAGGCATAATGGCCCGCTCCCCACTGAAGGCCATCACGCGCAACCCTATGTATTACCTCTTGCCAGTGGCTGTAGCTGCGATTGTGCTTGATCAATTGCACGCTCCTGCCTATTGGATCTTGATGGCTGCCGGCCTGGGGATCATTCCGCTTGCCGGCCTAATCGGGGAGGCCACCGAAGCCATTGCCGCGCTTACCGGGCCTCGGCTGAGCGGCTTGCTAAACGCGACCTTCGGAAACGCGGCCGAGCTCATCATCACGTTTGCGGCTATTCGGGAGGGGCTGCTCGATCTTGTGAAGGCCTCCATCACGGGTTCGATCTTGGGCAATCTGCTCATCGTGCTGGGCCTGAGTATGCTGCTAGGTGGCTTGAAGAATGGCCTCCAATCCTTTGACCGCCGCAAAGCCACAAGCGATAGCATCCTGCTTGCCCTTTCGGTGACTGCATTGGCCATCCCTTCACTCTTCAGCCAAACCGCCGGCGGGATCGTCGAGCCCTGGGATGTCGAGATTCTCAGCATGGGCGTGGCTGGGCTGATGCTCATCATCTATGTGCTGGGATTAATCTATGGCTTCCGCATGCCGGGTGGACCGCTGAGTCGCACCTCAGTGGAGGAGGTGGTCCATGCATCACACTGGAGCCTGCGATTCGCAGCGGGCATCCTCCTTCTGGCCACAGCCGGCATCGTTTGGCTGAGCGAAATTCTGGTGGGAACGGTGGAGCCAGTCATCGCCCAATTGGGAATTTCTGAATTCTTCCTCGGCATCATCCTGGTCCCACTGGTGGGCAATGTGGCCGAGCACATGGTGGCGGTCACGGTAGCGATGAAGAACCGCATATCGCTCTCGGTCGAAATCGCCGTGAGCTCAAGCCTTCAAATCGCATTGTTCGTTGTGCCCGCGCTCGTCTTTGTGAGTCTGGCGGTAGGCAATCCGCTCACACTCGTTTTCAACGCCTTTGAAATAATCGCGCTGATCGGCGCAGTGCTCATCACCGCGCTGGTGGCCGCTGATGGTGAGGCGAACTGGCTGGAAGGAGCGGTGCTGGTCTCGCTCTATCTAATTCTGGCGCTGGCGTTCTTCCTCCTGCACTAGGCTGAATAGCATGCGGAGAAGCCTGAACATCGCTGTGTGGATTTTGGCTGGGGCAGGGCTTGGCCTTCTCCTTTTGGTCGCGGCCGTGGCGGCCGGCCCTCTCATCCGGGGATCTGCCTTTGCCAACGCTGGCAGACAGCCCGTTGTGACTATTCGTCCCCCGGTGTTCCCGACGGAGGCGCCTCCCACGCTCTCCCGCGAGCCCTCCCCGACGCCTGAGGCGACGCCTGTCCCTCCGCCGTTAAGCCAGGAGGGCTTTGGCCCGGGCGTGCTGGTATCCGTCAGCGGCACGGAGGGAGAGGGCTTGCGGCTCCGCAATCAGCCGGGGCTCTCCTCCACGGTGTCCTTTCTTGCTATGGAGAACGAGGTGCTGGAAATCGGGAGCGGCCCACGCGAGCAGGATGGCTATGTCTGGTGGTATCTATTCAATCCTTACGACCCCACTAAGGCCGGCTGGGCTGTGGCTAACTACCTGCGGGTGATCGAATCACCATAATTTGCACCGACGGGGAAGCGGGGTTATAGTCTGCGCCATCTGGAGGGATGGATGGACACAATCAAGCCAAAACGCGTGCAGGCTCAGCGCTCAAAGAACCGCTTAATCATTGAGTGGGAGGAT
This sequence comes from uncultured Anaerolineaceae bacterium, assembly GCA_964591485.1. GTDB lineage: Bacteria > Chloroflexota > Anaerolineae > Anaerolineales > E44-bin32 > E44-bin32. The sequence goes on along the minus strand of CAZQDE010000007.1, from coordinate 31,339 downwards.
GGCCATCAAAGTGAATACACTTTCGATTGCCTTCGCGCGCACTGCCCTTGCGCCGAATGCCGCGAGCGCAGAGAGTCAAGCGCGGAGAAACCTGCGGCGAATCCGCTCAGCCTGCCGTTGAAGGATAACGCTGCAACGCATCTAGTGTCCATCGAGAAAATCGGGAACTACGCCATTCAACTCGTCTGGGGGGATGGCCATCGGTATGGCATCTACGCCTGGCCATACTTGCGCCAGATCTGCTCGTGCGAGGAGCATGCTGGATAGCGAGCATCGAATTATGACGGATCCTTTAGATGAATTGCTATCGATTACAGAACGCTCCTACATCCGCCTCGAAGCGGAGCAGCTCGTTTCCCAATGTCTGGATTGGGGAGATGCGGCGCCCTTCTTCAAGCTCCTGGAGGAACTGGTGCTGGCCGGAACGGCTTCGATTGGGATCCTGCGGGAAGTGCTCGGTGTCATCCGGACGATGAAGGCGGATCTCTCGCAGGAGGGACTGGCGCTCCGGAAGGATCTGCTGGAAGCGATGGCAGAGTTCGGCGTGGCCTTGCCTGGCCTGCTTTCAACGGACGCCCCAGATGCCTTCCGGCAAATTTGCAGCCATGAGCTGCGCCAGACGGTTCGCAAATTGGCTGGGGGTTTGGAGCATGATGATCAGGCCCTGCTGGACGAGATTTGCATCGAGGCCGGAAATAAAGTCATGAACTTAGCTGGCCGCATGACGATCCTGCGGCAGCTCGAGAAGTCCGTTCTCGATTGGCTGGATGGCCTGGCCTACCAGGCGGCTCACGACGCCAATGGCGAATGGTGGCTGACACTTCCCCCCTACTCGCATTAGTGGCGCCTGTGGGCGACACGCCGCCGTCCCCATTCAGACCGCCCCGAAAGTCCACTAGCCTTAGGCCCGACAAAGAGAAACCGAGCCCATGATGCGCAGGGCCCGGCAAATCCTCCTGGCAGTCCGCTGGTTGGGAACGATCGTCTAGAGATAATCCTTCAAGTTATGCTCGACAGCGTAGGCGGCAGCCTCGGCACGATTGCGCACATTGAGTTTGGAGAGGATGCTGCTGACGTAGTTGCGGACCGTGCCTTCACCCAGGTAGAGCATCTCCGCGATCTGGCGGTTCGTTCGCCCTTCCGAGACGAGCTGCAACACGTGCATCTCCTGCTGGGTGAGTTCCGCAAAGGCGGAGGCTTCCTCCTCCCGCGCCGCCTTGCGCACTTCCTGGAATACGCGCTGCGTGACAGCAGGATCAAGCAGGGCTTCACCGCGCCCGATGGACTCGATGGCGCGGATAAGCTCATCCCCGCCGATTTGCTTCAAAACGTACCCGGATGCACCGGCGCGGATGGCCGAGAAGAGCATCTCGTCTTCTGCATAGGAAGTGAGCATAATGACCTTAGTTTCCGGGTACTGACTGGTGATTTCCTCGCAGGCCTCGATGCCTGAACCGCCTCTGAGCCGAATGTCCATAACGACGACATCGGGCTCATGGGCCTTGGTCTTCTCCACCGCCTCGCGTGCGCTAGCGGCTTCTGCGACCACTCTAAACTGAGGGTGCTTATCGAGCAGCGCCTTCAGGCCTACCCGGACAACCTCGTGGTCGTCGACAAGAAGAATGCGTTGTCTGGCCAAGCTACGCCTCGAATCTGCGCCGATTTCTCCAATTTGGGAATTCTAAGCGATAGAGGCGTCCCAGGCAACCTGTGCCTGGGAAACCGCGGCTACTCCTTCTTCCTGCGAAAGTCTACGAATCGGTACCCTACGCCGCGCTCGGTCAGAATGTACTCCGGGTTGGAGGGGTCGCGTTCCAGCTTCTGGCGCAGGTAATTGATATAGAGCCGAAGGTAGTGGGTCTCGTCGCGGTATTCGTAGCCCCATACCTTCGCCAATAATTGCTCATGGGGTACGACCCAGCCGGCATTTTGCACCAAGTGGTAGAGCAGGCGGTATTCGGTGGGGCGCAGCTTGACCAGTTCGCCGTCGACCCAAACCTCGCGGCGATCGAAATCGATCTTCAGCCGCTCATCCACCTCGATGACATCATGCGCGGGTTGGCTCGGCATCTCGGTCCGGCGTATGACTGCCCGCACCCGGCTGACGAGCTCCCTGGGGCTGAAGGGCTTGGTGATGTAATCATCTGCCCCTAGCTCCAGGCCTTGAACACGATCCTCTTCCTCCCCCTTGGCGGTTAGCATGATGACCGGAACAGTCGAAATCTCGCGGATAAGCCGCAGGGTCTCGAAACCATCCAGATCGGGCATCATGACATCGAGCAGGATCAGGTCGGGAAGCTGATCCCGCAGCTGATCCAAGGCTTCAGTCCCTGAGCGCGCCTCGTATACTTCAAATCCGTCATGCTCCAGGTTGAGCCGGATGAAGTGGATCATCCTGGGTTCGTCGTCGACGACCAGGATCCTTCTTCTGCGATCAGTACTCTTCATGGCTGGCTTACTCTCGGACGAATCCGATGAGTTCCTCTTCCTCGCGGGTAGGCATGATTTCGATGAAGTTGATGCGGTGCAACGGCCAGATCACACTTGTCACCGTCTCTTGCAGATAGGGCAGGTCCTTCTCGTCTCGCCTGCGGGGGTTATTGACGGTGATAATGGTATCAGTGGAGGCGGGCAGCTCCTCGACTTCGCCAAGCACTGCATCTTCTCCGGAAATATGCACAAGGACAGTGTAGGACATGATCTACCTCGGGTGAGACTTCTGGCGTGAGATAATCTGGAGCCTCAAGCGGCCCAATTGCAGAATATCGCCATGCCGTAACGGCTCGGGTTTCAAGGGATCCAGACGCTTCCCGTTTACGATGGTGCCGTTGGAGCTATCGAGATCGACGACCTGGATGGTATCGTCGCCGATCCTCAGTTCGGCATGCATGCGGGAGATACCATAATCGTAGGCATCGTATCGGTTCAGGTCGATATCGGGGACCACGGCCTGCCCTTCGGATGAGCGGCCAAGGGTGAAATTCTCGCGGCCGATGAGCGAAAGCACCTCACCGGTAGGGATCACTCGCAGCCCGATGATAGCGCCGCTCGAGAGTTCAGGCCCGGTTGGCGGGGAGGGGCGGGTGGCCCTGGCCTCCTCTGTCAGCTCTTCGCGAGAGATGCTCATCGTGGGCACCGGCGTGACATGGATCAGCCGCGTTCCGCATTCGCTGCAAAAGAGCGTGCCGACGAATTCACGGTGCTTGCAATTCGGGCACTCGATCATGTCTCTCTCCTCGGCGGCAAGAGCAGCAAGGCTCGAGTGCCATACTTGAGGGTCTTCTCGCCTTCGGTGGAGAGCCGCCGGGATTGCGCCAGCTGAACCGCCTCGTTGAGGGCGGCTTTGGCCAGGTCCTTCTCCCCTGCGGCTAAGAGCTGTGTGGCGAGGCTTTCCAGACGGCGGGCTGCCTGGGCCACTTGCCCTAGTTCTGCCTCGTGGCGGGCCTTCTCTTGCAGGCGATGGAGCGCAAGCAGGTTCAAGGCCGAGGCGATCTCCTCTGGCGGGGGCTTCGTGTCTGGCTCGCTCGTTAGCGTCCGGGTGATATCCAGCGGAAGGCTATGGACATCGCCCTTTTGCGCCACCAGCGTGCCCTCGACTGCAAGGTGTGTGAGCACCACCTCATCCTGCCCAATGATGGGGTGAACCACCATCTCGAGGAGCACACGGATTGATGAATTCTTGGGCAAGTTGCCGAGCGCCATGGGAAAGGAATCACCGAGTGGCATGGGCTCGGGGTGAAGCTTGAAGGCCGTACGCAAATCAACCTGTTGGCCCATAGAGCCATCCAATCGCACCCGGTTGACGACCACTTTGCTCAACTCCTCGTAGATGCGGTGGAGCAAATCGGTCACAGCCTTGGGAGAGTTCAGGAAGATGACGCGCCCGCCCGTTCTGCTGGAGATGTCATCTAGAAAGCGATCGCTCCAGTCGGAGCCGATCCCCACGCAATTTATCGTAATGCCGCTTTGCATGGCCTGCTCGGCTAGCTGGAGGCAAAGGTCCTCATCCCCATAAGTTCGGCCATCTGTGAGGAGCACCAAGTGGCTGACGCCTTCCTTGGCGAAGCTGCGATGAAGCTCCTCCAGCCCCAGGGATAAGCCCTGGGCAATCTCCGTTCCGCCGCCTGCCTGGAGCAAGCTGAGCCGGGCACGCGCCGTTGCCAGGTCCTTCGCCTGTGTAGAAGAGACAACCACCTCTGCCTTGTCGGAGAACGCCACGATGGAGGCCGTATCCTCCGGTTGCAGGTCCCTCAGGATGGTGAGCACTGCCGATCGGACCTGGTCGAGCCGCTGGCCTTTCATTGAGGTAGAACGATCGATCACGATGCTTAGATTGATCGGGGGGCGTACCTCCGGAAGGTCTTCGGAACCGTGAATATCGAGGATCAGGTAGTGCACCTGCGGCTCATCGAGCCGGAGCAGTGCTTCGCGACTGTGTAAGATCTCGCATTTAAAGGGAGATGAAGCCGCCAGGTCGGCTTCGAGCGCGGCCAGCTCGGCATCATATGCGGCGCGCGAGTCAGGGTCGATCAGGGTTTCGTAGGCCTTGCTGACTTCGAGGAAAAGCTCCGTCTCGCCAGGGGCAATGTTCTTATCCGGGTGGAGGCGCAGGGCGGCCTCTCGGAAAGCGCGCCGAAGTTGTTCCGGCGTGGCATTCCTTGGTACACCCAGTATGGCGTAATAGTCCTTCCCCGGCGGCACTGCCCTCTCTCATTCTTCCGGGAAGCGAACGAGCACGACGCTGATATTGTCGGGGCCGCCCGCGCGGTTGGCCGCCCGGACGAGTTCATCGCAGGCATCTTGGGGATGGCCGGCCTGAGCGATGATTTGAAGCATGGTGTCGTCGCTGACTACACCCCATAGTCCGTCCGAGCAGATGAGTAGGTGGCCGCCCTTAGGTTTGGCCAAGCTCAAGACGTCCACTTCCAAATTTGCGCCCTGGCCGATGGCGCGATAAAGCACATTTCTCTGGGGATGGATTGCAGCCTCTTCGCTTGTTAGTTGCCCCAATTCACGCAATCTTTCCACGAGCGAGTGGTCACGGGTGACCACTTCCGCCTTGCCATTCTGAATGAGGTAGGCGCGGCTGTCGCCGACGTGGCCGATCGTGATTTGGTTGCCAAGCACCACTGCGGCGGTAAGAGTTGTCCCGCCCCCGGGCACCTGTTCCACTACGGCCTCGTTGGCCTCTTCGAGTGCCGTGCGCAGCAGATCCTGGAGGGGTGTTAGGTCCTCTGCAGGTTCCAGGTCGAGCATTTGCAGGATCGTCTGCTGGGTCAGGCGACGTGCAACGGTGCGGATCGAGACCGAGCTGGCCACTTCGCCGGCGCGATGGCCGCCCATTCCATCGGCGACGATAAACAGGCCGAAGTCCGGCAGTAAGGCCTCACCAGCCGAGGCGCTGGTAAGCACCAGCAGTGCATCTTCGTTGTGGCTGCGTTCGATTCCGGCCGATTGCCCCGTTCCGACTTCGATGCGATTCGGGCTGGGCGCAGGGTACGTACGGGACTCGCGCCGGGCGATTATCTCCGGCGCGTCCGGCTCCCGCCGCTGGAAGATGCCTCGGAGGAATCGGATCAGAGATTGCATGCGAACGGATACCTCGGCTTTCAAGCCTAGATCAGAAGCGCGTAGAGCTTATGATCCATCGAACCGATATAGAGGACATTCTCAGTGATGGCGGGCGTACCGGTGATGGGCCCGTCCGTGTGAAAACGCCAGCGCAATCGGCCGGAGCGGAAATCAAGACAATAGAGCGACCCATCGACAGACCCCACATAAACACTGCCCTCGTGCACGATGGGAGAGCCCGTGACCTGGTGGTCGGCCTCATAGCGCCAGATCTCCCTGGAGTGGCGGGCGTCGATTGCGTAGATGTTATTGTCCCCGCAGCCGATGAAGATCATGCCATCGGCATAGGCCGGTGTGGAGATAGTGGCGCCACCCATGCGGAAGCGCCATACCTGCCAACCGTTCTCCGCTTCGAGTGCATAGAGGGTCCAGTCGCGGGAACCAAAGTACACCATGCCATCGACCAAGATTGGCGAGGAAGTCACGGCGCGCTTGGCCTTCTTGCGCCACTTGAGCTCGCCTTTGAAGTCGTAGCAGTAGAAGTCCCCGCTCTCGCAACCGAAATAGACGCGTTCTTCCTGCACCATCGGCGTGGACCAGATCGGTCCATTGGCCTCCACCCGCCAAGCCCGCCGGCCGCTGACTTGGTTGATGACATGCAGCCGGCGGTCATCAGAGCCGACGAAGACATGCCCGTCCGAAAGGGTTGGGGAGGAGCGTATGGGGCCCTCGGTGTAGTAGGTCCAGACCAGATCGCCGTGATTGGCGCTGAGGGCGTAGAGGCGGGAGTCCTCCGACCCGATGAAGACTATGCCGTCCTCGGCAGCGGGTTTGCCGGTGATCCCGCCCTCGGTAGCAAACTTCCAGCGAAAGGCGCCCGTTTCCTTGTCGAGCGCGTAGAGGTTATTGTCATAGCAGCCTACGAAGATCAAATTTTCATAGACCAAGGGGCTGCCGCGGATCTCGTCCTCGCATTTGAACGACCAGAGCTCCTCGATCTTATCGGCCTGCTTGATCACAGCCGCTACGGAGGGTTTGCTGAGCATCCCGGTGCGCTTGGCGACCGAGATCAGGGCTTCTTTCATTAATGCCGCACTCGGGTAGCGGTCCTTCGGGTCGTATGCTAGCGCGGTATTAATGACATTCTCTAGCTCAGGTGAAACGAGCGGGTTTACATTGCGGATAGGCCGCTCGGCGAAAGAAAACGGCGGCTCAATTCTCGGATCGCGCTTCGTGAGCAGGTGGTGGAGCGTCGCGCCGAGAGCATAGATATCCCCGGCCGGGGAAGCCTCGCCCCGGTACTGCTCGGGGGGTGAATAGCCTTCGGTGCCGATCATGGTTCCCTTTTCACCGGGCTGGAAGTGCCGGGCGATGCCGAAATCGATCAGGCGCACATGGTTATGCTGGTCGATCATCACGTTGGAGGGTTTCATATCCCGGAAGATGATCGGCTGAGGCTTGTGATTGTGGAGGTAGCTCAATACGTCGCAGAGCTCGATAGCCCAACTGACAACGCGGTCCTCTGGGAGAAATTCCTTATACTCGGCCAGGATCTCTTCCAGGTCTTGGCCGTCGATGAACTCCATCACCAGATACGAGCGGTTCTTGTGGGTGAAGTTGTCGTAAATGGTTGGGATGGCCGGATGCGAAAGGGTGGCAAGCAGGTCAGCCTCTCGTTCGAAGTTTCTCACGACCATGTCGTACATCGACTGGTCGGCGATGAGGTTGACCATCTCCTTGATGGCCACAAGTTTAGTTACATTTGGGAAGTGCAGGTCGCGGCCCTTATATACCGAGCTCATGCCGCCGGAGCCCAGCATACCTAGGATGAGGTAGCGGTCCTGCAGCGTCGTTCCGGCCTGCAGCCGGTCGATACTCTCGCCGCCCTTATCGTCAAGTTTACGAGTAGTTCTCTGCATACTTCCCTGATTTCTACGCGGATTATAGCATGATAGGAATGCCCCGCAACGGCGCTCGCCGATGGGCCAGCGGCTATGTCTTAGCGATCCCGTTGCAAGAGTTGTGCTGGCAGCGAAAGGAGCCAATCTGCGGCTTCGCCTTGCGGCCGAGCTTTCTGTAACGCCATGATGGCGGCGTGCGTGAGGCGCATCTCCTCTGATTGCGCATAGTCATAGGCTCCACAGGCATCAAGCAGGCCTGTGAGCTCGGTGATCTGGCGATCCTGGCTATCTGGGGTAAGCCATGCCGACTCGAAGCGGGGGCTCTCTCTCAAGGCGAAGAGTACGGGTAGGGTCTTCTTGCGGGCGCGCAAGTCATCACCCCGGGGCTTGCCGGTGATGGCAGGTTCGCCCCAGATCCCGAGAATATCATCCCGGATCTGGAAGGCGAGACCCAGGTCGCGGCCATAGGCCTCATAATGGCAGGCGATCTCCTTGGATGCCCCTGCCAGTCTTGCGCCCAGATAACAGGCCGCCGCGATCAGCGAGGCAGTCTTGGCCTCGATCATCTGATAGTACTCGGGCAACTGCACGCCGGTCTGGGTTTCGAAGGCCATATCCAGATATTGACCTTGCGTAAGATCAAGACATGCGCGGTCGATGCGGGCCTGCACTTCCAGGATCAGTTGCGGTGCATGCTCCTCCCGGCGGAGCTCCTGGGTCGCAAGACGGGAAAGCGCAAAGAGAGCATCACCGACGTTCAGGGCCATGGCAAGTCCCCATTTGCTCCAAACCGTCGGCCTGCCTCTGCGGAGAGCGCTTTGGTCCTGAATATCGTCGTGAATCAGTGAGAAATTATGGACCCACTCGACGGCCACCGCAGCGGGCAGCGCGCGCTCCCACGATCCTCCCGCAGCCTGGCAACATTGCAGGAGCAGCAATGGCCGAATCCGCTTGCCCCCGGCGTGGCCGCCATCACTCCATCCCAGATGATGGCTGATGATGTCCACCATGGGAGCGCCGGGTCCACTCCGCAGCTGGTCGAGTGAGCGCCGCAGGCACTGCTCCAGCGCCGTCAGCATGCGGTCGGGTGAGCCCTCAACCATTTCGGGCGGGTTCCTCATAGCGGAGCTCGGCCCGCGAAAGCGCGTGGAGGTTCTTGCAGCCGATTGCGAACATTGTGACGCGCAACTGTTCCCGGATCAGATCGATTCGATCTATCACGGCTTCGGTGGATTGCGCCGCAGCCCGCAGAAAGATGCCCGCCATGCCGCCCAAATCGGCCCCCAGGGCGATGCACTTGGCGAGGTCCAAGCCATCGGCCAGGCCCCCAGAGGCGATGACGGGCGTCTCCGGCAAGGCAGCTCGCACTTCCCGAATGGCTCGGGAGGTTGGAATACCCCAGGCGCGAAAGATGGCGGCGAGATCGGCGCGAGCCGTGTCCTCGGCGCGGTGCATTTCCACCTGGGACCACGACGTGCCGCCGGCACCGGCCACATCGATTGCCCAGACACCGGCCCCAACCAGGCGCTTGGCGACGCTGGCCGAAATGCCCCAGCCGACCTCCTTGATGATGACCGGCACACTCAGGCTGCGGCAAATGGTCTCGATCTTTGGCAACAAGGATGCGAAGTTGGTATCGCCTTCTGGTTGGAGGGCTTCCTGAAGCGGATTGAGATGCAGGATGAGCGCATCCGCCTGCGCCATCTCGACCGCCTGGCGGCATTGGTCCACGCCATAGCCATAGTTCAACTGCACTGCGCCCAGGTTGGCCAGGATGGGGATGTCGGGCGCTACTTTGCGGAGCTGGAAGCTGGCTGCCAGCGATGGGTTCTCGATCGCGGCTCTCTGTGAGCCGAGCGCCAGGGCGATTCCCCTCGCCTGGGCGGCCTCGGCCAAGGCCGCGTTGATTGCGGATGCTGCGCCGGTACCACCAGTCATGGAGGAGATGAGCAAGGGGGTCTGGAGCTGTTTGTCGAGGAAGGTTGTGCGGGTGTCCACTTCCGCCAGATCCAACTCCGGTAGCGCGTTGTGGACGAAGCGGTAGTCCTCAAGCCCGGTGGTCAACCCGGATTGAACCGGCTCCTCAAGATTGATGCGGATATGGTCAGCCTTACGCCTGGATGTGGGCGTAACTTTGGACATGGCAGGGTGTTCCTAGTGTGAGAAGGCCATCTTACAGGCCATGATGGAGCGTGTCAACCTTGCTACAACTGGCATGCTTCGCTACAATCCATTGAAGCGCCACTCGAAAAAGGAGGCGACACATGGCGGATACGTTTGAGGATGTCAAGACGATCATCGTGGAATTGCTGGGGGTCGATGAGGCGAAGATCACTCCCGAGGCCAAGTTCCGTGAGGACTTGGAAGCGGATTCGCTGGATCTTGTCGAATTGATCATGGCCTTCGAGGAGAAATTCGGTGGTGAGATCTCCGACGAGGATGCCCAGACAATCACGACCGTAGGCGAAGCTGTCCGATATATCGAGGAGCATCTCAAGGCTTAGCCAATTCTGGCTTTTGCCGTTGCGACGGTTCCCAACCTTTCCAATGCGGCGGAGGCCTGATCTTACCCAGGGGTTCTTCATGAGGGGCCGGATGGCCGGCCCTTTCTTCTTGCTTGCTGAGTGCGGCGTGATTGGCCGCGTGGGCTGCCGCGTTTCGGCTTGCGGGCGGGTTTTCTTAGCGTTCTGAGAAGCTTGGCGATCTCCTCGTCCTCCTGCACCTGACTTTCGAGATACTCCAGGATGTAGGCGGACCGGCGCAGCCGCAGTGCCATGCGGGCGGTCTTGTCGATATCCTCCTCAACCGCAACCTCGCGTCCATCTGCGATGGCATGCGCACGGGCGGCCTCGAAGAGCGTGATCTCGGCCCGCAGTGAATGAATGCCCATTTCGTGAATAAGCTGCAGGCCATATTTCTCAGCCGGCTTGGAAAGCTCCACGTTCTTAAGGCCATCGCGGGCGACCTGCAATTCGCTGCGGATCTGTTCGGTGGCCTGGCGGTGCAATTCGATGAATTGACGCGGGTTGTTCCGATGCGCTATGGAGCGATGATAGGCCTCCAGCCGCTCATCAGGGTCTTCAAGGCCTTCCACGATCACGCGCAGTCCGAAGCGGTCGAGGATCTGCGGCCGCAGATGACCTTCTTCAGGGTTCATTGAGCCAATCAGAACGAAGCGCGAGCGGTAGGTGGCCGCGAGTGGGCCCCGGTGGACGGTATAGGTGCCTTGAGCTGCGGCGTCGAGGATGGCATCGACGATATCGTCTTCAAGCAGGTTGGCCTCATCGACGTACAGAATGTTGCGGTCGGCGCGCGAGAGGATACCACGCTCGGTGCGCACTCGGTGATGGATGGCCGCCCGCTCGTCGATCCCGCCGATGACATCCTCCAGGCGGGCGTTCAGCGGGAGCTCAATCAGGCGCACGCGATCGGTGAAGGTGAGCGGCTCGCCTTCCGCATAGCGTTTTGCGCAATCGGGGCAGATGGCATCGATCCCGCCCGCTTCAACATCTTCCGGCAGACATCCGTATGGGCAGCGGCTGCGCTCTACCTCGGGGAGCAGATCGGTGAGGCTGCGGACTGCCGTGGTCTTGCCGGTGCCGCGCGGCCCGATCAGGAGCACCCCGCCGATATGGGGGTTGATGAGCGCCAGAATCAGCGCCAGCTTCATCTCGTGCTGATTGATGATTGCCAGGAAGGGGAATGGCAGGTGCTCGGCCAGTCCCATGTCCTCCGGCGGAGGCGCCTCCAGGAACCGCTTCGCGCCTGCGTGGGCGAGCAGGTCGGTGAGGGTCTGAATACCCTGGGTCATGCCAGTTCCTCGGCAGCTGCCCGTTGGCGTTGCTCGAGGCGGTAGGCCTGGCGTCGAGCGCCCTCTTCCATGCGTTTCCGCTGAGCCTCGTTCTCGGGGATCAAGCGCGGCACCCGCACTGGCCGGCGGCCATCATCGAGGGCGACGTAGACGACATAGGCGGTGTTGGTATGCGTGCGCTCTCCTGAGACGGGATCTTCCGCGGTCACGCGTACGCGCGTTTCGATTGAGGTGCTGCCCACGTAGCTCACCTCGGCTTCCAAGGTCACAAGATCCCCGATGCGGATGGGCGAATGGAAGGTCATCTGGTCGATGGCGACGGTGACGACCCGGCACTGCGCATGCCTCATCGCCGCCAGCGCGCCGGCCTCGTCCACCAGCTTCATGATCCATCCACCGTGGACGTCGCCCCTCGAATTGGCATGCTGGGGCTGCATGAGCTGGCTGAGGGCAATGCGTGAGGAGCTTACAGGTTTGCCTTCGCCGGCTGTCACCGCCTGGCTCAATCCATATCCTCCTTGAACTCACCGGTGTCGGTTGTGTGAAGACGCTCCGGCTCTTCCTCCAGCACATCGATGATCTCAAAGGGCAATTCCGCCATCATCGGCGGCAAGGGCACGGTTGCGGGCGGACGTATGCGGCCGGGAGGGGCGGGCGGATCGATACGAGGCAGTTCTTCCTCGATGATGCGTTTGCGTAAGATGCGGGGTTCATCCGTAAGCCAGCCTACGTAGACCCCATCTACGTCGAAGACTTGGCGGTCGGGTGTGACATACCCAATCCATTCACCGATCGTGCTGAAGAGATATGGGTATACCAGCAGGGCTGACCAGTCGCCCGGTGTAGTGTAGATGGGGATGGGTTTTCTCTTCAACGAACCGTCCATCAACTTCTCCTAGGAGGGAATTAAGCTGAGCAAATTATACAATCAGCGGGAATCGTCCGCCCGACTCCGCGATGCATGATTCGGTCTAACTTACATCCGAGTAGGTCCACACGCGATTCACGCCGAAGTTCCAGAAGAGGACCACAATCACAGCCAGGGCCAGGGCCAGATTGCGGCCCAGCCAGGTGGGCTGCAGACCTGATAGCCAGGTCGCTTGGATGGCGAGGTTCGCCTGGAGCATAGGCAGGAGGCCGGCAGACCACCGGATCATGGGTTGCTCAGTTAACGCAAAGATGGGGGTGCGGATCGCCAGACCAGCCAGGCTGACCAGTGCAAATTGCAATAACTGGGCCCCCAATTGCTTGGAGCGCGAGTCGGGGTAGGTCCAATAGCGGTTCCAGAGGAAATTGCTGCACACCGCGGCGGTGAAGGAGGCCATGCTGGCGCCGATGCTCCAGACATGAAGCACGTTCGCAAGCAGGTTGAAGGTGCCGAAATCCACGACCGCGCCGATGACCCCCACGACGCAAAACTTCAGGAAACGGGATAGTTCTCGCTGGGCTTTGGGGCTGAGCCGGTTCATAGGCGGTTTGAGAAATCCTCGATGGTCCGCTGCAATCCGGTCTCCAGATCCACCTTGGGCTCCCATTGGAGAACCATGCGCGCCTTGCTGATGTCTGGCTGCCGGCGCTGTGGATCTGCCGGGGCGCGCGCGTCGGGGATGCGTCGAATGCCAGCCTGATTGTCTGTTAGCCGGTTGATTTCTTCGGCAAGCTCGAGGATTGTCATCTCCTGTGGATTGCCCAAGTTGACCGGCAAGTTCTCCTCCGCGAAGAGCAAGCGATAGAGGCCCTCGACTAGATCGTCGACGTAGCAGAAGCTGCGGGTTTGGGAACCATCACCATAAACGGTCAGGGGTTCGCCCTTCAACGCTTGAACAATGAAGTTTGGGACCACGCGTCCATCATCAAGTCGCATGCGGGGGCCATAGGTGTTGAAGATCCGGGCGATGTGTGTGTCCAGTCCGTGATAGCGATGATATGCCATGGTGATGGCTTCGGCGAAGCGCTTGGCCTCGTCATAGACCGAGCGCGGCCCCACCGGGTCTACATGTCCCCAGTAGCCCTCCCTTTGCGGGTGCTCGCGAGGGTCGCCGTAGACCTCCGAAGTTGAGGCCAAGAGGAAGCGGGCCTGATGTGCCCGGGCAACTCCCAGCGCATTATGTGTGCCCAGAGCGCCGACCTTTAGAGTTTGGATCGGTAATTGCGGATAACCATAAGGTGAGGTTGGGTTGGGGCTTGCCGGCGAGGCTAGATGCATGACGGCGTCCACCTTCCCCGGGATGTAGATGAAGTTCGATACGTCGTGTTTGATGAAGTGGAAATCCTCGCGACCAGCCAGATGGGCAATGTTGGCCAGATCGCCGGTCACCAGGTTGTCGACGACGACGACTTCATGCCCTTCGGCGAGAAGGCGATCACAAAGGTGCGATCCGATAAAGCCGGCTCCGCCCGTAACGAGTATTCGCAAGCGTTCCTCCTTCATGCGGGCTTTCATTGAAGCCTGAGGATGATCGTTCTGCAGCTATCCTATCATGGGGCCCAAGCCAGCGTCTCAACCTGACCGTCGGCGGTCAACTGCTGGCCTGCACCGGTCGCGACGTCTACGATCCAGAGGTCGCCCTGGTAGATGATCGCGATACGTGAGCCTGAGGGCGACCATACCGGTCCGGGTCTTGCGGGTTCAAGCCCCTCCTCGTTTTCCGGTGGGAACAGCACCCGGTGGTTGCTGCCATCGCGGTCGATCACAGCCAGGCGGTAGCCGCTGTCCTCACTTTCGAGAGGGTGAATGGCTTCCAGGAATGCGATCCGGAAGCGAACCTCGGCCGTATCGGATGGAAGCAAGGGTGAAACGCGTGGGAAGGCGAACATCCCGGTTCGTTCTGCGAGCGTCAACGGGGAGGGGCCGACGCGCGGCTTGGCTGCTAAGTTGAAGATGGGGGACGCCTGGGGGCTCTCAAGGCCCACCGGGGGTCCATGGTCGATGAAATAAAGGGTCTGGTGATCAGGGCTCCAAGCAAGTCCCGGGACCCAAGCCCAGTCGCTAAGAGTTTGATAGGGCGTGATCTGGTGGGCGGGCTCTAATCGGCCGGAGTCAAGGTCCACGAACCCAAACCCGTCAGCGCGTGCATAGGCCAGGTGGGCGGAATCATTCCCCCATAGGAATTCGGTTCCCCACCACCCATATTGGCCTCCAGCGTTCGAATCTACGACGACGCGAGGTGCCATCGGACGTCCGGTCTGCGTGAGGCTTACGATCTGGAGATCGTTATTCGCTTGCCAGCCAGGGGCGCCAGGGCTGGGCTCAACCGTGGAAAAGGCAATGCTTCGCGAAGGTACCTCGGGAACCCAATCGGCAAAGTGAACGGCGTTGTCCACACCCAGGTAGATTGGCTCAAGCTCGGTGTCCTCCAAGGGGGCAATCCAGAGCTCATTGATTGCATTTTCGTCATCCGAGCCGCGGCTGAATAGCAGCCAGCGACCATCGGGTGAAACTCGAAAGACGCGCCCATCCAAGTCCCCGCTGACGACGATGGGTGTGCGATTGGCGCTGTTGCCCTCCATGAGCCAGGCGTTCCCCGACGCCATGTAAAGCAACCGCCCCTCGATGGCGACCGGAGTCGTCGCCGATTGGGATCCGATCATCACGATCTCCGGCACCGGCTCGCTCAGGATCACGCTCTTCACAGGGGCGCGGGAAATCTCGACACCAGCTTCCAGCAGGATCCGGTAAGTCACCTCCTGCAAGCCGTTCTGGCCAGGCTGAAGCAGCCGCGTTTCCCCCTCCGGCAGAGTCTCATTCGGCAAAGTCTGACGATCGAAGGGCAGCGGGATTTGCTCGATCTCGAAACGTTCCTCCACGCGAGTGACAAGAACCTCCGTACCGTCCTGGACTAAGGTGTAAGGGGGAGGATCGACGCGGTCGAGCGAGTTCAATTTGACGCCGGCCTCATCGAGCGCTTGTTGAACGGTTGAGCCAGATGGCAGGCGCACTTCGATGCTCTCGCCGTCGACGAGAATGCGCGCCGCAATTGCATCGGCAGTGACCTGGGGTGCGATGCAACTGCTGATGGCTAGCATCAGGCTAAGCGCCAGGACTAGCGATGGGAGGCGTCGCATTGCTGGGCAATCTTGGGGTTGGTATAATCGCGTCCGCTTGGTCACCGGAGTTCGCCTACGATCGCCATCTGCCCGTCCGCGACGGCCAGGGAGGTCACCCGGATTCCGGTGGCGAGGCTGCCTAGCGTGCCGGTGAAGGCCTCTGTGAGGATGGCCGAGATGCTATCCTTCAAGGCCTTAGGCGCGGGAAGCGGGCCGAGTGTGGCCTCCGCGAGCCGGAAGGCTACTCGCCCATCATCTTCGAGCACGGGCTGAATGGAGATCATAACGCCCGCTTTGAGGAGCCCACGTTCTGCGATGCCGTAGACTTCGATCGTGTCTTGCCGCAAGAAGACCTGAGCATCTGAAAGGAGCGGCTCCTCACGGGCTTCCAGGCGGTCAGAAAGGTAGGCTGTCAGTTGCCGCTCGTCGAGCAAAATCATGACTTGCTGGGTCTCCGCCGCCTCGGCGAGTGCCGCCTGCCAGGTCTGCAGCACTTCATCCGCGCCCCCTGGATCTGGTGGGATCGGCACGTAGGGGGCGGCGGGGCCGCCGAGGTCAATCTGACAGGCAAGGGTTGCAAGAAGCAGGCTAGCGGCAACCAGCCAAGTCGCGGAGTCCCTGCGGGCGAACCAGGGTGAATAAGTCAAGCGTCACGTCTCCCAAGGCAGAAATCGGTGCCGATTATAGCATGCAGGATGGGGGCCCAAACGGTGGGCAGGCGCCCTTGAGCCTCGAAGCACGGATGGAAGCGCTGCTCTTCGTGGCCTCCGATGCCGTGGCAATCCCCGACCTGGCGCGAACGCTGGATGTGCCCTCACGCGAGATCGAGGCGGCGCTGGAGGCCCTTCAGAGCACGCTTGCAGGGCGCGGCATCCGACTTCAACTGACCCGCAACCAGGTCCAGCTAACCAGCGCGCCCGAAGCCGCGAACGATGTGCAGCGGTTCCTGCAACTGGAGGAGACGGCCACATTAAGCCGGGCTGCGCTCGAATCCTTGGCGATCATCGCCTACCAGCAGCCGGTCACGCGCCCTCAGATTGATGCCATCCGGGGGGTGAATTCCGATAGTGTGCTACGGACCTTGCTGCGCCATGGGCTCATCGAAGAAGTGGGGCGATCGGAAGGCCCAGGGCGTCCCATCCTTTATGGAACCACGCCCGACTTCCTCAGCAATTTTGGCCTTACTTCCTTGGAGGAACTGCCGCCCCTCGATCCGGATCCTGAAATGCCGACGCTGGGTAATGAGGGCGAGACGCCCAGCGAGAGCGGGGGCCAGCATGACTGAACGGCTACAGAAGATCCTGGCTCGCGCCGGCCTGGGTTCTCGACGGAATTGCGAGACATTGATCCTCCAAGGCAGAGTGCGAGTCGATGGACGGCCAGCCAAGCTCGGCATGCGGGTCGATCCCGAGCAGGCGGTTATAACTGTCGATGGGGAGCAGCTTCGCCTGCCAGCAAAGCCCATGTATGTGCTGGTTAACAAGCCTCGAGGCGTGCTCTCCTCCACACGCTCACAGGGAGGCAAGCCGGTTGTGACGGACTTGGTCCCTGCTGGCCGGCGTCTATTCCCCGTCGGGCGCCTTGACCTTGAGAGCGAAGGCCTCATGCTGCTCACCGATGATGGCGATCTTGCCAACCGGCTCATGCACCCTCGCTATGAGCATGAGAAAGAATATCGGGTGTTGCTGAACCGCATGCCTGACGCGCGGCAACTTGAGACCTGGCGCCGGGGAGTTGTGCTTGCGGATGGACACCGCACAAAACCGGCAAAGGTCCTGCCGGAGCGAAATCCCAATGAGCCCTGGGTGCGAGTGGTAATCCGGGAAGGCCACAAGCGGCAGATCCGCGAGACGGCTCGCGCCCTGGGATTACATGTGCGGCGGCTGATACGGGTGCGCTTCGGCCCGCTCGAACTAGGTGATCTTCAGTCGGGCGCATGGAGGCCGCTGAGTGAGGGGGAGCTCAAGCGCCTGGAGAAAGCCTCCGTTCGCCCTTCCACTCGCAGGGCCGCACCCAGGAAGACCCGAAGAAAAGCGAAGCCCGGAACCTCATCCAGGAGACGCTCATGACAACCCATGCGCCTCAGGAGCAACTCGAATCTCATTGGCTGGACCGCTTGCTTGCCGGAAGCGTCCGCATCAATCTCGAGGTTGGTTTATACATAATCCTCTTGATCGCGGCGCTGTTCACACGTTTCTATGACCTTGAGTCGCGGGTGATGAGCCACGATGAGAGTCTGCACACTCAATTCTCCTGGTACCTATCGGAAGGGCGCGGCTTCTCCCATGATCCGCTGATGCACGGGCCTTTGCAGATGCATCTGGTAGCGCTTTCGTATTTTCTTTTCGGGGATTCGGATGCCACTGCGCGCTTCCCTGCCGCCGCGGCGGGCGTACTTGCGGTAGGCTTGGTGATCCTGTTCCGGCGTTACCTGGGCCGCTGGGGAGCGCTCACCGCTGCCCTGCTCATGCTCATCTCTCCCTATATGCTTTACTACAGTCGCTACGTGCGCAATGAGGCCCTCGTCGTCCCCCTGGCGCTGCTCATGTTCTATGCGGTCTTCCGCTATTACGAGACCCGCCAGCCACGCTGGCTCTATTTGCTCGCCGCGTCTCTTGCGCTGCATGCGACTGCCAAGGAAACCTCTTTCATCTACACCGCACAACTGCTGATTTTCCTGATCATTTTCTTCGCATGGCGTATCTTGCGAATGCCCTGGTCACAAGCCCGCCATAAGGCCATCTTCCTCCTGGGACTGGGAGCGGCTGCAGTCGGTGGGGTCCTCGCCATGGGCGCACTCTTCCAAGGCTGGGCGGCTTCGGGCAGCCAGGCCACACCGCTCCAGGGCACGGCCGGCGCGGGTGTTAACCTGGCTGAGGGCGTGCGCCTCTCTCCTTTGGTGTCCTTGGGCCTGTTGCTGGCCTTCTTGGGCACGCTGCTCCTGCTCGTGGGGTTGGTATTCGAGTTCGGACGCAGGCTGCGGACTGAGTTCCCGTCCTTAGACCTGATCGTGGTTGTCTGGACGGTGACCATGCCGCAATTGGCGGCGCTTCCGGCCAATTTGCTGGGGTGGGATCCGCTCGATTATAAATCTCTGCTGCCCGTCAGCAGGACTATCATGCTTGTGGCAGGCTTGCTGCTGCTTAGCGTTGCTATTGGCGCGGCATGGAACTGGCGCAAGTGGCTGGTTGCGGCGGGTGTGTTCTTCGGGCTTTACTTCGTCTTCTATACAACAGTGTTCACCAATAGTGACGGGATCGCCTCGGGGCTGGTAGGATCGCTGGGCTACTGGCTGGAGCAACATGGCGTTGAGCGGGGCGGCCAGCCCTGGTATTACTATCTCTTTATCCAGATTCCTGTGTATGAGTTTCTTCCAGCGATTGGCTCGCTTCTGGCCATGTTCTATGTCTTGCGGGGGAAGGGGCGGCCTGATGCGGAAGCAGGACAGCCAGGCCTCGCATTCCCGACCGTTGGCTTTCTCGGGTACTGGACGACCACTTCGGTAACAGCCTACTCGTTTGCCGGCGAGAAGATGCCCTGGCTCACGGTTCACATGGCCCTTCCGATGATCCTGTTCGGGGGATGGGGTCTGGCGAAGTTTCTCGGGCGTGTGGATTGGCGGCGATTCACGCGGGCGAATGGATGGATCTTGCTGGTTGTGCTGGTGCTGTTCCTGCTCTCCGGCCTGCATGCCTTGGGCTCCCTGCTGGGAGATCGCCCGCCGTTCATGGGCCGTGAGCTGGAGCAGCTACGCGCAACGAACGCCTTTCTCTCCTCCCTGATCTTCTGCCTTGGGACGGGGGTGGCACTCTGGCGGCTGGGACAGGGCATCCGTTTCTCCACCTTCGTGCGCGCCGGGGCCGGGGTCGTGCTCGCAGCGTTGTTCGTACTCACGGCGAGGGCATCGTTTCGGGCCTCCTTCGTGAACTATGATCTCGCCACTGAGTACCTGGTCTATGCTCATTCAGCGCCGGGTGTGAAGACGGCGATGCGCCAGATCGAAGATCTCTCGCGGCGCATGACCGATGGGTTGGCAATCCAGGTGGCATATGACGATGATGTATCCTGGCCTCTGAACTGGTACCTGCGCGATTACACCAATCAGTTCTACTTTGGCCCCAACCCCACGCGCGACTTGCTCCAATATCCGGTCATCCTGGTAGGGGACAACAACTGGCATCTAGCCGAGCCGCTTCTAGGCGACCGCTATTACACCTATGAATACATCCGTATGTGGTGGCCCAACCAGGATTACTGGAGCCTGAAGTGGTCAGCGATCGAGGGCGAACGCGCAAATGACCTCGCCATGCAAGGGGGCACCGTGGAACCCATGTCCTGGCGCGAATACCTGCAGCGCGTTTGGCAGCATATCCGTCCCTTCTTCACAGACCGGGCCGTGCGGCAAGCTGTCTGGCAGATTTGGCTGAATCGAGATTTCACAGATTACGGCCGGATTGTCGGGCGAGACATGGCGATCACAAACTGGAGCCCCTCCGACCGCATGCGCCTCTATGTGCGGAAGGACGTCGCGGCACAGGTTTGGGATTACGGCCTGAGCCCAATCGCCATCGAGCCGCCGACCTTCGAAGATCCCTACCGGGAGGGGATGCTCGATTTGTTTGCATCCCAAATTGTGGGCGGTGAAGGACAGGATGTGGGCCAATTCTTCCGGCCGCGTGATGTGGCCATCTCTCCTGATGGGAGCCTGTATGTCGCCGACACCAGCAATCACCGCATCCAGCGGGTGTTGCCGACCGGCGAAGGGATCGGCCAAATCACGGCTTGGGGCAGCTTCGCCGATATTCACAGCGGAGAGGCCCCCGGCGGCACGTTCAACGAGCCTTGGGGCCTCGCGGTTGGCACGGATGGAACGGTCTACGTGGCCGATACCTGGAACCATCGCATACAATGGTTCGCCCCCGACGGCGGTTTCCTAGGCATGTTCGGCGAAGAGGGCACTGGCGATGCGCCCTTGACGTTCTGGGGGCCGAGGGATGTGGCTGTGGATTCGCAGGGCCGCGTCTTTGTGGCGGACACCGGGAACAAGCTTGTCAAGGTCTTCGATCGCCAAGGGCGATTCCTGACCGAGTTCGGCGGCGCCGGTTACCTGCCGGGGTATCTCGATGAACCCGTCGGCCTGGCCGTCGATGCACAGGACCAGATCTACGTCGCTGACACTTGGAACCAGCGTATACAAGTCTTTGCGGAGACGGGCGAGGGCGTATTCGAACCGGTTCGCGATTGGTCCCTCGAGGCTTGGTTCGGGCAATCTCTCGAAAATAAGCCCTATCTGGATGTTGACAAGGCCGGGAACGTCTGCGCCACAGACCCGGAGGGGTTCCGGGTCCTGTGTTTCGACGGGCAGGGCGAATTCATGGGGGGGTGGGGTAGCGGCTTCGGAAGGGAGGCTAACCAGTTCAACCTCTTGAGCGGTGTGGCGATCGATCCATCTGGATCAGTATGGGTTGTCGACAGCGGGAATTCGCGGCTCATGCGCTTTGAACCGCCATTCCTGCGCGGATCGGAGGAATGAGCCCATCCTACGAGAGAGGGGATTTGCAGAGAGGGAGCTTGCATGAAACTGCATGAATATCAATCCAAGCAATTGTTCGCCGAATGCGGCATTCCCATCCCGCGAGGGCGGATGGCGATGACATCGCAAGAGGCGCGGTCGATCGCCGAGGAGCTCGGCGGACGTGTGGTCGTCAAATCGCAAGTGCTTGTGGGTGGACGTGGCAAGGCAGGCGGTATCCGCTTGGTCGATTCACCCGAGGAGGCCGAGGAGGCTGCCACTCAGATCCTGGCGATGACCATCAAGGGATTGCCTGTGCGGCGGGTTCTGGTCGATGAGGCCGCCGACATCGAGACGGAAATCTACCTTGGGATCACCAACGACCGGGCCCGCCGGTGCCCGGTGATGATCGCCTCGGCCGAAGGCGGCATCGAGATCGAAGAGGTGGCCCGCACGCATCCTGAGCGGATCGTGCGCGTCTGGATCGACCCTCTCCTGGGGCTGCGGGAATATCAGGCCCGCCTCTTGGCTGCCAGCATCGAGCTGCCGCGTGATCTTTGGAAGAGCTTCATCCGCATCGCCTCCGGCCTCTTCAAAGCCTACACCGAGAACGATGCCACGCTGGCCGAGATCAATCCGCTGGTCGTGACGGGGGAGCATACCCTGCTGGCGTTGGATGGAAAGATGGTCATCGATGATAACGCCCTCTTCCGGCATCCGGGGCTGGCGGAGATGCGTGACCTGGATGAGGAGCAGGCTGAGGAGCGGGAAGCCCGCAAGTATGGCCTCTCGTATGTCAAGCTGGATGGAGATATCGGCTGCATGGTCAATGGTGCCGGCCTTGCTATGGCAACCATGGACGTCATCCACCTCTACGGCGGCGCGCCTGCAAATTTCCTGGATATCGGAGGTGGCGCCACCGCGGAAAAGGTCGCAGCCGCGATTCAAATCATCTTGCGGGACCCCGATCTCAAGGCCATGCTCTTCAACATCTTTGGGGGCATCACGCGCTGCGATGAAGTCGCCCGCGGCATCCTCGCGGCCCTCGAGCAAACACCCACCGACCTGCCGATGGTCATACGCTTGGTGGGCACGAACGAGGAGGAAGGTCGCAGGATGCTGGCCGATGCCGCGCTGGAAACGGCGACGACGCTGGCGGAGGCGGCCCAGAAGGCCGTGGCGCTGGCTCAGGGAGGAAACTGAAATGAGCATCCTTGTAGGCAGAGAAACCCGCCTCCTAGTCCAGGGAATTACCGGGCGTGAAGGCCTCTTCCATACCTCCCGGATGGTCAAGTACGGCACCAAGGTGGTCGCGGGTGTCACTCCCGGAAAGGGCGGCGAGTGGGTCTTGGGCGGAAAGATCCCTGTGTTCGATACTGTCCAGACCGCAGTGGAAGCTACTGGCGCCAATACCAGCGTGATCTTTGTTCCGGACAGGTTTTGCTCGGATGCCATCCTTGAAGCTGCAGACGCTGGGGTGCCTCTCATCGTAGCCATCACGGAGGGCATTCCGGTGCAGGATATGATGGAAGTTCGCCGGTACCTCGATCAGAAGGGCGCGCGATTGGTTGGCCCAAATTGCCCCGGTTTGCTTAGCCCAGGCGAAGCGAAGGTTGGCATCATCCCTGGGCACATCGCCAAGCCCGGAAACATAGGCATCGTGTCGCGCTCGGGCACCCTGACGTATGAAGTGCTTTATGCACTCTCTCAGAAGAACATCGGTGTCTCCACCTGCGTCGGCATCGGCGGCGATCCAATCAATGGAACCTCTTTCGTGGATGTCCTCGAAATGTTCGAGGCCGATCCGCACACCGATAAGGTAGTGCTGATCGGGGAAATCGGGGGAAGCGACGAGGAGCGTGCAGCGGCGTTTATCCAGGACCGGATGACCAAGCC
>CAZQDE010000007.1:0-8501 GCA_964591485.1 uncultured Anaerolineaceae bacterium | reverse complement strand
GGGGAAGCGACGAGGAGCGTGCAGCGGCGTTTATCCAGGACCGGATGACCAAGCCGGCCGTGGCTTTCGTTTCTGGGCGGACGGCGCCGCCAGGAAAGCGGATGGGCCACGCGGGCGCGATTGTCGAAGGGGGCGAAGGGACTGCTGAAGAGAAGATTAGGGCGCTGGAGGCCGCTGGGGTTCCAACGGCTGAAACGCCGGAGCAGATCCCTGATCTGCTGTAGCGGACGGATTTGACGCATCAAGCTATAATCAGAGAAGCAGTCCTGCCAACAGATGAGCGAGGTGACCATGGCTGACGATGCCCCATCCAAGGATGTGCTGGAAAACATCGCATCCCTTCAAGAGGAAGCCTCGAGGCAACCGGATGACCGGGACCTGCAGCGAAAGCTGGCCTGGGCATTATATGGCGCGGGCCGTTTCGAGGAGGCTCGCGACGCCTTTGAAAAGGCGCGGGAGCGCTGGCCGGACGACATCGAATTCCATTACGGGCTGGGTCTCTCGCTCAAACAGCTTGGCCAGAAGGAGGTCGCGCTGACCGAATTTGAGAAGGCGCTGGCCACGGGCGAGCGCTCGGTGCAGGCATCCATGCTGCGGCGGCTTGCGGAGGAACAACGAAACATCTTGATGAAAGGCGCAGCATAGCAGTGGGATGACGACGAAGCGAGAACGACTGGAAGCCGCCATCGCAGGGCAGGTGGCAGATCGCCCGCCCGTCGCGATATGGCGGCATTTTCCTGTTGACGATCAAGATCCCCGCTGGCTGGCAGAGGCCATAGTCCGATTCCAGGAAGAGTACGACTTCGACTTCGTTAAAGTCACTCCGGCCTCCTCCTACTGCCTGGTTGATTGGGGAGTGGAGGATGTCTGGGAGGGAAACTCCGAGGGCACGCGGCGCTACGTTCTGCGTGTGGTCGAAACTCCTGAGGATTGGGGCCGGATGAGAAAGCTCAGTCCGGGCGCGGGAAACCTATCCCGGCACCTGGATTGCCTGAAGCTCCTTCGAGCGAAGCTTCCGGCAGGCACGCCGCTTCTCCCAACCATCTTCAGCCCACTTGCGCAGGCCAAGAATTTAGCCGGAGAGCAATGCCTCTTCGAACATCTCCATCGCAACCCGGGTGCTGTCCTGGCCGGCCTGGAGATCATAACGGCGACGACGGTGGATTTCATCTCCGCCGCGCTCGCGGCCGGCGCGGATGGGATCTTCTATGCAATCCAACATGCTTCCTATCGCTATATGGACGCAGAGAGCTACGCCCGCTTTGGGATTCCTCACGATGAGAGGATCTTGGAAGCCGCTGAGGGCGGTTGGTTGAATGTGCTTCATCTCCATGGGGATGCGATCATGCTCGATCTCGCGGAGCGCTATCGGGTGCAGGTCGTGAATTGGCACGACCGCGAGGCTGGCCCCAGTTTGAACGAAGGAGCGCACCGTCTAAGGGGAAAGGCTGTATGCGGCGGGATTCGCCGCGAAACGCTGGCGTTGGGAGACCCTCTGCAGGTAGTGGAAGAGGCGGCCGACGCGCTGGGGCAAATGAAGAGACGGGGCTTGGTGTTAGGCACCGGTTGTGTCGTCCCCATCATTTCCCCACATGCAAACCTGATAGCTGCACGCAGGGCGGTTGAATCCGGACAAGCGAGCCGGAGCCAGCGAAGTCTCACTCATGAATAGGGAGAAGCGTTGGCGGGCATCCGAGTGATCGCGGGCCGCGCCAAAGGCGTGCGTCTGGCGCTCGTGCCGGGCGAGGGGACACGCCCGATCAGCGATCGGGTCAAAGAGGCGCTCTTTAATATCATCGGAGCGGAGGTGATCGAATCGCACTGGCTTGACCTGTTCGCGGGGACCGGCAGTGTGGGGATCGAGGCGTTGAGCCGCGGCGCAGCCTGGGCCTGGTTCAACGATAGCGACCGGAGGGCAGTGCGCACGGTCACCGAGAATCTAGCGCGCGCCAAGCTGAGCGATAAGGCGAAGATCACGCGTAGGGATGCCTTCCGGCTTTTGCAGGCTCCTGCCGAACAAGGGTTCGACTACGTCTATGTGGCGCCACCACAGTATCAAGGCCTCTGGTCCCGGGCACTCCGCTTGCTGGATGAACGCGTTGAGTGGCTGAACCCCGATGCTTGGGTGGTGGCCCAGTTGCATCCTCGAGAATACGAAGACCTGGGCCTGACGCGCCTGGAGGAAGTGGACCAGCGCCGCTATGGCAATACCTTGCTCGTGTTTTACGAATATCCCGGCGAGTAGGGCGTGCCGGGAGCCCAGGTCGGAGTTTACCAGGCAGGCGGCCCGAGCAATCTCTCGCCATCGAGGAGAGCGCGAAGCAGGTGATAGAGAGCGTAAAGCTCCAGCGCAAATGGCGGGAATCCGAACATGCCGAGCACAGGCATTTGGCCATAATGAAGGCCGAAGACCCTAAGCGTAGCCGGTATGGTGTAGATCCAATGACCCCCTTGGGCCAGGAAGGCCTGGTAGTTCCAGGCTTCCCATAACAGGCCACATGAGAAGCCCCCCAACAGAAGCGCCAACACCCTGCGTCCGTTTCCCTCCCTGATTAATCTTCCCGACGAGCCCGCTCCTAGACGGGCGTTCACCGGCTCAAGCAGAAAGATGAACCCCAGCCAGACCGAGGCGATGCTGTAACGCGCCAGGGGTACGGGCAGTGCGAGCGGTACCGTGATCATCGTCGCGCCCAGCAAAAAGGCTGGCCATCCTTGCAGCAAGCTAGGCAAGCGTCGGAGAGTGAGTGTTGGGGGCAGCCATTGCTCGAGTAATTCGGAGGTGAGAAAGACGCCAGGAAGAATGGTCGCGAAAGACCATAGGTAGGCCAGGTCTCTTAGGATCGGACTCGCCGGCACGCCGCCATAGAGCCAATTTTGCAAATGGAAATTGTAGGCCTCAAAGATCAACCAGATGGCGATGGAGAGAAGCGCCAGGAGCGGGAATTCCCGGCGCCGGGAGGTCAGCCAGGAGCGACCTGTCTTGATGGCCAGCCAGCCATCGGCCGCAAGGATGTAGGCTGTCCACATCAGGGGCGTCAGCCACACAGCCGCGAAGCGGATCTTCAGGATGAGCAGGATCTGGACCAGGATTCCGAGTGTGATGCCCGCCCATGCGTAGCCCGGATATCGATTCGTGCGTAAGGTTGCGGCCTTCATGAGGTAAAGTGGACGACAGGCAAGCCCTCATCGTCGAAGGTCGTGATGGCGGAAAAAGTCTCCTTCTGATGGTAGCATGCGATCGCCTTAGGAAGGATCATGAGAAGGTCCTCGACGAGCGGCTTCTCCTCGACTTCATCCAGGGGCACCCATTCCGGTGTCCCTTCCTGCGCCGGGATGACCTCTCCTCCGGAGACCTCTCCAACGTAGACATAGAGACCGATGCCAGGCGAGGAGCCTGGGTAGACGATGATAACGCCCGCAAGACGCAATGCAGCCGGCGCGAGGCCGGTTTCTTCGGCAGTCTCGCGCATCGCCGCCGTGAGGGGATCCTCACCCGCTTCGACATGGCCTCCCACGCCATTGTATTTACCCGCCCAGGCGCCACGGTTCTCATGGAGCCGCATCAGCAGCACCCGATCGCCGCGGAGCAGGAAGACAAGCGTGCGGGGGATGAGCGTGAAGCGCTCTGGCTGGATTCGTTGACCCGAAAGCGCCATTGTGCCCTGCTAATCTGCCAGGTCCCGGACATCCTCTTCGCCCGCCAGCTCCCCCAGGTACTTGCGCAGATCGGGCCGAATCGGCCGGGGTGAGACGAAGCGATCGACGAGCGTCGCAGTACCGCCGACATTCAGACGGTCAAACAGCAAGCGGAACTGCGTTTCCCAGGCATCGGCAATGGCCGCGATCGTGTCTTCCGGAAGATCCCAGAGTCTTCTCTTGAATGGGCCGAGCGCACGCTTGCGCGCCTTGTAGTAGAACTGCTCGTCGGTCTGATCATCTTTGCGCTCATCGGCATGATGCTCTTCGAGGTAGGCGTACATCTCCTGCTTGAGATCTTCGGGGAGGTGATCGTATAGGATGTTCTGGAAACCCGTGGCCAGATGAACTTCCAGGGCGTTGGCCTCGGCGAATTTTGTGAATGCCTCCGGCGGAAGGGTGGAGGCGCCATGCTGGACTGCGCCCCCCATTCCGTATTCCTTGGCGACGCGCGAGAGCGTCTTCAGAGTGTCAAAATCCACGCTCACTCTTGCAATCGAACCGTCCGGGAGTACCACACCGCCATGGGAA
This sequence comes from uncultured Anaerolineaceae bacterium, assembly GCA_964591485.1. Lineage (GTDB taxonomy): Bacteria > Chloroflexota > Anaerolineae > Anaerolineales > E44-bin32 > E44-bin32. Next base: position 4,274 of record CAZQDE010000007.1, on the reverse strand, counting down.
GTGCCGGTCTGGATGCTGATCTTGGAGAGCCCCGGCGCATCCGGTCTCAGTTCCTGCAGGCTTTGATTGAACCCCTCCATGAAGGCGCGCAGCTCTGGTTCGGTGCTGTTCTGGCCGCCCACTTCCCCGATTTCACCCCCCAGGGAGACCGTCACGCCTTCGGGCTCGTGCTCGCGGATAAACGCGGATAGCTCGGCGCAAAGGCGATAATTAATCTCCTGCTGCTCAGGGATGGTCGGCCGGCTCAAATCCACCAGTGTGGAAGTGTCGATGTCAATGTTGAAGAAGCCCGCGTGGAGCGCTTCCAATGCGAGGTCTCGGATGGCCTGCAGCTCTGTGTGGGGGCCCTTGGCGTAACGGCTCGCGCTGACCTGGAAGTGATCGCCTTGGATGAAGACAGGGCCCCGATAGCCCTCGGCAAGGGCCGCGGCCAGGATGTTGGCTGCATACTCAGCGGGCCGTTGATCTGTATAACCCATCTCTGAGCGTGCGATTTCGAAGATGATCGCCTTGGCGCTCATATCCATCGCGGCCCTGAACACGGCCCGAGCGGCCGTGTAGGGCAGCGCACGTAGATTCATGGCAGGTACGGTGAAATCATCCGGCGTGTCTCCGCGACCCCGAGCGATGTAAAGGTCATGGATAGAGGCGGGAATGATCCCGGCATCCAGCGCGCAAGCGCGAATGAGCCATTGAGCCAAGCCCTTATCCGGCTGGGCACCGAACACGGCGGTGCGAAGCACATCTTCGATCGCTGCGGGCAAAGTCTCAAGCTCGCGCACCGTGACCACGGGACCGTCGCCAATGTGCACGGCTTCCCCTAGCGGCTTCGCCACCCGTAGCAGGTCATCGAGTATCGCCATCGGCCCCTCCCTCTGGAAACGTCTATGAGCAGATTATACTGCGTCCTTTCCGTCCTTTGGGGTCAGTTGGTTGTCAGCCTGATGATTGTTGGCTTGGGACGTCGAGGCTATAATGTGAGGGAGTAGGCGGCCGGTCTGGATCCACGCGCGAAGGAGATATCGCAGATGGGCGATCCACTGGAGAAGATAACCGAGGGGAAGGATCTCCTGGGCCAGGTGCGAAATGCGCTCGCGGGCTTTCTAGGGTACTGGGACCGGGAGAACCGGCGAGAGGCCGATAAGCTGCTCAGGGAGACCATTGCACGGCGCTATGAAGAGCAATGGGACCGGCTCTCAGCGCTCCAGCGGGAGCTGGCGGGGGCAGGGGAGCTTGCACTGGTGGGCGAATTGGAAGCGGCCGCGCTCAAGTTGCGAACCTTCGCCGATCGGGTAAAGAATGCCGCTTATGGATATGCCGGCTTCTTCGACGCGGTACGGGTCAAGAGCGATGAGCTGGAGAAGATCTATGCCTTCGACCTCGCAATGCTGGAGGGAGCTGAGGGCATCCAACGCGCCGTCGAGAACATTCAGGCCTCCATGGGCACGGATGGATTGCCGGCCGCGATCCGGCACCTGACCGGGCTTGCCCAGGAAGCCATCGATCAATTCGACCGGCGTAGCGAGATCATCCTGACTGCCGGCGAGTAGCGATCTGAGGAAGAGGAGACAGGGAGATGGCAAGGATTTTTGATGTCGTTGAATATGCGAGTGAGATGCGCGACGAGATCGTGCATCGGTTTCCTGAGCGTGAAGCAGGTGACTTTCGGATTGGGAGCCAGGTGATCGTCCGCGAGGCCCAGACGGCAGTTTTCTACCGGGACGGAAAGGCGCTGGACACCTTTGGGCCCGGAAGGCATACCATCACCACAGCTAACATCCCTCTGCTGATTGATCTCGTTGGCAAGGCTTTCAATGACCGCTCTCCGTTTACGGCAGAGGTGTACTTCGTCTCGATGCGAGAGTTTGCCAATCAGAAGTGGGGGACCCCTCAGCCCATCCTGGTCCGCAATCCCGGGATGGGTCTCGGGGTGGCCCTGCTGCAGGGCTTCGGAACCTACAGCTTCCAGATCGCCGACCCGCAGCAATTCGTCACGCAGATCGTTGGTGTGACCGGCGCGTACACGACACAGGATATTCAGGCCCGGCTCCGTTCGATGCTTCTCTCAAAGCTGCAGGATTTGCTGGGAGAGACGACGGAGGCCAAGGCTGTGCCTGAACTAATCGGCCTTGTGGAGGAGATCGGCGCCTCCGTGCGCGCGAAGGTGCAGGATGATTTCCGTGCTATTGGGCTGACGCTGAAATCCTTCTACATCGAAAGCTTGAAACCATCGGATAGATCCGCGGAAGAGCTGCGGGCGATGGGCATGCTGGATATGGAGACCTATACGCAGCTCCAGGCCGCAGACGCGATGCGCGATGCTGCCCAGAATCCTTCCGGCGGAGCAGGCCTTACAGCCGGTATCGGGGCGGGGATGGGTATTGGCGATGCCATCGCCGAATCGCTTCGAAAGCGCCGTGAAAGCGGGGAGGATGTACCCGAGGCCTCAGCGGTTCCGGATGTCATGACGCCCTCTGAAGCCGCAGCGTTCTTGAAAGTGGCCGAAGAGGACATAATGGCTGCCATCGAGGCCGGACAAATCAAGGCCAAGAAGATCGGGAAAGCCTACCGCATCTCTCGCGAGGCGCTGGAGGAATACCTCAATAGCTAAGTGTGGTTTGCGCGCTGGCGCGCTTTGGGCCTGTCCGGCCGCGAGGGCTTTGCTTGTTGATTGGCCTTCACAATTCCACCCGTACGAAGGGGGCTCATCTTTGAGCCCTTTTTCGATCTCCGGCTGAATGGCTAGAGCCTTTGCAGGCGTTCGCCGAGCTGGCGTATCTCTTCGGGCGACAGCGATTTGGCCCGGGGCAAGCGTCGGATGGTCTCCTTGAGCTTCTTCCTGTGGGCTGCGGGGTAGGGGGTTTCTTGGGCTTCGAGCCGCGAACGGTTGGATAGGAAAACCACTAATGGCTGCGCTGTGAGCTCGTGATTTTCGCCGAGCAGACGATCGAGAGCCCCCTGGAGGGCCTCAGCTTTCTGGCGCGCCTCTGCATCGAGACGCCGCAGGCGTTTTCGACCTGAGCCCAGCCTCAGGCGTCGAGGCGGAAGCTCCTGGGACCACATGCTGCTCTCCCACCGCAGAATGCCATCCTCGAATCGCGGGAGCAGGGCAAACGCACCGGAGGGCCCAAGCAGGGCATGTGGTGCCCCCAAGAGGTAGTGAAAGAGGCCATAGCGCTCATCCAGTCCCTTCAGCGATTCATAGAGCACTTCATCCACCCTTGGCGAGCGGCCGTAGCGGTTGTAAAGCACGGTGCCAATCTGGGATACAGGCGCGCCCAGGAGCATCAAGAGTAGGGCGATAAGAATATAGGCGGGCTGCAGGAAAGCGATCACTGCCGCCAGCAGCGTGGCGCCCAATCCGGTGTACATAAGGATCTGGCCGAGTCGGCCGTAGCGGCGAATGCGTTGGAAGTTGACATATTGCTGCATCGTTACTCCTGGATTCTAGGTGAGTGTAAGTGTAATGGAACACAAGGATTGCGCATAGCCATATAGCATCCCGAGCATACAAGGACCCAGGCTTGTCTCCGACGCTTGCCCTATCTCAGAGCAGAAGCCCGGCGGCTATGGGTCGGCATCCGACTGCGCATTGGACTAAGGCACAGCTTCGGCCCCAAGCCGAGTCTGGATGGCCTCGCGCAGAGCTGGCAGCACATCCTTCCCAACCGCTTGGCGAGCGACGCGGATGGCGCTCACGAGCGCATGCGCATTGGACCGGCCATGGCCGATGAAGACCAGGCCGTCGATACCCAACAAAGGCGCGGCGCCGTACTCGGAAGGGTCGAGGATCTGTCGCACCCGGCGAAATGCCGGCCGCGCGAGAATCCCGCCGATTGTCGCTAGAGGCGAGGCGCCAATCTCGCTTCGGATGAGGTCGAAAAGGAACCGGGCCACAGCCTCGCTTGTCTTGAGCAAGACGTTCCCAGTGAAGCCATCCGTTACGACGACGTCCGCGTGGCCCCCGAAGACCTCCTTGGGCTCGACATTTCCAATGAAATTAAGCCCGGCGGCTTCGAGGAGGGGATAGGTCTTCTTAACAAGGGCATTGCCCTTGCCCGGTTCCTCACCATTGGAGAGCAGCCCAACCCTGGGATGATGCTTGGCGTGGATGCGCTCAGCATAGACGCTGCCCATCAGCGCGAATTGCACCAAGAATTCTGGGCGGCAATCGGCGTTGGCGCCAAGATCCAAGGCCAGCGCATGTCCCCCCTGCACGGGAATCGTGGGCGCGACGGCAGGCCGTTTCACGCCCCGGATGCGGCCCAGGCGAA
>CAZQDE010000006.1:57762-72068 GCA_964591485.1 uncultured Anaerolineaceae bacterium | reverse complement strand
GCCGAGGTCATCGGATTCATGGGTGTGCGGGCTCGGAACCATAGGCCGGATTTTTCCCTGGAGGAACAAGAGCGCCTGGCTATACTGCTGGAGCGGGCGACCATCGCCCTGGCGGAAAAGAAGCTGCAGCAGGAAGTCTTCGCGGTCGTCGATCGGCTCGTACCGCAGGTGGATGCCATCCAGCGTATGCGGGCGGAAGCACGCTATGCGGGTGCGCAGGCACTGGTGGCTCCGCTGGAGGGCATTGGCACGGAAGAGGACCTCGCCAACCTGGTGAAGGAAGCCCTGGGGCATTATTGGGGAGGCCCGCGGCTAACACGGAGCCCATTGCTGGGTCTGCGAGTGGTGCAGCGCGCAGTCGACGAGCACGATGGCAACCCTGTTAATGCGCTGCGGGCCATCCTGCGGAACGCCATCGAGCAGGTCCGGCCGGAAGGGGAGCGGCGTCTGACAGGCGAGTGGATGCTGTACAATATCCTTGAAATGAAGTTCCTCCAGGGTCGCAAGGTGCGGGATGTGGCCCGGAAACTGGCGATGTCGGAGGCGGACTTGTACCGTAAGCAGCGTATAGCCATCGAGGCCGTGGCGGAGGCCATCGCACAGATGGAGCGCCAAGTGGCATCTTCTCAGGAGGTGGAAGCCGAACAGAAGACATAACTTGCCAAGATGCTGGAATAGGGTAACCTTCGACCTGGTTCTATTGTGTGAAACGACCCTTGGATTGAGGTCAGGAAAAGATCATGGATGAGGGTTCAAGAGAGGAATGGGGGGAGTCGCAGCCGCCGGCGATGGATGAGTCCTGGTGGGCCGCGATCATGGAGGAAGAGGAACAAGCCAGCGCCTCTCGGCGGCCGGTTATCGATGAGGAAGAGCGCCGAGGCGTGCGACAGGGAAGCCCGGAGGATTGGCAGTGGGCCCAATCCCTCTACCAGACCGATGACGTCGTAGAGCTGCCTGTTATCGGCTACAACCGTGGTGGATTGCTAGTTGAGGCCCGGAATCTGCGGGGGTTCGTCCCTATCTCCCATCTGACAGATATTGACCCCATGATGGACGAGATGGCCCGCATCGAGCGCCTTGACAGCCTGGTGGGCGAACGGCTCTGCCTTAAGGTGATTGAATTCGATCCTGAGCGGGGCCGGCTCGTTTTTTCTCAGCGCGCGGCGCTGGCCGGGCCGGGGCGCAGGGTGGAATTGCTCTCAAATTTGGAGCCCGGAGACCGCGTGCGCGGGAAAGTGACTAATATCACGCGCTTTGGTGTCTTCATCGATCTGGGCGGTGTGGAGGGACTCATACACGTCTCCGAGCTATCCTGGGGGCGGGTGCGCCATCCATCGGACGTCGTCCATTGCGGCGAGGAGCTGGAGGTCCAGGTGCTCTCGGTCGATCGGGAGCAGGATCGGGTGGCGTTGAGTCTGAAGGAGCTCTTGCCCGACCCGTGGGAGAAGGTCGAGGAGACGTACTCCGTGGGGCAAATCGTCGAGGGCGTTGTCACCAATGTGGTGAAGTTCGGCGCCTTTGTCGGCCTTGAGGAGGGATTGGAAGGTCTCATCCATGTCTCGGAGTTGGGGGATGGGAATTTCCTGCATCCGCGCAACGTGGTGCAGGAGGGTGAGATGGTGCGTGTTCGCATCATCCACATTGACGCCGCCGCCCGGCGACTGGGTCTGAGTTTGCGCAACGTCACCCAATCGTCGGATGAATATGAAGGAACGACAGACGAGTCGGAAGCCGAGCGCTCTGAGGCCTATCCTTTGCTCTAGAAGCCGCTCCACATTGCGCTTGCCGGGCGTTGCGACCGCGCGCCCGGCAGGCTGATTCCAGGCTGGGAGTCGACGCGAAGCATGGCCAAGCAGGATCCCCACGACGCTGCCGGAAGCGGTCAGCCACGGCTGGCAGGGTTCACCAACCTGAGTGAGGGCTCACGAGCCTTTTTCGACGTGGTGGCAGTCCTATCAGGCCTGACAGCCCTGATCCTGATTCTGGGACTCGTGGGCCTTACCGAAGGCCGCTGGATCGATCCCATCGCGGAGCTTTTGCGGCGCTGGTTTGGTTACGCCGCTTTTCTATTTCCGTTGCTTCCGGCGGGCCTGAGCGTGATCCTTTTTGCCCACCGCAAAGGATCTCCCGTCAGGCTGCCATGGCTTCAAATCATCGCTCTCGAGGTGGCTCTCTTCTGCATGCTCGGCCTCCTTGCCATGATCGATGGGCTGGACCTTGTGCGGGCCGAGTCTGGGCATGGCGGTGGCATCGTCGGCTGGGGCATGGCCCGATTTCTGCAGGACCTATTCGGGTCCGCGGGAGGCGTGCTGGCGCTGATCGTGTTGCTTCTTCCGAGCGCCGCAGTGGGCGTTCAACCGCTCATAGGCTTGCTTGTGGCCGGCCTGCGTGAGCCCGAGCGGTCCCTCCACGAGCCTCCAGCCCGGGCCGAATCTGGACCGGGCGGCGAGCCTCCCCAGGGATCCAGCTCCGAAGCTATCAAACGAGCTCGCTCTGTTCGCAACCTGCCGAGGGCCTACCGCAAGCAGTTCAGGGTCGAGGCCTACGAAGACGCCACCCCGGCGCGTCCCATGAAGCGCGACGCACGCCTTCCGCCGCTTACGCTGCTGGAAGCAGGCAAGCTCGCACAAGTGACCGCCAAGGAAATCAATCTGGCGGCCGGCCTGATCGAGAAAACCCTGGCGGATTTCGGGCTTCCGGTCCGGGTCGTGGATTTCCGAAGTGGACCTTCGGTGACGCAGTTCGCTGTCGAGCCAGGCTATCTTGAACATCCTGGCCAGGATGGGGAAATCCGGCGGTCAAAGGTGCGGGTTTCGCAAATCTCTGCGCTGGCGAATGACCTGGCGCTGGCCCTCTCGGCACCACGGCTGCGGATTGAAGCGCCGGTCCCAGGCCATGCCTATGTCGGGATCGAGGTGCCCAACCGCAAGCTAGCCACGGTCCGCCTGCGTCCAATCCTCGAGACCGAGGTCTTTCAATCGGTCGATTCGCCCCTGGCGATTGGGTTGGGGAGGGATGTGGCCGGTGCTCCGGTGGCAGCCGATTTAGCAGCTATGCCCCATTTGCTCATCGCCGGAACGACCGGATCGGGCAAGTCAGTGTGCATCGCCACGCTCACAGTCTGTCTGACGATGAACAATCTCCCCGAGGATCTGCGGCTGGTTATGATCGACCCCAAGATGGTCGAGTTGATTCGCTTCAACGGTCTTCCGCATTTGATTGGCAAGGTTGAGACCGAATTGGACCGCATCGTCGGTGTGCTTCGCTGGTGCACGGCTGAGATGGACCGCCGCTACCGATTGCTGGAAGCGGCGAAGGCCAGGGATATCGCTACCTACAATCAGCGGGTTCGCCGCCGCAAGGATGCCGAGAAGCTGCCCCGCCTGGTTATTCTGATCGACGAACTCGCCGATTTGATGATGATGGCCCCAGACCAGACGGAGCAAACCCTCGTGCGCCTGGCGCAGATGGGGCGCGCCACGGGCATCCACCTAGTCGTCGCCACGCAACGCCCCAGCACCGACATTCTTACGGGTCTCATCAAAGCCAATTTCCCGGCCCGGATCTCATTTGCCGTCGCCTCCGGCGTGGATTCACGCGTCATCTTGGACACGCAAGGCGCCGAGACCCTGCTTGGCCGCGGGGATATGCTCTTCCTGTCGCCGGAGGCCAGCGCGCCCGTCCGGCTACAGGGGGCTATGGTGACGGATAAAGAGATCGAGCGCCTGATCCAATTCTGGCAAGAGGAGATCGATGAGGAGGGCGAGGGAGAGGCCCCTTGGGAGGAAATGCTCATTCGGCAAGCCGCCCTCGAGGATCGCGATGAGATTCTGGAGCAAGCCATTGACCTCGTGCGGCGCAGAGGAGAAGCCTCGGCCTCGATGCTGCAGCGTGCCCTCCGCATCGGCTACCCGCGCGCCGCCCGGCTCATGGATGAGCTCGAGGAGTTGGGAGTTATCGGTCGGCCGCAATCCGGAGGCCGCACCCGCGAGGTGCTTATCGATCGAGATGAGGATCTCTTGAATTACACCGCCCGGGAGGAGGACGAAGCGGAAACTTGACGTCGCATAGAGCCGCAGGTAGCATTCGCTAATGAGCCGAGCATGGTATAGAATGAGGATGCTGTGAACGAAGCCTTTCAACCCTCCCGCCTAACTTTCACGGAGATGCTGCGCATCCGCTTCAGGCATATCCTCGACCCCGCCGGGGCGTTCCTCAACCGCCTGGGAATCGCACCCAACACGCTCACCTTGGCTGGGATGATTGGGAACTTCATCGGCGCGCTGTTCCTGGCCCGGGGCAATTTCCTCGTGGGCGGCATCATCTTGCTCATCATGGGGCCTATGGATGCGCTGGATGGGACCATGGCCAGGCTGCGCGGAGAACCCACGGATTTTGGCGCCTTTGTGGACTCGGTGACAGATCGCTATTCGGAGCTATTCATCTTTGGCGGCCTCCTTTACCACTACCTCTCGGCTGGAGAGCCCGTGATGGGCCTACTGGTTTTCCTAGCGGCCGCCGGGTCGGTAATGGTCTCCTACGTGCGGGCCCGTGCGCAGAGCCTGGGATACGAGGCCAAACGCGGCATCCTCACCCGTGTTGAGCGCTTCTTGGTCCTCATCCCCAGCCTGATCCTCGGCTTTCCACAGGCCGGGCTGGCAATTGTGGCAGTGCTGGCCAACATCACCGCACTCCAACGCATCATCATCGTTCGCCGGCAGGCGCGCTAGATCGAGGTCACACATGCAGTTCACTCCCTATGGTATCGATCTCGGATTCCTATACATTCGCTACTACGGTCTCATCATCATGTTCGGCGCGCTGATGGCGGCTATGCTCGCCAGCCGCATACTGCGCAAAGAGGGCAAGGACCCGGATGTCGTCTGGGACGCCCTTGTCTGGGCGCTGATCTTCGGTATCATCGGAGCCCGGCTCTACCACGTGCTCACACCCTCTCGCTATTCAGGCATCACCACACTGGATTACTTGCGCAACCCTGTTAAGATCCTGACCACCTGGGAGGGGGGCCTTGGCATGCCCGGGGCAATCCTCGGCGGCGTCTTGGGTCTCTATATCTACGCCCGCCGGAACGGCTATCACCTGGGAATGCTATTGGATGCGGCGGCGCCTGGCGTGGCACTTGCCCAAGCGATCGGCCGCTGGGGGAACTTCGTGAACCAGGAGCTTTATGGCCCGCCCACCAACCTGCCATGGGGCATCTACATCCGGCCCGAGAACCGCGTGCCGGAGTACGCCGCTTTCGAGCGTTTCCACCCTCTTTTCCTCTACGAGTCGCTATGGAATTTGCTCAACATGGCCGTACTGCTCTGGGCCTGGCGCCGGTATCGGGGCCGCATCAAGCAGGGCGATCTGTTCATCGCCTACTCGGGCATTTACGCCTTGGGACGCTTCTTGCTTGAGTTCATCCGGTTGGACTATGTGCCGCTTTTCGGGATCAACTTCAACCAGGCGGTGATGCTGCTGGTGGCGCTGGGATGCTCGCTATGGCTCTTCATGCGACACCGGACAACCGCAGGCTCCCCGGCGTAGCCCCGGGGTGTTCCTGGACGTATCTTACCGGAAATCAAGGGGATCGATGGCGCCCGAGTCAAGGCGCCATTTTGCTCTTGGTGATCGCCGGATTGCCGGGGACGGCCGTCCAGCCTCGCTGGGAAGGATGGCTGATTGAAACTCGAACGACGAACTTGCTATAATGCGCCGAACGAAGATGACTGCATTGATTGAGACCCACGAGCTCACCAAGCGTTTCGGGACCTTCACGGCGGTGAAGGGGGTCTCGCTGCGGGTCAAGGCGGGCGAGATCCTCGCGCTCCTTGGCCCCAATGGAGCCGGCAAAACCACGACTATCCGCATGCTGGCTTCCATCCTGCAGCCCACGGCGGGATGGGCGCGTGTGGCCGGCTATGACACCCTCCAAGAGCCTGAAAAGGTGCGGCGGGCGGTGGGGCTGCTTACCGAGCATCATGGCCTCTATACCCGCATGAAGGCGCATGAATACCTTGAGTTCTTTGGGCGAGTGTACGGGCTCTCCCCGGATGAGATACGGAGGCGGGCGGAGCGCTTGCTCGAACGGTATGGCCTGCGGGAGGCAACCGACCAACGCCTGGGGACCTTCTCCAAGGGCATGCGCCAGAAACTTGTGCTTGTGCGGGCCTTGCTTCATGACCCTAGAGTGCTCTTGCTGGATGAGCCCACCTCCGCCATGGACCCTGCCAGCGCCCACCTCGTTCGCAATAGCATTGCGGCGTTAAGGCAGAGCGATCGGGCCATCGTAGTTTGCACGCACAATCTTCATGAGGCCGAGTCCCTGGCGGATCGAATCGCCATCATCCGGCGTGGCGAAATCATTGTGCAGGATACTGTGGCTGGCCTCAAACGCGCTTTGCTCGGCGATCCGATTATGGAACTGCGGGTGCGCGGGCAGCTCGATGGAGCCTTGCAGGCAGTTCCTCAGGGGGTCGAAATCCTGGATATGGGGTTGGATTGGATGCGCTTCCGCGTGACAGATCCGGAGGCACAGAATGCCCGCCTGCTGGAGGCTTTCATCCACTCCGGAGTGCAGGTCGTGACCCTCTCCGAAGTCCAGCGCAGCCTGGAAGATGCTTACTTGCAAGCTGTGGGGCAGGAGGCGAGTGCATGACGGCGCTTGGAGTTGGGGTACGGCGCCTGGGGTCTCATGGCGCGCTGATCGTGGCGCGGCGTGAGATCCGTGACCAACTCCGGGACTGGCGCATACTCGCGCCGATTATCCTGCTCACGCTCTTCTTTCCATTGCTGATGAATCTCACTGCTCAGCAAGCAGTCGGCTTTGTCGAGCGCTACGGTGCCCCGATAATTGGCGAACGCCTGATCCCCTTCCTGCTCATGGTCGTGGGTTTCTTCCCCATCTCGATCTCACTGGTGATCGCGCTGGAGAGTTTCGCGGGAGAGCGCGAGCGGCTCTCGCTTGAGCCTCTGCTTGCAACACCGCTCACCGACGCCGATCTGTACCTGGGGAAGATGATTGCCTCCCTGCTGCCGCCGCTGAGTGCCGCCTACCTGGGGATCGCGGTCTACCTGATCGGGCTGCTTTGGCGCCTTGGCTGGGCTCCGCCCATTGGCCTGCTGGTGCAGATCCTCACCATCACAACTATTCAAGCAGTCGTGATGGTGAGCGGCGCGGTGGTCATCTCCTCTCAGACGACCTCGGTACGCGCGGCCAACCTTCTGGCCTCCTTTATTATCATCCCCGTTGCGGAGCTGATCATCGGCGAGAGCATGATTATGTTCTGGGGCCGCTACCACATTCTTTGGTGGATCGTAGCGGCGTTGGGACTGATCGCCCTGGTGCTGATCCGCATGGGGCTGCGGCTCTTCAACCGCGAGGAATTGCTGGGGCGCGAATTGGATGTGCTCGATTTGCAGGGCATTTGGCGAAGCTTTCGGCGGCGTTTTGTGGCCGGCGCGCAGTCCCTTGGCGATTGGTATGCAGGGATCCTGCGGGTTTCCCTGCCGGGGCTAGGCTTCCCCATCCTCATCACCGCGGCGGCGCTGGCGGTGGGTTTCCTTGCCGGCCAGGCCTATGCCGAGCCCTTCACGCTCCCCGCGGAACTGTTCGATCTACGGGGCCGGCAGGAAGAATGGCTCGACGTCCTGGCCCGTTTTGGGATGCTCAGCGCAACCGGATGGTTGCGGGTGGTGTTTATCAACATGCGGGCCCTGATCCTGGCCACCATTCTGGGCGCCTTCACCTTTGGGATCCTTTCCGAAATCTTGCTTATGGCGCCGCTGGGGATTGTGGGCTACTTCGCAGGGAACCTTGCGCTTGCCGGACAGGATCCCTGGCGCTATCTGGCGGCGCTGGTCCTGCCTCATGGCATCCTGGAGATCCCGGCAGCCGTGATCGCTGGCGGCGCCATGCTGCGGCTGGGCATGGCGGCCATCAGCGTGCCCAAAGGGGGTTCGCTGGGCGAGGGCTGGATCGCGGCCTTTGCTGAATGGGCGCGGATCATGCTAGGCGTGGTCCTGCCGTTGCTGATCTGCGCGGCTGCGCTGGAGGTATTCCTGACACCCCGAGTGGCTGTTTGGCTGCTTGTGGCCCCGTAGGTAGGTGTGTGGCTCAACTCATTTTCCTGGGAACGGCAGCCGCCGTTCCGGACCCTCATCATGAGAATAGCCTGATCGCACTTCGCGATTCGGAGGGCGTGATCCTGATCGACTGTGGGGGCTCGCCGACACTTCGGCTTGCTGAGGCAGGGATTGAGCTGGATGAGGTAAGCGACATTATCCTCACCCACTTTCACCCTGATCATGTCGGCGGTTTGCCACTCTTGCTGATGAATATGTGGCTGCTTGGCCGTGAGGCGGCCCTGCGTATCTACGGTCTGCACCACTGCCTGGAACGGGTTGAGCACACGATGGGCTTCTATCAATGGGAGGACTGGCCCAACTTCTTCCCGGTTGCCTTCCACCGGTTGCCTGAGCGAGAGAGGGTAACGGTGCTCGAGCGGCCCGAAGTGCGGATACTCTCCTCACCCGTGTGCCACGTGATCCCGACGATCGGCTTGCGGATCGAGATTGGGCGAGGGGAGCGTATCGTCTCCTATTCCTGCGACACCGAGCCCTGCGCAGGGTTCGTGCGGCTAGCGAAAGGCTCCCATATCATCATTCACGAGGCCACAGGCGAGAGTCCTGGCCACTCCACTGCCGCGCAAGCCGGACAGGTGGCAGCCGAAGCCGGCGCCGAGCAACTCTTCCTAATTCACTATCCGACAGGTGTGGCGCAGGCGGATTCGCCCGCCGATCAGGCCCGCCAGATGTTCTCCGGCGAAGTTCACTTGGCCGAAGACTTTCTGACACTTGATCTATGAACCTTGCTAGGGGTCAGCCTTCTCGGGGACCGGCTTGAGCGTGGCGTGCATATAATGGAATTCGCCACGCGGGGGGATGAGCTCGATAACCTCTTCCACCTGGAATTCGCGGGTTCCCAGCCGCACCAGATCGCCCGGAATGGGGCGCTTCTCTGTGTTTAGGATCGCGCCGGGATGGTCTTCGCCCGTAACCACGTAGCTCACCTTATAGATCGTGACCATCTTGAGCTCCCTACCGGCCGGTCAGATGGCGGTGACGCAACTTGAACGAAAGGTCGGCGGCGATATTGCGCATCACGACGTATCCCAGGTGATGATTGCCTTCGCAGGCGCGCTCGAAATCATCGCGATGGATCACCAGCAGCCTGGCATGGTCGGAAGCTGACTTGACGGTAGCCGACCGTGGCCCGCGATCGAGAAGCGCCATTTCACCAAAGATTTGGCCCGAGCCCAGATGGACGACAGTCCGAGGGGCTCGCTCGGAGCTTTCCGCGTTGCGCACAACCTCGACGAAACCTTCATATACAATATACAGCTCTTCGCCTGGTTCACCCTGTCGCGTGATCACCTCGCCATTGCCGAATGAGCGCTCATGGCACAATTCTGCCAGGGCGCGGAGCTCTTCGCTGGTCAGCCCTTCGAAGAGTTCAACCGATTGGAGAATGGAAAGCGGATCCATCTCGGCCTCTCTGGTAACCGGCGGGAGCGAATCAAGCCGGCGACTTTGCACGCATTGTACTGGATGATGGCTTTCGTTCCAAGTCCTGCAGCAGTCGGGAGGGCCAGGTGCCCCAGGGTGCCTCATGAGCCCCTGTGGTAGAATGATTTATGTTCGATCCCCTGTCTTTGTAAGGCGGTACGACCATGGACGTAGAGCTCACAGAATGGCAACGGTTGCGTCTTGAATCCGGTGGTGAGGACGACCCTTGGGCCTCGGCAACGTATCGCAGCCTGAGCTGGAGCCTTCAGCGCCGCTCGCACGCCTGGCGCCCGCCCACCGATGTCCTGGAGACCGAGAGCGCCATCATGGTGATTGTCGAAGTGGCCGGGATGCGTGGAGAGGATTTTTCCATCACCTTCGACCGTCAAATCCTCACCGTTCGCGGGCACCGGGCAGATGCCAATCCCAGGGCAGCCTATCATCAAATGGAGATCGATTACGGGGACTTCCTCACAGAAATCCGCATCCCCTTCCGCATCGATGCTGACCACATCGAGGCGACCTATCATGATGGTTTCTTGCGTGTGATCCTTCCCAAGGCCTCGCCGAAAACAATCCCCATTCAAGAGTAGCGGAGAAAGGAGGGAAAACGACGCTTGATGGCGCGTAGACCGGTGGGGACCCGGCCCAGGAAGGACCATAGATATGGATGATCTCTTGCCGAAGATCCTAGTAACCGAAGAGGCCGAAACGGGAGAAGAAGGCCAGCCGCAGGGTTTCCCCGAGCATGAAACGCTCGAGATTCCCGATGAGTTGCCAATCTTGCCCCTGCGGGGCGTGGTGGTCTATCCGCATACAGCCACGCCGCTGACCATTGGTCAGCCTCGCTCCATACGTTTGGTGGATGATGTCGTCTCGAGCCACCGCCTGATCGGGCTGGTGGCATCGCGCCGCCCTGAGCTGGATTTGCCCGGCCCCGAGGATCTTTATGAGTTTGGAACGGTGGCCGCCATTCAACGGCTCTTCCGCGCGCCGGATGGGACCATCCGCTTGATTGCCCGGGGGCTGGCGCGCTTCAGGCTGGGGGAGTTCACTGCGCTGGAACCCTACCTAGTGGCCAGGATCGAGCTGCGGCCCGAGACTGTGGAAGAGGGCGTGGAGATCGAAGCCCAGGTGCGGGCCGCCAAGGACCTCTTCCAGCAGATCGCCGAATTAGCTCCATCGCTACCGCGCGAGATCGTGGGCGGCATTCTCCTGTTGGACGATCCCTTGCATGTCGCCTATACCATCGCCAACTACCAGCGCATGGATCTGGATCAGGGGCAGCGCATTCTCGAGGTGGACTCGGCCATCGAAAAGCTGCGCATCCTCAATGGCCTGCTGAGCCGGGAGGTGGAAGTGCTCTCGCTGGGCCAGCAGATCCAACAAGAGGCCCGCACAGAGATCGAAAAGGTCCAACGCGAGTACTTCCTGCGCGAGCAATTGAAGGCCATCCAGCGCGAGCTGGGCGAAGGCGATGAGCAGACGGTCGAGATCGAGGAGTTTCGCAAGCGTATCGAGGCCGCCAATATGCCGGAGGAAGCCGAGAAACAGGCTCGCCGGGAGCTCGACCGATTGGCAAAGCTGCCCACGGCGGCCGCCGAATACGGCGTCATCCGCACCTATCTCGATTGGCTGGTCTCGCTCCCCTGGTCCAAGGTCACCGAGGACAACCTCGATCTCGAGCATGCCCATGCCGTTCTGGATGAGGATCACTACGGGCTGGAGGACGTTAAGGAGCGCATCCTGGAGTATCTGGCGGTGCGCAAGCTTCGGCTCGAGCGCGGGGCCGGCGCCGAGACCGAAGTGGTCGATGCCATTCGGCGAGAGCGCGAGGGTGTAATCCTGTGCTTCGTGGGTCCTCCAGGCGTGGGCAAGACTTCGCTCGGCCGTTCGATCGCCCGCGCCATGGGACGCGAATTCATCCGCATCTCTTTGGGCGGGGTGCATGATGAGGCCGAGATCCGCGGCCATCGCCGGACCTACATCGGGGCCATGCCGGGTCGCATTTTGCAGGCCCTTCGGCGGATTGAGAGCCGCAATCCAGTCTTCATGCTCGATGAGGTCGACAAGATGGGTCGCGATTTCCGGGGCGACCCTGCCTCGGCGCTCCTGGAGGTGCTCGATCCGGAGCAGAACCGGGAGTTTCGGGATCATTACTTGGAGGTAGCCTTCGATCTCTCGCAGGTGATGTTCATCACCACGGCCAATTGGCTCGAGACTATTCCTGCCCCTCTGCTCGACCGGATGGAGGTTATCCGACTGGCTGGGTACACCGAGAGTGAGAAGGTAGCCATCGCCCAGGGCTACCTGATTCCGCGCCAGATCCGGGAGAACGGACTAAGGCCGAGCGAAATACGATTCACGGAGGCCGCTCTTCGGGAGATTGTGCGATCCTATACGCGCGAAGCGGGCGTGCGCAATCTGGAGCGGGAGATCGGCCGGGTTTGCAGAAAAGTTGCCACTCATGTCGCCGAAGGCAAAGTCAAGCGGGTGCGAATCACGCAGAAGAACCTGCGGGAGTACCTCAAGAAGCCGCGCTTCTATGGCCCGGATGAATTGAAGGAACGCACCTCCATCCCCGGCGTGGCAACCGGCCTGGCCTACACAGCCACCGGCGGCGAAGTGCTCTTCATCGAGGCGACCGCCATGCCCGGCGACAAGCAATTCCAGCTCACGGGCTCGCTCGGCCAGGTGATGCAGGAGTCGGCCCAGGCCGCGCTCTCGTACGTGCGCAGCATGAGCGACAAGTTGGGCATCGACTCTGAATTCTGGACCAAGAACGACATCCATCTGCATGTCCCCGCAGGCGCGCAGCCCAAGGATGGGCCCTCTGCAGGCGTCACCATGGCGGTCGCGCTGGCCTCGCTGGCGACGGGCCGTCCCGTGCGGTCCGATGTAGGCATGACCGGTGAGCTGACCCTGCGAGGAAAAGTGCTCCCCATCGGCGGGGTCAAAGAGAAAGTCCTCGCCGCCCATCGCTTCGGTCTCAAGACCGTGATCCTGCCTCGCCGCAATGAGATTGACCTGGAGGATGTGCCCGAGGAAGTGCGCGAGGCTATGACTTTTATCTTCGCCGACACGGTGAGGCAGGTCATCGAAGCCGCGCTCGAGCCCGATAAGAAGGCCCGCAAGGATGGCAAGCCGGCCAAGAAATCCGCCCGGCGGGCGCGTGCCAGAAAGACCCAGAAGGCTGGCGGTTGAAGGGCCGCCGATCCGGTTATGCCCAAGATTCTCATCATCGACGATGATCCCACCATGGTGTCGCTCCTGAAGACCCTGCTCGAGCTGGATGGCTACGATGTGAAGGGCGCAGAGCGATGGGATTCAGTGCCCGCTTGGGTGCGGGTTGAAGGTGCCGATGCGCTGCTTATGGATTGCATCCTGCCCAACGCCGATGGCCTGGAGATTCTCAAAGACTTGCGCCGGGATCCCGCGTTCCGGGATCTTGTCGTGGTCATGACCTCGGGCATGGATATGAGCGATCAGTGCGCCGCCCTCGGCGCCGACGCATTCCTGCTGAAGCCCTACGAGCCAACGGAACTGCTAAGGGTGCTCCAGCAGCAACTCGACAAACAGGGAGGCGGAGCCTCCTTAACCGAATGAGGAGAAAGATTAGACGTGGCAAGGAGACGTGGGAAAGGGGCGTCGAGAAAATGGCGCATCATGGATTTGCATTTGCACACGCCGGCATCCAGCGATTACCAGGAGCCGGATGTGAGCTTCTTGGATATCTTGCATCGGAGTGAAGAGCGGGGTCTGGAAATCATCGCCTTCACGGATCATAACACCGTCGCCGGCTATCGCCGGATGAAGGAGGAAATCGAAGAGCTTGAATTGCTCGAGAAATTGAATCGCCTGACAGACTCGGAGAAGAAGCGCCTGAACGAATACCGCCGGCTGCTGGATAAGATCCTTGTGCTCCCCGGATTTGAGTTTACGGCGACGCTTGGCTTCCATATCCTGGGGATCTTTTCCGAGAAGAAGGACATTCGCGAGATTGAGCACCTGCTCTTGAGCCTGAGGATCCCCCCTGATCAATTGGATGACGGCTCTTCCACCGTGGGCGCTACCTCGGACGTTCTCACGGCCTATAAGGTCATCGACGAAGCCGGCGGCCTGGCCATCGCCGCCCATGCCAACTCCACGCATGGCGTGGCGATGCGCGGCTTCGGATTCGGCGGGCAAACCAAGATCGCCTACACCCAGGATCCCCATTTGCATGCACTGGAAGTGACAGACCTGGGCCAGAAGGGACGCAGATCGACGGCTTCCTTCTTTGGCGGAACGAAGCCCGAATACCCGCGGCGGATGCATTGCATTCAAGGCTCCGACGCCCACCGTTTGAAGAGGGATCCCAGGAACCGCAAGAATCTGGGCGTGGGTGATCGGCCCACACAAGTGTTGATCCCTGAAGTCTCCTTCGAGGCCCTCCACGAGCTATTCACCAGCCATGACTTTGCCCGCACGCGACCCTATTTCCCGGCAACCAAAGAGGCGTTCGATTTCATCCAGCAGGCACGCGAAGAGGGGCCCAGCATCAACCAGGACTTCCATGAGAGCATGACGGTTAGAGGCGGCCGACTCTACGCCATCATCGCCGATGTCTGCGCCTTCGCCAATACCAACGGTGGAACGCTCTATATCGGTGTATCGGCGGATCCCAAGAAAGAGCCGGTGGGTGTGTCCAAGCCCAAGGAGGCCATGGCCAAGCTTCAGCGCGAGCTGAGCAAGCG
>CAZQDE010000006.1:56483-57662 GCA_964591485.1 uncultured Anaerolineaceae bacterium | reverse complement strand
ATCGAACCCCCGCGCACAGGGGTCGAAATCGCCGCCGTGGAAGACCGCAACGGCGTCCGATACTACACCATGCGTGATTTGCGC
This sequence comes from uncultured Anaerolineaceae bacterium, assembly GCA_964591485.1. GTDB lineage: Bacteria > Chloroflexota > Anaerolineae > Anaerolineales > E44-bin32 > E44-bin32. The sequence goes on along the minus strand of CAZQDE010000006.1, from coordinate 57,578 downwards.
AACGGCAACGTCGTCAAGAATGTCACCGAACGCTCCGCCCGGCGGCTTTGGCACTATGCCATCGCAGAATATCAGAAACTCCCTGAAGATATGGAGAAGGCGCCCATCGCCTGGCAGGGCGACCTGGGCGTGCTGCGCGAGTTGCGCCGCGGGAACCGCGTTCGCTATGACCTGGCGCAGCGCACGCCGGAAGGCATCCGGCTCTTCTTCGGCGTGACCGAGGATGGAATTCACGGCGCGTGGAAGGAACTCGTGGGCGCGGAGGCCGAGTAAAGCCCGGCGGCGCGCCGAGGGACCTCCCGCCGCCGAGGATCGAATCTGAGTGAGAGGCTGCGCGGCATTCACCTGCCGCGCAGCCCTGCGTTGAGGTGTCGATGCAACTGCGAACATTCGATTTCGACCGCGATTACGAGGCTGTGCGCGAGCTCTGGTCCCAGGCCGGCTCAGGAATCCAGCTCTCTCCCTCGGATGAGCCAGAGGAGATCCGCCACAAGCTGAAGCGGGACCCCGAGCTGTTCATCGTCGCCGAGGAGGATGGGCGACTGGTGGGAACCGTTCTGGGAGGCTATGATGGGCGGCGGGGGATTGTCTACCATCTGGCCGTGGCCGTGGATCGCCGCCGCCAGGGGATCGGCAAAGCTTTGATGGAAGCGCTCGAAGAGCGCATGCGGGCGCTCGGCTGCTATAAGTATTACTTGCTGGTGACCCGCAATAACCACGCAGCCGTGCACTTTTATGAAGGGCTTGGCTGCGAACGCATGGACCTGGATGTCATGGGGAAGGTGTTGCGATGAGGGTGGCCGTGCTCACTATCTCAGATCGCGCTGCGCGCGGAGAACGCGAGGACCTGTCCGGTCCCCGGCTGCAGGAAATGATCCGGGCGCGGGGATGGGAAGTGGCGGCGGTGGGGTTGGTTTCGGATGAGCCGGATGAGATTGCCGCCCATCTCAAAGTATGGGCCGATCAGGATATGGCCGACGTGGTTCTCACAACCGGCGGCACCGGCTTCTCGCCTCGCGATCAGACGCCGGAGGCCACACGTTCGATTTTGGACCGGCTCGCGCCGGGGTTGGCAGAGGCCATGCGGGCTGCCAG
>CAZQDE010000006.1:0-56383 GCA_964591485.1 uncultured Anaerolineaceae bacterium | reverse complement strand
GTTCGATTTTGGACCGGCTCGCGCCGGGGTTGGCAGAGGCCATGCGGGCTGCCAGCCTTAGAAAGACGCCTCATGCCATGCTCTCGCGGGGTGTGGCCGGCATACGGGCCCGGACCTTGATCGTGAACTTGCCGGGCTCCCCGCGCGCCGCGGCCGAGAATCTGGAAGTGATCTTGCCGGTGCTGCCCCACGCCGTGGCGCTTCTGCGCGAATCTCCCGACGCGGAGCAGGGTCATTCCCCTCCGGGAAGCATTCGCCAAGTTTAGCGCAGGCGGAGGGAAAGGAGGCGGGGGTGAACTCGAGAAGAACGCTTCGCTATGGCCACAAGGTGCTCTATGCCAGCGGTTCGCTGGCGGTGGCTTTATCCTACCAGGCCTTTGGCACCTATATCCAATTCCTCTATATCGATATCCTGGGTCTGAAAGCAGCACTGGTTGGGGTTGGCTGGGCAATATACGGCGTATGGAACGCCATCAACGACCCGCTCGCCGGCTACTGGTCCGATCGCACCCGCACTCGCTGGGGCCGCCGCATTCCGTGGATCGCGGCCTTCTTCGTCCCACTCACGCTGACGTTCTACTTGCTTTGGGTGCCTCCCTCACCACTGGTGGAAGGGGCAGGGATTCCACTCTTCGTCTACTTCATGGGCATGGTCCTGCTGTTCGATCTGCTCTGGACCATCGTGGTGATGAATTGGACGGCGCTATTTCCCGAGATGATCCCCGAGGAGAAAGACCGGGCAACAGTCTCAGCCTGGCGGCAGGTCTTCTCCCTGCTCGGGCTTATGGTGGGTGTGGCACTTCCGCCGATTCTTGCAGGCGAGGATTGGTCGGGCAGGGGCACGATGGCGGTGCTGCTGGCAGTGGTTACGGGGCTCTTCTTTGGTCTCTCGCTGCTCGGAAGCCGAGAGAAACGCGAGTTTCGTCATGAGCCGGCGCTTGATTTTCGCGAGGCGCTTCGAGCCACGCTCGCCCATCGCGATTTTCGCTATTTCCTGGGGGCTAACCTCTCCAAAGAATTCATCTACTCCATGCTCACGGCGACGGTTCCTTTCTACACAAAATATGCCTTGGGGTTGCGCGAGCCTGTGAGCCTTCTGGGAATGAGCCTGGACGTGGGGTTTCAGACCTCCATCTTTCTGGGAGCGGCCTTCATCGCCGCCCTGCCGGCCATGCCCATCTGGTCGGCGTACGCCAAGCGCGTGGGCGGGCGGCGCGCCTGGATGACAGCCTGCTGGAGCTTCGGCATAACCTCCCTGCTGCTGCTCTTCACCGATGATTTCTACGCTGGTGTTGCATCAACGGCCCTGCTGGGCCTAAGCTTGGCTGGATTCTTGATGCTCCCCGATTTACTGATCGCCGATGTGACCGATGATGACGAGCTGAAGACAGGCGTGCGGCGCGAGGGCATGTTCTTTGGTATGAACGGCTTCATGATCCGTTTTGCCTTCTCCCTCCAGGGAATGGTCACCGGGGCGGTGCTCACACTCACCGGTTATGTCCGCCCGAGCCCGGGTTTGCTCTATCCAGAGCAGCCGGCGATGGCCGTATGGGGCATCCGGGCGATGATTTCGCTCATCCCTGCGATCGCGGCGCTGGTTTCCTACCTGCTCCTGAAGGGCTACACTTTGCATGGTCACCGGCTGGCGAACGTTCGAGCCCAGGTCGAGAAGCTTCACCGGCAGAAGGCGAAGCAGTTGGCGGAGGAGGCCTCCTGACTCTCGCCGAAAAACTACTATGGCGGTGGCCCACTTCGAGATTGATCGAAAAGAGACTCTATAAGCAATGGGGAAGGTCCCGGGGAGTATGAATCCATGGCGTCTCGCCGTCCGCTTGAAAGCCCCGAAAGCTCATCTCCGAAGATCACCCGGCTTGTGGCGGCTGCCTTGAGGGGCCGCTGGGAGCCGGCATTCGCATTTCGGGCCTGGGAAAAGCTGGCTTTAGAGGTTCTGAATCGCCTGCCGCCTGGATTGGCGCAGCGCATTGTGCGCTGGAACACCCGGCTCTCAGCGCTGCCGTCCAGCCGTGCAGCGGATCTGGCGACTGCCGACCTCGTCGAGGAGCGTCTTTCGGATTATGCAGGGCTGCCCGGTTCCTTCGATTGTATCGTGGTTGGCTCCGCGCTCGGCGGGGCTGCAGCGCACCTGGCGGCCGTGCTAGGGGCGCCATTTCTGCCGCAGGCCTTCGTCCTGGGCCTGCGAGGGGGCAGCCCGCAGGATGAGGTCGAGGCTCACCTGGCAAGGACCAGGCCAGTGGCTGCCGGCATCCTCGAGCGCAACCCGGATCTCATGGCCATTTCCCACTTCGATCCGGTCCATGATCACTGGCTGACAGGTGTCCTGAGCCACCTGCGTTTGAAGCTGATCGGGATGCCGGCAGGATATCGTCGCTTCATCGGTGAACGGCTCAGGCCAGGAGGCACCATCCTCTTCCTGGATTGTGAGGCCCGTTGGTTGCGTTTCCGGCTCGGGGAGCGCATGGTGTGTCAGATTGGGGGGTGGGGGGATCTCGGCCCCGAGGAGTTCATCGAGGGCAGCGAACGCATCGACCGCTTCCTGTCCCAGGAGGGATCGCCTCATCGCGGGGGTTGGCGCCCGGGGGAGGGCGACCTGGAGGAGGGGCCCGAATCAGAATGGGGCACTGAGCCGGGGTTGGCGGAGGCGCTGCAAGCCTACGCGGAATCCGGGGGCTTCCATTTTGAGCGCATTCGCATGGATCACCCGCATGATTTCTCTGCGCTGGCGTACGAGGCGCATGAAGCGCTCCTCCGAAGGACAGGCCGGCGCCCGCAGGGAGTCCTGGTGGAAATCTTCACGCAGTACGACCCCTATATGGCGCTGGCCGCACGCCTGCTTCCGCTTTGGCTGATCTTCAATACTGCGGACAGCCTGAGATTCCTACAGTCCTTTCGCGACCGTTTTCCACAAGGCGTGCCGGTGTTTTTCAGCGCGCTGGTCACGCTCTCGCGGACGCCCGACATGGCTTCTTGGCAGGATTGGGCCCGCGCGCTGGAGGGGCTGCGCTGGGAGAATATCGGCGCCCGGCGGGTGCGCTTCCCGGAAGACCTGACGGCGCTCTGGCGCTGGCAAGAACGCTTGAAGAAGAGGATGCGGCTGCTGCCTCCGGCAGAGCTGACCACGTTGCCGCTCGAGGATCTACTTCAAATAGCCGAGCGAGGCGGTCGGGCTTCTGGCCCGTAACCCCCCCTTCACACGGACAGAAGCGATCTTGACAATTCTAGTCCTAATGCATATACTTTCAGTACCCTACCCCCCCAGGGGGGGTATAGAGCGGGGGCTGCCATGGAACGGGAAGAGACGCTGCGCAGGCTCAAGAACATCGAGGGCCATATCCGCGGAATTTCGCGCATGGTCGAGAACGATGCCTATTGCATCGATCTGCTGCGTCAAATTCAAGCCGTTCAGGCGGCGTTGAACAAGGTCAGCGCCAAGATTCTCGATGATCATCTTCATTCCTGCCTGCTCACCGCCGTGCGCGGGGAGAGCGTCGAGGAGCGGGAGCGGGTGCTCGAGGAGATCGTCGAGGTCTACGAGGCAGCGACGAAGGTCTAAGATTCGGATAAAGCAGATTCTCTAAGGATGAGCATCATGGCACTGGCGAAGTTTGAAGTTCCCAATATTTCCTGTGGGCACTGCGTTCACACGATTCAGATGGAGCTCCGCGAGCTCGCAGGCGTGAAGCGGGTGGAGGCTTCACTCTCGGACCGACGGGTGGAAGTGGAATTTGAGCCCCCCGCGACCGAGGAAGCCATCGTCGCAGCGCTTATCGAGATTAACTACCCGCCAGCCAAAGCATAGCGGGCGGATCATCCTTCGATGACAGACAAGACGAAGAGTGTGACCCTGCCCATCGTGGGTATGACTTGCGCCAATTGCGTGGCGACCGTCGAGCGCAACCTGAAGAAGCTCGACGGAGTTTCGTTCGCGACGGTCAATCTGGCCTCAGAGCGGGCCAGCGTGGAGTTTGATCCTCAGAAGCTGGATGAGGAAGCGCTCATCAAACGCGTCCGACGCGCAGGCTACGACGTCGCCCTCGGCGAGGGGGATTTTGTGCTGCGGAGGATCGCGGATGGAACCGACGCCCGACGGCTAGAGGAAGTGCTGATGGCGTTGGATGGCGTGGTGGAGGCGGCTGCGAACCTTGCCACAGAAAGGGTGCGGGTGCGCTACCTGCCGACCGTCGTCTCGCAGGCAGACATGCGCAAGGCATTGCGGGCAGCCGGCTTCGAGGTCGTGGAAGCCGAAGGGGAGGTCGAAGATGTGGAGCGAGTGGCGCGTGAGCGCGAGATCGCCCACCAGCGACGCTTGCTGATCATCGGCACGACCTTCGCCTTGCCGCTGTTCCTGCTCTCGATGCTGGGAGATTTCGGGCTGCTCCCGGAGTCTCTGGCGAACGGTTCCTGGTTACCATGGTTGAAACTGTCTCTAGCGACGCCGGTCCAGTTCTACGTCGGCTGGCAATACTACCGCGGGGCCTATAAGGCGCTGCGCAACCGGGCGGCCAACATGGACGTGCTCATCGCCATGGGGTCCTCGGCGGCGTATTTCTATTCCTTGCCGGTGACCTTTGGGCTTCTGGATGGGCATGTGTATTACGAGACAGCCGCGGTCATCATCACCCTCATCGTGCTCGGCAAATTCTTGGAGGCGCGCGCCAAGGGGCAGACCAGCGAAGCGATTAAGAAACTCATAGCGCTGCGGCCCCGCCAGGCCCGCATCCTGCGGGATGGACAGGAGCTGGAAGTGCCGGTGGAGGAGGTTCGTGTCGGTGATCTGGTGAGCGTCCGGCCCGGCGAACGCATCCCGGTGGACGGCGTGGTCGTCGATGGGCGCACGGCTGTGGACGAATCGATGCTCACCGGCGAATCGATGCCGGTCGAGAAGGGCCCGGGAGATGAGGTCATCGGCGGTACCATGAACCGGCTGGGTTCCATCCGCTTCGAAGCGCTCAAAGTTGGCAAGGACACCGCACTGGCCCAGATCATCCGCCTGGTCGAGGAAGCCCAGGGCAGCAAGGCGCCTATTCAACGCCTGGCTGACCGTGTTTCGGCCGTCTTCGTGCCGCTCGTGATCCTGATTTCCCTGCTGACCTTCGCCGGCTGGTATTTCCTCGCGCCATCTCCCGCAGGTGACCTAACGCCCTTTACCCGGGCTCTGATCAACATGGTCGCGGTTCTGGTGATCGCCTGCCCATGTGCCATGGGCCTGGCCACGCCTACGGCGGTAATGGTCGGTGCTGGCAAGGGCGCCGGCATGGGGATCCTCTTCAAGTCCAGCGAAGCCCTGGAACGGGCAGGGAAGCTCACCACCATAGTCTTGGATAAGACCGGCACGCTCACCCGCGGCCAGCCGGCCGTCACGGACGTCCTTGTGTCGGAGGGGAGATGGAGCGAAGAGGATTTAATCCGCATCGCCGCAAGCGCCGAACGCAATTCTGAACATCCCTTGGGGGAGGCCATCGTGGCAGCAGCCAACGAGCGAGGGCTGCCGATCCAAGCCCCAGACCGCTTCGAGGCCATCGCCGGGCACGGGGTTGTCTCGCATGTCGAGGGTCATGAGGTCATGATTGGTTCGGCGAAGCTGCTGGCCAGGGAAGAGATTTCATTGGGCGGCTTGGAGCACCCTGTACAAGCCCTTCAGGCTGAGGCCAAGACGGCCGTATTTGCTGTCGTGGACGGGGAACTTGCGGGCGCCTTTGGCGTTGCCGATACTCTCAAGGAGGGCTCAAGCGAGGCGGTCCGGAGCCTGCAGGAGATGGGGTTGAAGGTGGCCATGATTACCGGTGACAACCGCCAGACGGCGGAGGCCATCGCCCGCCAGGTCGGCATACCCGCGGTGGATCGTGATGACCGGCCGCTCGTGCATGCGGAAGTCATGCCGGCCGATAAGGCCCGTGTGATCCAATCCCTGCAGGCGGAGGGCGAGGTGGTCGCCATGGTTGGCGATGGGATCAACGATGCGCCAGCCTTGGCGCAGGCGGATGTGGGCATAGCCATAGGAACCGGCACGGATGTGGCCATCGCCGCCGCGCCCATCACCCTGCTCAGCGGTGATATCCGCGGGGTCCCGCGCGCGATCGCGCTCTCGCGTGGTACACTGCGCACCATACGTCAGAACCTGTTCTGGGCGCTCATCTACAATGTCTTGCTCATCCCGGCCGCCGCGTTGGGCCTGCTGAATCCTATGCTCGCCGCTGGGGCCATGGCGTTCAGCTCGATCTTCGTGGTGACAAACAGCCTGCGCCTACGCGGCTTGCGTATTGAGATGCAGACCGAGGTGGAGCCGGCCGGTGAAGATACGGGAAGCCCGGCGGCTGCCCTGAGCGCCTCCTGAACCAGCCATCGATTGCGGCCTTGAACACCCTATCCGGTGTTAGACCGCGGCATTCACGGAGGACATCACGGCATGGATATTGGCGCGATCACGGTTAGCCCCTACGGGATCGGGCTCTCGGCGCTGGCTGGCCTGCTTTCCTTCCTCTCGCCTTGCGTGCTGGCGCTCGTGCCCGCCTATATCGGATATCTGGGGGGGCGCTCGGTATCACCCACCGGGCAAGTGGTGGAAAACCGCTGGCGGACGTTTTCCCATGGGGTCGCCTTCGTGGTGGGCTTCAGTGTGGTATTCGTCATCCTGGGCGCGGCCGCCTCGGCGTTGGGGGCATTGCTCTATGACCTGCGGCATTGGTTGGCCCGCATCGGCGGCGTGGTCGTAATCCTCTTTGGGTTGCATACCACCGGTCTGATCAATATCCCCTTCCTCGACTACGATACGCGCCGCCAGAAGCGGCCGGATCCTGCGCTGGGATATCTATCCTCTGCCCTCATGGGTGTGTTCTTCTCCGCCGGTTGGGCGCCATGCGTGGGGCCGGTTCTGGGCGCCATCCTCACCCTGGCGCTTAGCGGTGGGAGGATTGGCGAGGGTGTGGTGTTGCTCTCGGCCTATTCGATTGGGCTCGCGATTCCCTTCCTGCTGGCCGCATTGGGCGTCGGCAGGATGGCCGAGATTATGCGCAAGTATGGCAAAGCTGTCCGTTATGTGTCGATCGCGACCGGCGTGATCTTAGTCATCGTCGGTTTGATGCTCTTCACCGGGACGCTCGAGAGGCTCGCACGGTTCGACCTCTTTGTTGACTTCGGGCTATGAGCGATGCGCAGCCGGTGGATCTCAGCCACGGGGCTTATGGGCGGCCTGCTGATCTGCGAGGCCTTGATAGATCAAGGGCTGACCGTTCTGGCCGTGAACGCCGGCGAGGAGTTCGAGCAGGTTGAGGCCTTCGCCGAGGAGCTGGAGCTGACCTTTCCCATGCTGCTCGACCCGGGAGAGATTGTTCAACGCCAATACCGCATCCGTGGCTAACCCACTAGCATCTTATTGGACCGCTCGGATGTGGTACGGCTCGTGCATGTCGGAGTTCTGTCGGAAGGCCAATTAGACCGCGCGCTGGCGCAGATGAGGCTGGAATGATGCTGGAGGTGGTGCTATACACTCGTGAGGGTTGCGGACTCTGTGATGAGGTCCGCGATATGCTCAGGCGCTTGGAGGCGGAGATCCCTCATCGCCTGCGCCAGGTGGATATCGAGGCGGATGAGGAACTCATCCGGCGCTATCACGCGCGCATTCCGGTCGTGAAAGTCGGACCTTATACCTTGGAAGCCCCCATCGACGAAATCAATTTACGGGTGGCATTAAAGGCTGCGCTGGATGGGCAGTTGCGCGATGGGGCCGCGCGCCGTTCGGGAGGGAGCGCCGCGGTCATGCTCAATCGCGGGCTGCTTTGGTTCGCCCGGCATTGGCTGGCGGTCTTCAATCTGATCGTATTCCTGTACCTCTCCTTGCCGTTTGCCGCGCCGGTGCTCATGCGAGCAGGCGCAGAACGGCCAGCCAGGATCATCTATACCCTCTACTCGCCGCTCTGCCATCAACTTGCCTACCGAAGCTGGTTCCTTTTCGGAGAACGGCCTTTCTATGCCTCCGAGTGGGCCGACCTGGAGGGGCCATCCTATGAAGAGCTCACTGGCCTGCCGCCGGATGATCTTTTCGATGCGAAAGCCTTCATTGGAAACCCGTTGGTGGGGTACAAGGTGGCCCTCTGCCAGCGCGACCTCGCCATATACGGAGGAATCCTCCTGGCTGGGCTGCTTTTTGGGCTCATCCGGCGGCGCCTGAGGCCGATCCCGATCTGGCTCTGGGCCTTGGCGGGTGTCCTTCCGATCGCCCTTGACGGAGGCTCTCAGTTCCTGCGTTTCATCCCGATTCTGGATTTGCCAATCCGCGAGAGCACACCCTTCTTGCGCACATTGACTGGGGCCTTGTTCGGGATCATGAATGTTTGGCTTGCCTACCCCCATGTGGAGGAGGCCATGCGTGACACGCAGGCTTTGGTCGCCGCCAAGCTGGCCGCAGCTGGGGTCCTGACCGCCAGGGAGGCTTGAGGCCCAAGAGACGACTGCCGCAACCCTGCAGCTCCATGGTAGACTCTCGCCATGCCCTTCCGCAGCGCAGACGACCTACAATACTTCCAATTCGAGCAACTAAGCCGGCCTGAGATAACCCACGGCATCTTCACGCGCCATGGAGGGGTCAGCCCTGCTCCCTGGGCCACCCTGAATGTGGGTGGCACGGTGGGCGACCGGCCGGGGCGGGTCATGGAAAACCGGCGCCGGCTTCTGGCTGCACTGGGAAGGACTCCTGAATCACTCTATGAAGTCTGGCAGGTGCATTCTGCTCGATATGTTGTGGCCGTTGAGCCACGAGGTGATGAACCCTTAGCACAGGCAGATATTCTGCTGACCCGCGAGCCAGCGGTGACATTGCTCATGCGGTTTGCGGATTGCGTGCCGCTGATGCTGTTCGATCCGGGGATCCCCGCAATCGCGCTGGCGCATGCGGGCTGGTTAGGCACTCTCCGGCGCACTGCCGCGGCGGCAGTGCGCGCCATGGTGAAGGAATTTGGCTCGCAACCATCTCGTCTCATCGCTTGCCTGGGGCCGTCCATCGGTCCGGACCACTATGAGATTGGCGAGGATGTGGTGGGCGCTTTTCGAGACCAATGGGGAGAAGCCGCACAGACATTCATGCACTCTCAGGATGGCCGTGTACATCTTGATTTGTGGGCGGCCAATCGCGCCCTGCTCGAGGGAGAGGGGGTTGTCGCGATCGAAGTCGCTGCGATCTGCACTGCCTGCCACCTCGAAGATTGGTATTCGCACCGAGCGGAGACGGGCCAAACGGGCCGCTTTGGGGCGGCGATCGCTTTGAGGGTCTGAGGATGGGCATGCAAGCTGGCGTAGACCTCGCTCTGATCGAACGGAATCTGAGGAGTGTGCGCGAGAAGATCGCCGAAGCTGCGCTTCGAACAGGGCGGTCGCCTGAACAGGTCACACTGATCCCCATCAGCAAGACCCAGCCGGCCGAAGCTATCCGCGCCATCTACCAACTTGGCTGCCCGCAGGTCGGTGAGAACCGGGTAGCGGAAGCGCTCCCCAAGATGGTCCAATTGAGCGATTTGCAAGATCTGCGTTGGCATATGGTAGGTCACATACAAAGCCGGAAGGCGAAGGATGTGGCGCCGAATTTCGATTGGGTCCATTCCGCCGATCGCATGAAGATTGTGCAGCGCCTGGACCGCTTCGCCGGTGAGGCCGGGAAGAGGCTCCCCATCCTGCTCGAATGCAACGTCTCGGGGGAGGAGGCGAAATCTGGCTGGCCGCTTGCCAGCCGGGAGGACTGGCCCGAATTCGCGCAGACACTGCTCGAGATCGCCTCTATGCCGAATCTGGATGTTCGAGGCTTGATGACCATGGCGCCTTGGGTGCCCGAGGAATCCGTGCTGAGAACGACCTTCCAGAGATTAAGAGCATTGCGAAATTTCTTGCAGGAGATCACCCATTTGGCTCTCCCGGAACTCTCGATGGGCATGACGGATGATTTCGTCTACGCCGTCGAAGAAGGCGCGACGATGGTTCGCATTGGGCGGGCCATCTTCGGGCCGCGAGGCGGTGTTTGAGGGGATTGGTGTACAATGGCCGCCGGGGTCATCAATCCCCCGCAAAGCTATGCCGCAGCCTATCTTGGCCGCGAAGATCGGAGAGGAACATTGACTGTGCTTGCCGCTACCCTTCTCTTCTTGATGAGAGCGCTTACGCTGCTGGTGATCGCCGATGTCCTGGTGGGTTACTTCCTGGACTACTACCATCCCATCCGCAGGTTCCTGGATGCGATTGTCCAGCCGATGCTGGAGCCAATCCGGCGGGTGATGCCACAGGCCGGCCCGCTCGATTTCAGCCCTCTCATCCTCATCATCCTGATTGAGCTGGTTGGACGCATCCTGTTGGAGCTGGTGCTGTGAGCCAAAATCCGAGATCGCGCGAATTCAAGCTGCACAATGGCGAGCGCGGCGCGGCCTTGACGATACGCGTGACGCCGCGTGCGCGTAAGACCCAATTTGGAGGGGTGCTCGAAGACGGCACGCTGCGGATCAGGGTGGCGGCGCCGCCTGTCGAAGGCAAGGCCAATCAGGCCCTGATCAAATTCCTGGCAAAGGTTTTGGGTGTGCGAAAGAACCGGATCGAGATTGTGGCAGGCGAAAGGGGTTTAGACAAGATCCTGTCGGTGGTCGGCATGACCGCTGAGGAAGTGGAGGAGAAAATCCGGCCCTGGCTGCCGCCCGAAGGATGATCTTGGCCTTCAAAGGGGTTTTGCCACGCCAGCGCGCCAGAAGCGCTGGCGTCCTTTTCTTATCCGAATCAGGGGATCCCTAGGCTGGGGCTAGGGCGGTGATGTCCACGCCGGAGGCCCTCAATTGCCACAGTGCCTCGAAGGCGGCATCCCTGAGATGGGGCTCACTGGAGCGCAATGCCTGGAACAGTTCGAGTGAAAGCTCCTCGCCGCCCATCCAGGCGATCACCTCCAGTGCGGCGATTTGCTCTTCGGGCTTTCCCTTGTTGAGTGCCCTGCGGACCATCTCGAGAGCCGCCCGCCCAGGTGCTACGGCAAGCCCTTCGCGGGCCGCGAAATCTTGCAGCCAGGGAAGCTGGGAAATATCCTGCACGGGGGCACGGACCTTCCAAGGGGAATTATGGCGCCGCTCGAGGACTTCCGCAGCAGCGCCTCGCACCACCCATTGCTCATCTTCCAATTGAACCCGCTCCAGGATCTCTGTGGCCCAGTCTTCGGGAATGCGGCCCAGCCCGAAGACTGCGGCACGGCGAGACAGTAGATTCTGCACCTCGATGGCATCCCGGAGCATTGAGTAGCCCTCATCCGGGTTGCAGGCCAGCGCCTCGGCGGCTGCGATCTGAACGGATTCATCTCCCTCGAGCAGGATCCGGCCCAGGCTCTCCAGTGACTCTTCGGTTGAGATGGCGGCCAGTGCCAGACAGGCCGCCTGGCGGGTGTGCAGGCTCCGCCTCTTCTCGATGACTTCAAGCAGCGGCTTGATCGACTCTGGATCGCCCAGGCCCCCCAGTCCCAAGGAGCCCAGCACACAACTGCCGGGATTCTCAGCCGCCAGCAGCCGCCGGAAGAAGATCGCGACGGAGGGATCCTGGGAGCCGGCCAGCACGTGCACGGCACGGAGCCGCAACCCGTAGGCGCGCTTGGGGTCCGTAGCGATGGTTGCCAGACGCCGCAGCACTTCTGCCCGCCAGGGCATCTTGGGTGGTGAATCGCGCAGGAAGCTCCCAAGCGTGAGCAGATTCGTTTGCAGTGGATCCGCCTGGTCGGCGACGATACGCTGGCTCAGCTCCTGCAGGTCACCGAAAGAGGCATAGTACCGAAGGGCCGCTTCGGAGGGCAACCAGCCCAGGTGGGCTGCAGCCTCGTCCCAGCCTGATTCGGAAAGGCCGAGGGCGGCTAGGTAGGCGCCGATCGAGGGTTGGGAGAAGGTCAGCCGGTTCTGAACATGGCGCCGAAGGAGCCCGGCAGCGATCATGTCGCTGGCGGGTGTTCCACGATGCAGCTCGCGTTCTGTGAAGATCCCCGACCGCCGCTTGATCCACGCCAGCGCCGAGGCCTGCGCCGCCCGGCGTTCATCCGGTGAGAGGAAGCGGCCGACATAGGCCTCCAACGCGTCGCTTGCGCGGCCGCCGCGAATATCGCCGACATAGGCGCCCCAGGTGCGAAGGGTGACCTCGAGAGGCGAGTGGCCACGCAGAGCGCCCGCGAGCCACCCGTTGATGAGTGCAGGGTCGATCTCGGCCAGCCGGCCCTTGGGGAGGGTGGGGGCGATGTGCTCCTGCCAGGCAGCGGTCCAGCGACGCAGGAACACACGCTGGTCCTGTTCGGTCCAGGCGGCGATGGGGATCGGCACCAGGCCCAACCGGGTCAGGCCATCATAGCCGCTCACCGGGCCGGCTGCCAGAATGCGGGCCTTTGGATAGGCCTGGATGAAGGCCTCCAGCCAATCGGCGACTGCGGAGATCTCCTCGGCGGTGAATTCATCCAGCCCATCGAGAAGCAGCACACCTTGGCCGCGTTTGAACGCCGATTGCAGCTGGCCGGGCACGCGCGAAACCACGCCAGACGAAACCCCCTGCTGAACAGCCTGCACGACAGGCTTGAGTGGCTCCTTGAGTGCGCCTCGATCTAGGACAAGGTCGGCGGCATGGATGAAGGCGGGTGTGTAATCCACCAGCGCGCCGGCGGCTGAATCGCGCATGGCAATGCGGATCGCCAGATAGGCCAAGGCCGTAGACTTGCCGCTTCCCAGGCGTCCGGTGATAAGCAAATTGGCGCCATCGGCCAGCGCGTCTGCAAGTGTGATGCTCGGCGCGGCATAGATCCCGGAAAGGAAATTCCAGTCAGGCAGATTTGGGATCACGGAGAGCGTATCGGCAGTGGGGTGTTCGCCTGACTCGGAATCCTCCGGCAGGGGTGGTGCCTGCAGGCGGGGCGTAACGACGATCTCATCGAGCGCAAAGAGCGGATTCGCGAGGTGCATGCTCTGGGCCTGTGCGATCAGATCGACCCGGTAGCGATCAAACGTCTGACGTTCCTTGCGTTTGCCTGTGGCTCGGGATCGATTTCCATACCATTCGGTCAAGAGATCGAGCGTTGGGCTAAGGCGGCGGGCCCCCCAGGCCAGCAGGAGTCCCAGCAAGATTCCTGCGATGAATTCGCCGAGGTCGAAGAAGTAGCCGAAGAGCGCGGCCAACAGATTTCGTATCCATTGCACCATAATTGTCTATCCTAGCCTGCGTATAGAATACGCCCGCATTGCGAGCAGCGTATCAGTTCGCCGCCGCCTTGGACTTCCTGCAGTTTTGAACGTGCAAGGTCCACGCCACAGATCGAGCAGCTTCCATCCCTTACCAAAGCCAGGACCATGCCGCCAAAGCGTGTGCGCAATTGCTCGTATGTGCGAAGATCTTGCTCCTCGATTCCCGCCAGCGCCGCTTCGCGCTCATCCTGGATGCGAGCCAGCGCTGCCTGCAATCGTTCGCGCTCTTCAGCCAGGTCTTGATGCTTGGCGGAGCGGGCGATGCGGAGGTCCTCTAGATGCTGGGAGGCGGCTTGATAGGCCTCCTCGGCTTCCTCGAGCCCGATCATGGCCTCGAGCATGCGGTCCTCCAGCGTCTCTAGGAATCGCTTCAGGGAATCCAATTCTTGCTGGAGGTCCTGGAGTTCCTTTGGATTGGTGATGCTGCCGCCATAGAGCTTGGCTTCGTTCTCCTTGATCTTCGCGCGTTGTGCCGCCAATGCATGCTCCGCTTGCCCGTGAAGGGACCGCGCCTGCTTGAGATGATCCTCCGCGGCCAACGCATTCTGCTCCGCAATCCGGAGCTCCGAATCTTCGCCAAGCAGATGGTCGATCTCCTCCATTCGCGCCAGGGCCCGCTCACGCTCCAGGTCCAATTCTTGCAGACGATAGAGATTCGAAACGCGGCTCATGCGCCGATTATAGATGCCTTCTAAAGGCCGGGGCAAGGATCAGATGGCAATCTCATCCCGGCGCCTGTACAATTCGGAACCATGAGCGAGCGATCGATATGGGCTCGGGTGGCAATCCTCAGCCTTGCAGCGGTGATGTTGGCAGGCGTACCTTACCTTCTGGCATGGCGATGGGCGCCGGAGGGAACTCGTTTCGCCGGCTTCCTGCTCAACCCCATCGATGGCTTCTCCTACCTGGCGAAAATGCGCCAGGGTGCGGATGGGGGCTGGTTGTTCCGCCTTCCGTATGCCAACGATCCGGGGGATGGGGTCTTGCTTTTCATCTATCCCATCTTTCTAGGGCACCTGAGCCGCTGGCTGGGGACCTCGCTGCTGCCGACCTATCATGCGGCGCGGCTGGTTGCGGCGGCGGCGATGTTCGCAGTGGCCTTCATCTTTCTCCAGCGAACGGTGGAACCTGGCCGCGCCCGCTGGCTGGCCTATCTGCTGGTGCTTTTCGGGGCAGGGCAAGGGTGGATCGCTGCTCTCGCTTGGGGTCAGACGGCGAGCGACCTATGGATCGCCGAGTCGATGCCATTTCTGAGCGCCTACGCCAACGCGCACTTCCCGCTCACGGCGGCGGCCTTTCTGGGCTTGCTGGCTCTCTTGGCCCGGCCGGAGAGGGGCCGAAAGAGATCAAGGCTGCTGGGGGCAGGAATGGGCTTCTTGCTCGGGGCCATTCAGCCCTTCGTGATGGTCGTACTGGCTGCCTTGCTTGTGGGCTGGCTGGCGTGGGAGTGGGCCGCAGGAGGCCGGCGCAGAGGGTGGATACCGGATAGCCATCTCATGGATAAGGTCTGGCTGGCTGCACTTGCCTTCCTGGGGGCGGCCCCATGGATGGCGTATGATCTTTGGATCAGCCGGGTTCACGCTGCAATATCGGCCTGGAACGCACAGAATCTGACCCTGTCTCCTGCGCTGAGTGAATATGTCTTTGGCTTTGGTCTCTTGCTTCCCCTGGCCTTGGCAGGCGCGCTGCGGCCTGAAGTGCATGGGCGCTCACAAGGTCGTCTGCTCATCGCCTGGGCGATTGGCGGTTTGTTCCTACTCTACACTCCGCTCCCTTTCCAGCGAAGGCTCTCCTTCATGCTCTATGTTCCCCTGGCTGGACTTTCGGCGCTGGGTCTCCATCACTGGCTGCGAGGCGGGCGGTCGTTCCGGCTGGCTGCGGCCACCTTGATTGCGTTCAGCATACCATCCCAAGCGTTGATCCTCGCCGCGGGACTGGGAGGCGTGCGCCGCGGGGATCCTGCGCTGGTGCATTTGCCCGGCGAGACCGAGGCCTATGCTTGGATCGAAATGAATATTCCTCGAGAGGAGGTGGTGCTCGCCTCCCCTGAGACCGGCAACCGGTTGCCGGCATTTGCCGATGTGCGCGTGCTCTACGGGCATCCCTTCGAGACTCCCCATGCGGACACATGGCGGGAGACCGTCCAGGAGCTCTTCGCTTGGGTGGGCGATGAGGCGCAAGGCCTCGAGGAACTGAATGCCCTCGGGGTCCATTGGGTCTTCTATGGACGGCGCGAGCGTGCCCTGGGAACACCCTCCTGGCTGGCGGCCCTCTCGCCTGCGGCCCGATTCGAGGATGTTGTGATCTACCGCCTTGCAGAACCATGAACGAACGCAGGGATACCTGGTGGCCGACCGTCCTATTGTTTCTTGGACTGGCAGCGCTCTGGTTGCTGCCCCTGCTCAGGCATCCCAATAGTATTGCCTTCTGGCCCGGTGCGGGCTTCAGTGACTTGCTGCTCGCCCATTGGCCCAACGCATTGTTCGCCCATCAGGCGATCCAGTCCTGGGGTGAGATTCCCCTTTGGAATCCAAACCAACTCTCGGGCATGCCCTTTGCGGCCGACCCGCTCTCTGGCATCTGGTATCCGCCCAACTGGCTGGCGATCGCTTTTCCCACCGCGTGGAGTTTCAATCTGCTCTTCTGGCTGCATCTGGCCTGGGCAGGACTCGGCGCCTATAAGCTCGCCCGCACCCAGGGCTTGGGCTTCGTGGGCAGCCTGGTTGCGGGCATCGTTTTCGGCGGCACGCCAAAGTTCATCGCGCACATTGCGTTAGGGCATTTGGGTCTAGTGAGCGCTGTGAGCTGGACGCCCTGGTTCCTGCTCGCGCTGATGCATGCGGTGAGGCCCGGACGAGGCATCGGAAGAGTGCATGCCCGGCTGTGGATCCCTGCTGGGCTTAGTCTGGGGATCATCTTTCTGGCCGACCCCCGCTGGGTGATTCCGGCGGGGATGATGGGGGCGCTGCTTTCCTTTCGGGAAGCGAGCGGCACCGGGGGCCTGTGGGCTCTGCGAGTGCTTTGCTTGGGGTTGCTTGTCGGGGTGATCGCCGCTGGCGTTGCCGCGGGCCCTGCCCTACCGCTGCAAGAGCTCGCGAGCCGGGCGCTGCGAGCCGGTCTCACGCCTGCAGAACGCGCAGTCTTCTCCTTGCCGCCAAGCGCTCTGCTGGGGCTGTTCCGCTTTGCGCCGGGCGAGCCCGAATTGCTCGTGTACCCTGGTCTTGCCGCGGCAATGCTTGCAATGAGCGGGCTCTGTCTCCGTTGGCAGAAGAGCCGCTTCTGGTTGGCGTCCGCGCTGCTGTTTGGCCTGCTATCGATGGGAGAGTGGCTGCCTGGCGCAAGCCTGGTATTGGCCCGGATCCCTGGGGGCGGGTGGTTGCGGGTGCCCGCGCGCTTCCTGTTTCTCTCCTGGCTGGGGCTGGCAATCAGCGCAGGCTGGGGGGCCCGGGCGCTGGCCGATCTCTGGCCGAGGCGACCGCGGTCATGGCTCCTGCCTGCGCTTTTGAGCGCCTGGGTGATCCTGGAAACTGGCGTGCTGGCGCTGGCGCCCCCTCCCTCCGGTGCGGTAAGTGCGCTGACGCTCTTGATCACGATCGTCCTGGTCGCTGGGGTGTGGCTGGTCTGGGGTGGTCGATGGGCTGCGAAGCGTCTTCAAATCCTTTGGCTGGCGGTCCTGGCGGTTGAGCTGGCGTTGGTGAATGCGGCGATGCTGGATGTGCGCACCAGCCGGCTCGAGGAGGAAGCTGCAGCCTTAATCAACCGCATCGCAGAGCAGGGCGGAGGGTACCGGGTGTTCTCACCCTCGCTCAACCTGCCTCCAGTCGAAGGCGTCCGGGCGGGGCTGGAGCGAGCCGACGGTGTTCACCCCCTGATTCTGGCCTCCTACTGGGGATACATGGCAGAGGCCGTGGGTTATCACGCCTCTGGATATAGCGTCGTCCTGCCGCCGCTCACGGATGGGGAGCCCTTGAAACAAGGGGATTTCGAGCCGCGGACGGAGCGACTTGAGCGGCTTGGAGTTCGGTACGTGGTGTCTGCATACCCTGTAGGGGCGGAAGGCCTGCACCTTGTAGGGACGGAGGGGGATCTCTTCCTGTATGAAACGCAAGCCTGGCGGCCACCGGCCTGGGTTGAGCCGGTCGCTCCAGAAGGAGATGGGAACTGGCAGCCGGCGGAGGTTCTCTCTCGGTCTCCGAATGAAATCCGCGTGAAGGCCAGCGGTCCAGGGGAATTGGTCTTCGCGGAAATCAGCTATCCCGGCTGGCTCGCTACGGTAGATGGCGAGGAGGTGCCACTCGATGAAGCAGAGGGTTTGCTCCGAAGCCTCCCTCTAGAAGCTGGGGAGCATCTCGTCCGGCTGCGGTATCGGCCACTGCGGGTTTACCTGGGTCTGGCGATTTCCTTGCTGACCCTGCTGGCCTGCACATTGCTATGGGTAAAGCGATGACCCCAAGGGAGCGACGTGCCTTCTGGGCCTATGCTGGTGTCTTTCTCTTGATCACCTCGCTGCCCTACGTCATCGGGTTTGAGGTGCAGGGCGATGACTGGGTATTCAGCGGCTTCGTTTTCGGGGTCGAGGATGGAAACTCCTACATCGCAAAAATGAGACTGGGGATGGAGGGGGATTGGCTCTTCCGCACGCCCTACACGGTCATGGCTCAGAGGGGGACGCTTGCATTCCTGCCCTATCTGATCCTGGGCAAACTGGCTTCTCCCCCCGCCGCCCATCTTCAATTGGTCAGCCTTTTCCACCTCTTTCGTGTCGCCGCAACCCTGTTCGCTCTCTTCGCGACCTATCGCTTCATGGCCACCTTTCTTGAGGAAGCGGCCTGGCGGCTTTGGGCGACGGCGCTGGCCACACTGGGCGGCGGCCTGGGATGGATGCTGCTTCTGATCGGGCGGACCTTCGACGGCTCCCAACCACCTTTGGAGTTCATTTCTCCCGAGACCTTTGGCTTCCTGGCCTATTTGGGGCTCCCGCATATCGCCCTGGGACGCGGGCTTCTCCTGTTGGCGTTGCGGGCCTACTTGGTGGGGGCCTCCGGATCCCGAAAGGGATGGCTTGGGGGGTTGGCGTTGCTGGCGGCGGGCCTTGCCCAGCCGCTGGCGCTGGTAGCAGGATTTGTGGCGATCGGCGCCCATCATTGCCTGTGGCTGGTCGTGAAAGGGCGGGCAGGTATTCAGGCATGGCGGCATCGCTGGCTTCCGGTGGCTGTCCGCACTCTCCTGCCTGGAGGGCTGCTTGCCGTCGTGTATGCGGCCTGGATGGTGACCGATCCCTTCCTGCAAGCCTGGACCGTCCAAAATCGCATTCCCTCTCCACCACCTGTTCACTACCTGCTGGCGTACAGCCTTGTCCTGCCATGGGCGGTCTTGGGCTTACGGCGTGCCGTGCGAGGGGATTGGGCGCGCTGGGCCTTGCCCTGGGGGTGGGCGCTGGCCATACCTGTGCTGGTCTACTTGCCCCATACGTTGCAGCGCCGGTTCCCGGAAGGGAGTTGGACGGCGCTTTCCCTTCTCGCAGCGGCTGGATTATCCGGCGGGTGGGTGAGGGGGGCGCTCAAGCGGCTTGCTGCTGGTCTCACGCTTGGTTTGTCATCAGTGGCGGCGGCTGCCATTCTTGCAGGCGGCGTCATGGCCGCCGGCCAACCGCGCCAGCCGGTGTTCGAGCCGCAAGCCAAGGTCAAGGCCTTCGAATGGCTGGAGGCAAGGGCAGAGCGGGGTGCGGTGGTGCTAGCAGGCTACCAAACAGGGAATGCTCTGCCGGCTTGGGCTCCGGTCAGAGTGCTCATCGGCCATGGTCCCGAAAGCGCTGGGTTAGAGACCGTGGAGCCTCGAGTGGAAGCATTCTTTGGGCCGGCTCCCTCCAATTCCGAGCGGCTGTCCTTGCTGCGAGAGTTTAACATCACATATGTCTTCTTCGGGCCGGAAGAGCGGTCTTTGGGAGTCTGGGATCCTGCCTCCCTAGCGCCGTTACACCTTGTCTATGACGAGGCCGGATACGAAATCTACGAGGTGTTCTCCCCATGAGAAGGGATAAGGCCGTCTGGGCCATCCTTGTTGCGGGCCCCTTGCTTCTATTCGGGCCGATGCTGATACAGGGGAGGGTCTTGTTCTGGGGAACGCCGCTATTGCAGTTCGTTCCCTGGCACCGCTTCGCGCTGGATGTCCTCCGTGAGGGGGCGTTTCCCTTGTGGAATCCTCTCCTCGGCATGGGCGCGCCCCTGCTCGCCAATCACCAATCGGCTCTGCTCTACCCGCCCAACTGGCTGATCGCACTGCTTGGTCCGGCCTACGGCGAGGGCTTCTTGGTGGCTCTCCACTTAGTTTGGGCTGGCCTGGGGACGGCCTTGCTTGTGCGGAGGCTGGGGATGGGGAGACTTGCGCAGCTTGTTGCAGGGCTGGCCTACAGTCTTTCCGGCTACATGGTTGCCAGGGCATGGTTCATTAGCATCAACCACGCGGCCGCCTGGCTCCCGTGGGCGATCCTGGGAGTGGAGCAGCTTGTAGGGAGTCTCTTCGCGGAAAGGGCGCGTGGAGGTGTCTGGCGCTGGACCATGGCCATGAGCCTGATCCTGGCGATGCAGTGGCTGGCGGGCCATGCTCAGACGGCATGGTACTCCCTGCTGCTGATCCTCGTCTGGGCCGCCTGGAGGGCCCATGGGTGGGCTGGATTGCGGGGTTTGCGGACTGTGGCCTGGCCGCTGGCACTCTCCGGGCTGCTTGCGCTCGGGCTTGCAGCAGCGCAAATCCTGCCCACTGCCGAGTATATGCTGGAAAGCTACCGTGCGGAGTCCTTGGATC
This sequence comes from uncultured Anaerolineaceae bacterium, assembly GCA_964591485.1. Lineage (GTDB taxonomy): Bacteria > Chloroflexota > Anaerolineae > Anaerolineales > E44-bin32 > E44-bin32. The sequence goes on along the minus strand of CAZQDE010000006.1, from coordinate 36,341 downwards.
CTGCCTTTGCCATGAACTATTCCTTCTGGCCCTGGCGGCTCTTGGGCCTCTTCGCCCCAGATCTCTTCGGCAACCCTGCCAGAGGCACCTACTGGGGCTACGGCAATTATTGGGAGGATGCCATCTATATCGGCATCCTGCCAGTACTTTGGGCCTTCAGTGGGCTCTGGCGGAGCTTTCGGAAAAGGACCCCGCATGCATCGCTTGGGAAGTTCCTTGGCGGGGTGGTGCTCGTATCGATCCTGCTGGCGTTGGGGAAGAACACTCCGCTATTTCCCTTCCTGTTTCGGCATGTGCCAACCTTCGATCTGTTTCAGGCTCCAGCGCGCTGGAACCTGTTGACCACCTTCGGATTGGCGCTGCTGGCAGCGATCGGCGCGGAGGGCTGGTCAACGCCCAAGGGGAGGGGGCTTTACTGGACGAGGCTGGGCACGGCGGGTGCCGGTGCCATCGGCCTGGCAGGCGTCCTGGGGGGACGGCTTCTCGGCGAGATCGAACCCACATTCATCCGTGCCTTCGGGATCATGAGCCTCTGGCTTACGCTGGCCGGCCTGCTGACGCTCTTTGGACCCAAGCGCGGAGAGCGGGCGCACCTGCTGGCCGGTGGGATCCTGCTCGCCGACCTGCTCCTGGCCGGCTGGGGGCTGAATCCATCCACATCCATAGACCTGTACCGCGGTCCATCGGCGCTGGCGGAAACGGTCAGCGAGGACCGGCGGATCTACATGCCGCTCAGCCTCGAGGAGAGCGTCAAATACGAACGCTCACACCGATTTGATGCGTTCAAGATTGGACTGGATTGGCGGCGGATACGAGATGTGGGTCTGCCGAATGCCAGCTTGCTGGATGGGATCCGCTCCGCAAATAACTTCGACCCTCTGCTAACTGAACGCTATACAACATGGATGCAGGCCATTGAAGGGGCACCCGAGGGCAGGAAGGAGGATCTGCTCCGCCTGATGGATGTTGGCTGGCAGGCCGTGGAGGGGGCGGGTGGTCCGCTGGGTGTGGAGTACCAACCAGTTTCGGATTCGAAGAGCGTTCGTTTCTTTGCACGGGCCATGGTCGCCGAGGAGGAGGCCGCCTTGGGCTTGCTCCTGGATCCGACGTTCGATCTCGAGAATGTGCTGATCCTGGATAGGGGGGATGCTCGGGAGGGGGCGACCGGCGGAGAGGTCCTCGAACTGAACCGTGAATCTCCCCAACGGATCACACTGGTCGCGCGAGCACCGCACCCCGGGACCTGGGTCTTGATCTCTGAATCCTGGTATCCGGGCTGGAAGGCCTATATCGATGGGCAAGAGACCCCTCTCTATCGCGGGGATTACCTCTTTCAGGCGCTTTGGGTCCCGGGAGGCGAGCATCAAGTTTCACTCCGGTATGCTCCTGCAAGTTTCCTGGCTGGGAGTCTGATCACGCTAACGACGTTGCTTCTCCTGGGCGCGGGCTGGGCATGGCGGGTTCGGCAGTCCTGAGGAGGCTGCTCCCGGCAGCTCTGGCGCTGATCGTCGCCGGCGGTTACGCTGGCTTACGGCTGGTTGAGGGGGAGATGGACCCCGCGGCCCTGGCCGAAGTGGGAACACGCTTCAGCGAGGGTGACCCGGAGGGCACAGAAGGCTATGACGGCCAATTCGCCCTGTTCATGGCCATGGATCTCAACCCCAGCACAGTTGCATCCCATCTCGATGTACCTGCTTATCGCTATCAGCGCATCCTGCTTCCCCTGCTTGCCAGGCTGCTTGCCCTCGGGCAGCGCACTTGGATTCCCTGGACCTTGCTGATTTTGAATTGGGTAGCGCATGGGTTGGGCACCTATTTGCTTGGGATCTGGCTGGAGCGCCGCGGCCTCTCCGGTTGGTTTGCGGTGATCTATGGGCTATGGGTTGGACTTGTGGCTGCCGTGGGTCTCGATCTGCATGAGCCTCTGGCTTTCTGTCTTATCGTGCTCGGCTGGACATTATGGGACCAAGACCAACCCGTGCTGGGCGCCCTGGCGATTGGTGCGGCGCTCTTCGCCAAGGAAACCGCCGTGCTCTTTTGGGCAGCGCTGATCACGGCTGAGATCATGGGCAGGCGCAGCCGGGCTGCGCTTGTCGCATTACTTGGGGGAGGCGGCACCTTCGCCGTCTGGCAGCTATGGCTTTGGCGCACATTCGGCGCACTGGGCTTGGCCAGCGGGGGTGCGATGGCCACGGAGTTTGAGTGGATCCCGTTTATGGGCCTGTGGCGCATTGCGAGTGTGGATATGCGCGTGCTGGGCCTTTACCTGGTCATCTTTGGCCCTTCGATCGTTATTCCCACTGCGCTTGCCCTCTATCATGCTATGGGACACATCCGCCTGCGCCCTGACCATGCCGAGGCCTGGGCGCTCGGGCTGAATGCTCTGGCGATTCTCTTCCTGCCCTTCTCGACCTTCCGGGAACCGCTGGGCCTGGTTCGATTTGCGACCGGCCTGGTTCTCGGGATCATCCTGCTGTGTGGCCGCGAGCGGGTCTTCCGGTCGCTTCGCCTGGGCTATTTCTGGGTGGCCATGCTGGTCATTCTGCTCAACCGCTAGCCTCTCGAAATGGTACTTACCTTAGGATCTGGGGTCTACTGGCTGGATCTGCCGCTCAGACCAAGGATCCGCGGGTACAATCTCCTAGTTGGAGGCTTGAGAGCGTCCAATCAATTAGCCGAAGGAGCGGATATGGACAGCATCCAGCAAATTGCAGAGCAGTTGATCGAAAATGTGGAGCGTGTCATTGTTGGGAAGACCGAGGCCATCCGGCAGACACTGGTCGGTCTGCTCTGCCAGGGGCATATTCTCATCGAAGATGTGCCCGGCACCGGAAAGACGATGCTGGCGAAGAGCATCGCCCGCTCGATCGGCTGTAGCTTCAACCGCATCCAGTTCACCCCCGATATGTTGCCCAGCGACGTGACGGGCGTGTCGATATTCAATCAGAAAACCCATGAGTTTGAGTTCCGCCCGGGGCCGGTGATGGCGCAGATCGTGCTCACCGACGAAATCAACCGGGCGACACCCAAGACCCAGGCCGCTCTTCTGGAGGCCATGGAGGAGCGCCAGATCACGGTGGATGGCCAGACATATCCGCTGCCTGAACCCTTCCTCGTGTTGGCGACTCAGAACCCCATCGAGTACGAAGGCACCTTTCCGTTGCCGGAAGCGCAGATGGACCGATTCCTGCTGCGCATCCACATTGGCTATCCCGAGAACCGGGATGAGATCCGCATGCTCGAGGGGCAGCAGATCCGGCATCCCATCGAAGATCTCGGACAGGTTGTCAGCGTGGAGGAATTGCTTGAGGCCCAGCGCGCCGTCCGCCATGTGACAATCTCTGAGGATATCAAGCGCTACATCGTAGATCTTGTGGATGCCACCCGCTCTCACCCGGAGGTGTACCTGGGCGCCAGCCCCCGCGGTAGCATTGCGCTCTTTCGCGCCTCCCAGGCGCTGGCGGGTATGCAAGGCCGGGATTTCGTCCTCCCAGACGATGTGAAGCGTATGGCCGTCCCAGCGCTGGCGCACAGGCTCATCGTGGGCTCGGGGGCACGGATCCGCGAGGTAGATTCGCGCGAGATCGTTCAGGAGCTGCTTGAGAGGCTGCCTGCTCCGGGTGGGGAGGCGGCGTGATCTCCTCCCGGGCCCGCGTGGCGGTCTTGCTCTTCGCGGTCAGCCTGATTGCGGGGCAGATTTCCGGCCGGGATTTCTTCTACAACCTGGCGTACGCCTGGGGCGCGCTTCTGGTTGTGACCTTCGTGTGGTCTCGGCTGGCGCTAAGCGGCGTGCAGATTCGGCGTGAGCCCCGCTCCAATCGGGCCCAAGTTGGGCAACTCTTCATGGAGCGGTTCCGCCTGACCAATGCCAGCCGCATACCCAAGCTATGGATTGAGGCCAGCGATGATTCCGAGTTGCCAGGCTACCGGGTCACGACCCTCGCGGTTGGTCTGGGCTTCCGTGGTCCCTCTCAGGCCGGCGCCCATCGGGCCGTGACAGTTACGGTGGGTCTGGGCCCCTTCCGCTCGCGTTCTTGGCTCGTGCGCACGCTATGCACACAGCGCGGCCGTTTCCGTTTGGGGCCGCTGACCCTTCGCTCGGGTGATCCCTTTGGATTCTTCCCGGCGGAGCATGAAGTCGCGGGGGAGCAGCATATCGTCGTGTTGCCGATGATCGAACCTATCCCAAGTTTCGCCTTGCCAAGCGGCCGGCTTCCTGGTGGAGAGGCCTTGCGCCGGAGGACTCACCAGGTCACGCCCAACGCGTCTGGCGTGCGGGAATATATGCCGGGGGATAGCTTCAGCCGCATCCACTGGAAGTCCACAGCCCGCAGGCAAAGGTTGATTGTGAAGGAGTTCGAGCTCGATCCTCTGGCCGAAATCTGGGTCGTGCTGGATGCCTGTTCGGCAGATCACTACTGCCTCTCGGAAGAGGTTGTGCCTGAGCCGGGCGAGGGGGCGCAGATCAGGCTGCCTCCCTCCACCGAGGAATACGGGATTGCCGCCGCCGCATCGCTCATCTACCATTTCCTGCAGAGGGATCGGGCCGTGGGATTGATCGCCTATGGCGATGCCCGCTATGTCATCCAGCCGGAGACAGGCCAGGCGCAGCTCTTCCGGTTGCTGGAGAACTTGGCCGTGCTGAAAGCGCAGGGAGATCTCCGGCTTGATGAAGTCCTGAAAGTGGAGGGCCTGCGCATTCCGCAGGGCGCGACGGCGATTCTGATCACGGCTTGCACCAGGCCAAGGGTGTTATCGGCGGTGCAGCGTCTATCGCACTCGGGACGGCAGCCTGCGCTGGTGCTACTAGAGGCCTCATCCTTCGGTGGCCCTGAGGGTGCAGCCGCGCTGGCGGATGGCGCCGCTCGCTCCGGCGTTCCGGTGCGCCTTCTAAGGAATGGGGACCGCCTGGCCGAATCCTTGGGTGGAGGCAATAACATCCTTCCTCTGGGGCGAGTGGCCTAATCCATCCCCGAAATAGGAAATGATGAGCATGCGCCGCTTCATCTTGATGCTTACGGTCTTTATGGGAGGGATGACGACCCTCGGCATCGAACTGACCGCCTCCCGGCTCTTGGGCACTGTTTATGGTACAAGCAATATTGTATGGGCCAATATCATCGGACTGATCTTGGTCTACCTAACGGCCGGTTACTTCTTAGGTGGCCGTTGGGCGGACCGGTGGCCCACCGAAGGAGCCTTCTATCGCCTTGTGGCCTGGGGAGGGTTCACCTCCGGCCTGGTGCCGATCGTGGCCAGGCCTGTGCTCTTGCGGGCAGCGGGGGCGGTCGAGCAGCTCGAAATGGCCTTGATGCTAGGATCCTTCCTCTCCGTGCTCTTGTTATTCAGCATCCCGGTGACACTACTTGGCTGCCTTTCGCCCTATGCCATCCGCCTGTCCATCCAGGATCGCGCCGATGCAGGCAGGACCTCGGGCAAGATCTACGCGCTCTCGACACTCGGATCGATCCTGGGCACATTTCTTCCAGTGCTGGTTCTGATTCCAACAATCGGCACGGCGCGTACTTTCTTGACCTTCAGCCTCGTGCTGCTAGGCACGGCGCTGTTCGGGCTCGGTTTTCATGACCGGCGCGGCCTGCTGCGCTACCTCTGGATGCCAGTGGCGCTCATCGGGCTTGGCTATTGGGCCCTGCGGGGGCCGATCAAGGCCACGCCCGGGATGGTTTACGAGCAAGAGTCCGCCTACAACTATATTCAAGTCGTCGAACGGGATGGCGTGCGGCAACTGCTCCTCAACGAGGGCCAGGGGATCCATTCGGTATACGATCCAGGAAGCCTGGAAACGGGCGGGACCTGGGACTATTTTCTCGCCGCCCCGTTCTTCTACCCGCCTGAAGCGAAGATCGAGGTAAAGCGGTTGGGGATCATTGGGTTGGCGGCCGGGACGATCGCCAAGCAATACACGGCGGTGTTTGGGTCCATCCCTATCGATGGGTGGGAGATCGACCCGGCTATCTTGAAGGTGGGCATCGAATGGTTCGATATGCGGGAGCCGAATCTGAATGCCTTCGCGGAGGATGGGCGCTGGGGGCTTGCGCATAGCCGGTTTGCCTACAGCGTCATCGCGGTGGATGCATACCGCCTGCCCTATATCCCCTGGCATCTGACGACACGCGAATTCTTCGAGGAGGTCCACCGGCATCTAGAGCCGCAGGGTGTCCTGGCAATCAACGTTGGGAGGACGCTGGATGATCGCAGGCTGATCGAAGCCATGGTTGGGACACTCCGGACGGTATTCCCGAGCGTGCATGTGGTTGATGTGCCCATGACTTTCAATACGCTGGTGTACGCCACGGTGCAGCCCACAAAGCCTGAAAACCTGGTCGTTCATGAGTTGAAACTGCGCGAGCAGGAGGTCCATCCGCTGCTCATAGAAGTGCTCGCGCGAGCCTCACAGAACCTGCGCGCGACGCCGGCTTCGGAAATCGTCTTCACCGACGACCGTGCCCCGATCGAGCAGCTCACGAACGCGATCGCCCTGCGTTTCATCTTCGAGGGCGGTGTGGATGTCCTGCGGTAGCGAGGAGGACCCTATGAATCGGGGGAATCGCGGTTTTGCCCGTCCTGCAGCCTTGCTGGTGTCGGCGCTGTTGCCAGCGTTGATGATTCTCGCCAGTGTGTTTCTTCTTCTCCATACTGCCAAAGCCTGGGCAGCCATCGAATACCGCATGCCGGGTTTTCCGCCGGATCCCTATGGTTTCACAACCGAGGATCGCATCCGCTGGTCGCGGGTGGATATCGATTACTTGCTCAGGGGCGAAGATCTCTCCTACTTCGACGATTACACTCTCGATACAGGTGCCCCGATGCATAATGCCCGCGAATTGCGGCATATGCAGGATGTAAAGGTCCTCCTCGACCGGGCCCGAGCCGTCCTGCTGGGCGGTGTGATCGCTGTGATGCTGATGCTCATGGCGCTCGCCAGCAGCGGCCAACGCGGGGAGGCCGCTCTGGTGCTCAGGCGCGCCTCGCGCTGGACGCTGGCCCTCATGCTCGCGATTGGGATCTCCCTTGCGCTGGCCTTTGGAGTGCTTTTCGTCGGATTCCACCGCATCTTCTTCGAGGGCGACACCTGGCTATTCCGATACTCCGATACCTTCATCCGGCTTTACCCTGAGCGCTTCTGGCGGGACGCCTTTGCCATGATTGTGGTCCTCACGTTGGTGCAGGCCGGCCTTCTGGGTTGGGCGGGATCGAGGCTGCTCCGGCGAGCGTCAGGCTCTGAATCGCGCGATTAGGGCAGGGCGGTTGGACTTGGGCGGGGCAGATGTTGCCAGTGTGGGGCCATGGCCCCACACTCATCGTTGCGACGTCAAAGGGAATCTCAGGCTCCGTACTTCCGGAGGCGCTGGGCGTGGGCCATCAGGAGTTGCATCAAATGCTTGGCCGGGAAGGTGCCCAATCCCCCGAGAGCGCATTGGCGCTCGCCAAAGGACTGCCGATCATCAGCGCGCAGGGTCTCAGGCGCCCAGAGCAGCAATGGCACGGGATGCCAGGAGTGTGTCCGCAGGCGGGCTGGGGTGGAGTGATCGCCGGTGATAGCGAGCACATCGGGCTCGAGTTCGAGCAGCCTCGGAAGCGCCTGATCAACCTGCTCGATAACTTCCGCCTTCTTGGCAAAGTCGCCATCCTCGCCGCGGCTGTCGGTCTTCTTGATATGAATAAAGAAGAAGTCGTAGTCCCCCCAAGTTTCGGCGGCGGTGGCGAATTCCAGTTCGGGCGATTCGCCTTGGAATGAGAGCACCTCCATACCTACGAGCCGTGAGACGCCCCGGTACATGGGATAGACCGCGATGCAGGCGGGATGAAGCCCATAGACCTCGCCGAATGCCGGCAATTTCGGGTCTGTGGAAAAGCCGCGCAGCGTGAGCCCGTTGGCCTTGGGTTGATCGGCAAGGGCTTGGCGGGCGAGCGCCACCCAGCGGTCGAACAGCTCAGCCGTCCGTCGGGCCGCGTTACGCCGTGGTCGCGCTGGGAGGGGGGGCACGCCGGTTGCCTGTGGGTCGGTATCCTCGATCTCGGGATCGAGATCAGGGCCCCGCATCACCACCGCGAAGCGGTACTCGCGCACCTGCCGGACATCCAGCTCCACATCGGGCAATTGGATCGCTTGCAGCCGCTCGACAATCGGAAGCGCTTCTTCGCTGGGGATGCGTCCGGCTCGACGGTCGATGATGCGGCCCTGCTCATCGAGCGTGCAGAAATTGCCGCGGGCCGCCACGTCGCCCTCCCGCACCTCCATTCCGATGCCGGATGCCTCAAGTACGCCTCGCCCCACTTCATAGGTCAGCGGGTCATAGCCAAACAGCGCCAGGTGAGCCGGCCCGGAACCAGGTGTGATGCCCGGACCAATAGGCACGATCTGTCCCAGCGCTCCTTCTTGGGTCAAGCGGTCCATGTTTGGCGTTCGGGCAGCCTCGAGCTCGGTGGGGCCTCCAGGCTCGATTGGCATCCCCCCAAGACCATCCAGGATGAGCATGACGATCTTGGTCTTCGCCTGGATTTGCAGGCTGCGCATGAGCTCGAAATCGGCCATATTGATCCTCCATGCCCGGTGTGCATGCGAAAGCCCCGCCCATTGCGGCGCGGGGCTCCGCAGGATATGCCGAGCGCCTACTGAATACGCTCCTGTTTGCCCTCGGGCTCGAACAGGTGCATGTTATCCATATTAAAGACCACCCGAGTCTGGTCGCCAATCTTGATCTTCGTGCGTGGGTCGAGTCTCCCGACGAAGGAATAGTCACCGCTGAGCATGTAGACAAAGATCTCGTTGCCCATTAACTCCGTGACGTCCACCTTGATTTCCACCGGTGCGGCCTGAATCCCGGGAGGCGCGAAATCAGGATCGTGGATGTCATCCGGACGGATGCCGAAGATGACCTTGCGGCCGACATGCTTGGCATACTTGTCTTTCTTGTTCTCTGGCACGGGCACGCTGAATGCGCCGGTGTCAACGATCAGATGGCCGTCGGATTGGGCCAATTTCGCATCGAAGAAATTCATCGCCGGTGAGCCGATGAACCCCGCTACGAACACGTTGGCTGGGTAGTCGTACAGGTTCTGGGGGCTGTCGATTTGATGCAGAATGCCATCCCGCATCACGGCGATGCGGGTAGCCATGGTCATCGCTTCGACCTGGTCGTGGGTAACGTAGATGAACGTGCTTTGCAGTCGCTGATGGAGCTTGGTGATTTCGGCGCGGGTTTGCACCCGCAGTTTGGCGTCGAGGTTCGATAGCGGCTCATCGAAGAGAAAGACCTTCGGCTCGCGCACGATTGCCCGGCCGACCGCCACACGCTGCCGCTGCCCACCGGAAAGCTGGCGAGGCTTGCGGTCCAGCAAGCCTTCGATGCCCAGGATCTCGGCTGCCTCCTGGACCCTTCGCTTGATCTCTTGCTTGGGAGTCTTCCGCAGCTTGAGGCCGAAGGCCATGTTGTCGAAAACCGACATGTGCGGATAGAGGGCGTAGGATTGGAACACCATGGCGATATCCCGATCCTTGGGCGCCACATCGTTGACCACGCGATCCCCAATGAGAATCCGGCCTTCGGTGATCTCTTCCAAGCCCGCCAGAAGCCGCAGCGCGGTTGTTTTCCCGCATCCAGACGGCCCCACGAGCACCAGAAACTCCTTATCCTCGATCTCAATGTTCATATCGTTGACTGCGATGACGTCGCCGAATCGTTTGGTCACGTGATCGTACGTTACGCTGGCCATGGGGCCGTCCTCCTTCCGTTTAGGTATCGTACCGGCAATTATACTCCCATCGCTCTTCATGACGACTCGCGGAGCCGCGCAGGGGAGCCTCAGAGGGGCCTTCATTGACGCTCCTATGCACCTCTGGTATAGTCGCGAGGTGCTCTCAAAGGCGAACGCGAAGCGCGAGAAGAGCCAAGCGCGAGGGCGCCTTTCGCGTTTGGCCAGGTGGCTTGAGCCAGGCTTGGGAGTCAAACGCTGGCTGGCTTTTATGATTCTGGGTACAGCGCTCGTTGGCCTAGGCCTGGCAATCTTCCTGCTGGATCTCTACCGTACATACCCCGATTCCCCATGGATGGCGCTGCTTAGCATGCGGGCGTTGCCCCGCTGGCTGCGGGCGGTGGTTTTGGCCGGCCTGGGTGGAGCTGTGCTGGTGTGGGCATCTCTGCGGCTGAATCAGGCGCTCCTGGCGCCCTATCGGCGCCCCGGCCGCTCGTTGGTAGAGGCGGTTTCGCGTCACCGCCGCCTGGGCAAGGGACCGCATATCGTGACCATCGGCGGCGGAACAGGTCTTTCCACCTTGCTGCGCGGCCTCAAGGAGTACAGCAGCAATCTGACCGCAATCGTGTCTATGGCGGATGATGGAGGCTCATCGGGCCGGTTGCGGCGGTCGCTGGGACTGCCGCCGCCGGGAGATATCCGCGCCTGTCTGGCGGCGCTCTCGGCCGACGAGGATTTGCTGACCCAGTTATTCCAATATCGCTTCCGGGAAGGTGAAGAGCTCGGCGGCCACTCCTTCGGGAACTTGTTCATTGCCGCCCTTGCGGGAGTGACCGGCAGCTTCGAGACGGGCGTATTGGAGGCGGCGCGCGTGCTTGGAGTGCAGGGACAGGTGTTGCCCTCCACGGCTTCCTCGGTGGCGCTCTTGGCGGATAAGACCCTCTCCGCGGCGGGCCAGGCAGTGCGCATCGAGGGGGAGAGCCGCATCCCTGCAATGCCGGGCAAGATCCGGCGCATCCAGCTTGAGCCGAATGACCCGCCGGCCTATCCCCCGGCCATTCAGGCGATCCTGGCGGCCGATATGATCGTCATTGGCCCCGGCAGTTTGTACACAAGCCTGATCCCCAACCTGCTGGTGCCGGATATCGCCCGTGCCATACAGGCCAGCCGGGCATTCAAGGTATACGTCTGCAACGTGGCCACCCAGCCGGGCGAGACCGACCAATTGGATTGCTGTCAGCACCTCGAGGCGATTCAGGCGCATGTGGGTAACAGCTTGGTAGACCTCGCCGTCGCCAATGACCATCTCGATCTCGATCTCCCAGAGGGCTGCGAACCCGTCCAGCCGGCGCTGGAGCGGGCCCACCTTGTGCCCATCTATGCAGCGGATTTGGTGGATCTTCAACGACCCACCCGCCATGACGCACGCAAGCTTGCCGAAACGTTGATCGCATTGCTGGAGGAGCGAACCGGCCCTTTGGAAGCGTTCAGCGATGGGAACGGCAAGAACCAAGCAGAACTGGCCAACCCAGACTCACAATAGGAGTGCAACTATGGCAACTCGTGTTGGCATCAACGGATTTGGAAGAATTGGCCGACAAGTATTAAAGGCCATGAAGGAGAAATACCCCGAGGTCTTCGATGTCGTCGCCTTCAATGACCTGGGTGACCTGGAGACCATGGCCCACCTCTTCCTGTTTGACTCGAACTACGGCCATTATCAGGGGGAGGTCGAAGTCCGGGAAGATGGCCTAGTTATCGATGGCGACTTCATCAAGGCTCTCTCGATCCCAGACCCGGCCCAGCTTCCCTGGAAGGATCTGGGTGTCGATCTGGTGATTGAAGGAACCGGAATGTTCCGGGCCCGCCAGGACGCCGCCAAACACCTGGAAGCGGGAGCGAAGAAGGTCATTATCACCGCGCCGGCGAAGAATCCGGATTTGACGGTGGTCCTGGGCGTCAACGACGCGGCCTACAAACCGGCCGAGCATCATATCGTGTCGAACGCTTCCTGCACGACCAATTGCCTGGCGCCCGCCGCAAAGGTTGTCCAGGATGCTTTCGGCATCGAGCGCGGTCTGATGACCACAATTCACTCCTACACCAACGATCAGCGCATTCTTGACCTGCCACACAAGGATCTGCGACGGGCGCGGGCGGCTGCGCTGAACATCATTCCCACCACAACTGGGGCGGCCAAGGCTGTGGCGCTCGTGATCCCGGAGCTGGAGGGGCGCTTCGATGGCTACGCTCTGCGGGTGCCCACGCCGACAGTGTCGGTGGTTGACCTTACGGCAGTGCTTGAGCAGAAGGCCACAACTGAGGACCTGCACACAGTCTTCAAGGAGGCCGCCGAGGGCCGAATGAAGGGCATCCTGGGCTTCGAGGAGAGGCCCCTCGTGAGCATGGATTACAAAATGGATTCCCGGTCATGCATCGTGGATGCGCAATTCACCTTCGTGATGGAAAAGAAGCTGGCCAAGGTGGTCGCCTGGTACGATAACGAATGGGGCTATTCAGTGCGCACGGCTGACCTGGCCGCGCTGATGGCCCAGAGCCTTTCCTGACTTGATTGCGAGGCCCGCAAAGAGCGTTCTATAAGGCGGAGGACCATGCTGGAAAAGAAGACAGTGCGAGATATCGATGTCAGTGGGCGCCGTGTGCTCCTGCGGGTCGACTTCAATGTCCCACTCAAAGATGGAACCGTGGCGGATGATATGCGTATCCGCGCCGCCCTGCCGACCATCCATTACATGCTCGAGCGCGGCGCGAGGGTCATTCTTTGCTCCCATTTAGGGCGGCCCAAGGGAAAGCCGGAACCCGACCTGTCCTTGAAGCCGGTGGCCGACCACCTGGCCAAATTGCTGGGCAAGCCGGTGGCCTTCGCGCAGGATTGCGTGGGCCCCGAGGCCGAGCATGCAGCGGCAGCCCTAGGGGAGGGTGATGTTCTGCTGCTCGAGAACACCCGCTTCCATCCTGAGGAGAAGCAGAATGACAAAGGCTTTGCCCGGGCTCTGGCGTCGCTTGCGGAGGTCTATGTAAACGATGCCTTCGGATCCGCGCACCGGGCGCATGCCTCGACCGAAGGCGTGGCGCACTTCCTGCCGGCCGTAGCAGGGTTCCTCATGGAGAAGGAGATCGAATTTCTCGGCAAGGCGCTTGAGGATCCGGCCAGACCCTTCGTGGCGATCCTGGGCGGGGCCAAGATCTCCGATAAGATTGGGGTCATCCGTCGGCTGTTGAGCCTGGCAGACTGTCTGCTGATTGGCGGCGGCATGGCGAACACTTTTCTTGCTGCGCAAGGCCTAGAGATGCAGGAATCGCTCGTCGAAGGGGAGGTCCTGGACCTGGCCAAGGAGATGCGGCAGGAGGGGGGCGCCAAGCTGCTTCTCCCCTTGGACCTGGTCGTGGCGGATGCCTTTGAGGAGGGGGCCGAGAGGAAGGTCGTGGCTGTGGATGCCATTCCCGCCGGCTGGCGAGCGATGGATATCGGTCCCGAAACGCAGCGCCGCTTCCGGGATGCTCTGACCGGGGCAAAGCTTATCGTCTGGAATGGGCCGATGGGTGTTTTCGAGTTCGAGCCTTTTGCGGTTGGCACTCGGGCCGTGGCCGAGGCTGTGGCTGAATCCGGTGCGGTGTCCATCGTCGGCGGGGGGGATTCGGCGGCTGCCATCCAGCAAGCAGGCCTCGCCGATCGCATCAGCCACGTCTCCACTGGCGGTGGGGCTTCGCTGGAGTTCCTTGAAGGCAAGACTCTGCCGGGCGTGGCTGCCTTGCTCGATCGCGAGCCCTCGGACTAACTCCCCCAAGGGGAGACCTGGGCATTGAAGCGGGCTGCCTGCTATCTGCGCGGCCCGCTTTCGCAAATCCCCGGCCCTAAGACTTCACAATTTGCTTACAGTTAACCACGATTTATTGTTCCGTTATCATCGCTCATCTATAATGAGACCGGCTGTGTCCAGGAGGGCCTATGGCGTTTGCGCCAGGGGAAAATGTGGGACCCTACCGCATCATCGAGCAGTTAGGGCAAGGGGGCATGGCCTCGGTCTTCAAGGCCTACCATCCTGCCCTGGACCGCTATGTTGCCATCAAGGTCCTGCATCCCGCTTTCATGGATGATCCTTCCTTCCTCTCTCGTTTCCAGCGCGAGGCGCGGGTTGTCGCCAAGCTGGAGCACCCCCACATCGTGCCCATCTATGACTTCGCCGAACATCATAGCCAGCCCTATCTGGTGATGAAGTTCATCGAGGGGATGACTCTGAAGGCCCGCCTTGCGGAAGGCCCGCTTTCCAAGGAAGGGGCTTTGCGGGTCGTGGAGGCGATTGGCAACGCGCTGGCCTATGCCCATGCGCAAGGTGTGTTGCATCGAGACATCAAGCCATCCAACGTGCTGCTCAGCCCGGATGGCTCGATCTACCTCGCGGATTTCGGGCTGGCGCGCATCGCACAGGCGGGGGCATCTACGTTATCGAAGGATGTATTGCTCGGGACCCCTCAATATATCTCCCCAGAGCAGGCGAAGGGAACCCAGGAGTTGGATGAAGGCACCGATATCTATTCTTTTGGCGTAGTGTTGTATGAGTTGGTTGTCGGGCGGGTGCCGTTCAACGCCGATACGCCTTTTTCGATCATCCATGACCATATCTACACGCCCCTCCCGCTGCCCCGTAAGGTTAATCCCAAGGTCCCGGAGGCTGTGGAGCAGGTCTTGCTTAAGGCATTGGCCAAAGAACGCGCCGACCGCTTCAAAGATGTTCAGGCGCTGGTGAAGGCGTTCAAGGGCGCGGTGCTCGGTGTGGATGCCAGCGTGGGCAGGTTGAGCCCGCAAGCCGCCACGCGCAAAGTGCCGCCGGATCAGGCCGCCACCAAAGTCCTTGATGAGGAAGAACCTGTCTCGGTCCCCGAGCATGCGCAACCCTCCGTAGGCAGGGTTGAGAAGAGGCGGCGCTGGCCGTGGGTGGCCGGCGGGGTGGGGATGGCGCTCATCTGCCTATTCCTTTTCCTTCTGGCGTTGGGCAGCGCGGAGGTGCCCGGCAACGCCGAAGCGTTCGATTCCGGGGGAGTAGATCGTCCTGTTGCGCAAGCGCTCGGCGAAGCCGCTGAAGATCCATTCGTGCGCCTGCGAAAAGCGAAGGCCTTGAGCGGGGAAGGGAAGGATCTGCGGGCCGCGCAGGAATTCGCGGCTGCGGGAGAGCTCTTCTTGCGCGAGGGCGCAGTCGTGGAGGCAGCCGAGGCTTTTCTACGGTCGCTGGAACTGGGCCCGGCCGCCTTGCTGCGGCAAGATGATGCTGCAGCCGGGATGCAGGAAGCCCTGTTCCTGGGCGCCTCCGAGGCGCCTGTTTGGGGGATGGTGGAGCGTGTGGGGGAACTCGCGCCCCAGTTCCCGCATCTGGATGCCATGCAGGCTCGTGCGTTCTTGCATGCCGGTCGCGAGGAGGCCGCGCTAGAGTTGCTCGCCAACGCCCTGGAAGAAGCGCCCAAGGATCCGTTCGCTCTGGCAGTCATGGCCGAATCCCACCTCTTCCGAGGCGATAAAACGGAAGCATTGCGGATCATCGAGAAAGAGTTGGCAAAGCGGGTTTCGCTACCTCCGTGGCTCTTCGAATTCTTCTTGTCGCTTGAGGAAAAGGCCCAGGCTTGATGTGAGTAGGAAGGAGGCGGCATGGCGAGGCGACCTCTCGTAGCAGGCAATTGGAAAATGCATAAGACCATCCCGGAGGCAGTGGGCCTGGCGGAAGCGCTACTGCCGGGAATGGAAAACCTGGCGTCGATTGATCGCGTTGTCTGTCCACCGTTTGTGGCACTGGAGGCTGTTTCGAGACGCCTGAGAGGAACAGGTATTGATATTGGTGCTCAGAACATGCATTGGGAATCCCAAGGTGCCTACACAGGTGAGATATCGCCTCCGATGCTGGTCGATCTCTGCAAATATGTCATTCTGGGCCACTCGGAGCGGAGACAGTACTTCGCCGAAAGCGATGAGGTTGTGCGCCGGAAAATCGAAGCGGCGCTTGCGCATGGTCTGATGCCCATAATTTGTGTGGGTGAGGCTCTAGAGCAGCGCGAGCGCGGCGAGACGGTCGGGCATGTGGAGCAGCAGTTGCGCGCCGCCCTGGAGGGCCTTACGGCCGAGCAGGTCATCAGGATCATCATCGCCTATGAACCCATTTGGGCCATTGGAACCGGCCGGGCGGCGATGCCCGAGGATGCCGCAGTCGTCGTGGGGAAGGCCATCCGGCCGCTGCTATGCGAGCTCTTCGGGGAGGAAACCGCCGAGAGGGTTCGCGTGCTTTATGGCGGAAGCGTCAAGCCGGAGAACGCGGGCGCTTTCTTTGCACTCGATGACATCGATGGGGCGCTGGTAGGGGGCGCAAGCCTCCATGCCGAGTCGTTTCTGGGGATTGCTCAGGCCGCAGCCGCTTGATACCGGGATCCCTTGTTGATTCGGAACTTATCCCTAGCCGGTTCCAAATTGCCTATCGCCCGCATCACCCAGGCCTGGAAGGATAAAGGCGTGCTCATTCAGAGCGCGGTCGACGGCAGCAAGATAGATGGGCACTTCAGGATGCTTCGTGTGTAGGGTTCGGATGCCCTCCGGCGCCGCAATGAGTCCCACGAATTTGATCTTGCGCACGCCCCAATCCTTGAGGATATCCACGGTTGCGCATGCCGATCCTCCCGTGGCGAGCATCGGGTCCAGGATCAGGCAGACCGAAACGGTGGGCTCCACTGGCAGCTTGTTATAGTACTGGATGGGCTGCAGGGTGGCTTCGTCGCGATACAGGCCAATATGCCACACTTCGGCCGATGGCATGAGCTCCCAAATGCCTTCGACCATGCCGAGCCCAGCCCGCAGGATAGGTACCAATCCGATCTTCTCGGCGAGCGTCTTGCCCTGCGTGCGCTCAAGAGGTGTCTCAACCTCGACCTTGCGTGTCAGCAGGTCCCGGGTGGCCTCGTAGGCCAGAAGGGCGGAGATCTCACGAATCAGCTCGCGGAATTTCTTCGGGTCGGTCGAACGGTCTCGAAGCTTGGTTAGCTTATGCTGGACCAGAGGATGATCGGAGGGGAAGACGTTCTCCATGGCGATCTCCTTCCTTGGGCTTGAGAGTTGACCCTGTGCACCATCCTACCTCGCCATGCGCTGCAGCACCACGACCGTAAGATCGTCGGATAGATCGCGCTGGCCCGTGAATTCGAGAACCCGCGCCTCGATGGCGGAGGCAACACCCGACGCGGTCCACTCGGAAAGGCCCAGGATGAGGCTCTCCAGACGATGCACACCAAAGGGTTCCCAGCGTTCATTAAAAGCTTCTGTGACCCCATCCGTGTAGAGCACCAGCAATTCGCCGGGTTCGAGCGTCAGGACATGCGACTGGTAGGTGACCCCCGGGTCTACGCCGAGAACCATGCCGTGGGGCTCGAGCGGCCTGGCCCGCTCTCCGGGCCGGAGGAGGAGCGGCGGGTTGTGGCCGGCGTTCGCGAAGTGGATCCGCCCGCTCAGAGGCTCCCATTGCGCGTAGAAAAGGCTCACAAAGAGATCTGCCTGGGTGTCGGTGATGAGGGTACGGTTGACGCGCTCGAGCGTCGTTCCTGGCTCCTCGCAAGCCACAGCCACGCTGCGGAGGAGCGTGCGGCATAATGCCATGTAGAGTGCCGCGGGGATGCCCTTGTCGGAGACATCCGCGATTGCAATCCCCCAGCGCCTGCCGCCTGGCCCATCGGGCAAAGGGATGAAATCGTAGAAGTCGCCGCCGACGTTGCGGGCCACACGCCAGCCTGCAGCCAAGTCCCATTCCGGCTCCAGGGGAACCTCCCGGGGGAGGAAGCTTGCCTGGATCTGGCGCGCAGTCCACAACTCCCGCTCGAGCGACTTTTGGACGGCGGCCTCCTCGACTAACCTAGCATTTTCCAGACGCAGTGAAATTTGGTGGGCGATGCCAGCGAGGAGGGACTGCTGCTTTTCAGCCAAGATTACCGGCTCGATCAGCAGCAGGCCCAGCAGGGATACCCCATCCGAGAGCACGAATCCGGTGGCATGCTCTGTGCCCAGAATATCGGCCCACTCCGGTGGAAGCGTGATGGGCAGCGGCATTCCCGTCTCCCGGTATAGGGGGTGAATCCCCAATGAGGCGGCAGCGAGGGCCTTCTCCTGCAAGTTGAAACGCTCCTGGCGCCTTAGACCCGCCATCGGGCCAGGCCTCAGGCGCTCGCCCTCCTCAAGTGCTAGCAGAAGCGCCCAGCGCGTGCCCGCAAGCAAGGTGACGAGCTGCAGCACCGCCTGCAAGGCCGACTGCATATCCCCTGGTTGAGCCGCATGCCTAGCCACTTCCAGAAGAACGGTGGTGGTCCAGGCCTCTTCCTGGTGCTGGGTATAGTTGCGGGCCTCCAGGATGGCAAATGCAGCCAATTGAGCGAATCCTTCCAACATGGATCTGTGCTCGTCGCTCGGGGATTCTCCTGGCCGGAAGCTTGCATGCAGCGCCCCGAGCCTCCGATCCTGCACGCTGAGCGGGAGAGTCAGGCTCCAGGAGGGAGAGGAGGCTGCCTCGCCCTCCGGGTTGCTTTCTTCTGTTCGCTTGCTGATGACGGTTCCAGATTGCATGGCCTCCGCTACCTCGGCTGGAGGGGGTTGCCCATGGGCCTCTTCATCCCACGGCGTTCCGGCGAGGAGGCTAATCTGCCCCGGCAACTGCTCATAGAGGTAAAGGCCGGCCAGTTCCAAGGCTCCGGAAATCAATTCCGCAGCGCTTTGAAGGCGCTCATGCAGGGGGTCGAGTGAGATCAAGATGCGGGAAACCTGCTCGGCGAGCACTGACTGGAGCGAGAGCCGTCGGATGCTGGGAGCCAGCGAGCCGAGCGCAAGAATGGGTGAAATCATCCCCGCAAGCAACGTGAGCAGCGTGACATCCTGCTCGCTGAAGGCAGCGGGATGGCGGCTCTGGATGGCGATGACCCCAATCGAGCGCCCGCCCGTGGTGAGCGGGACGAAGATGCCCGAGCGGGGAGGATCAGAGGCCTCATAGCTGGGCCGAGCGGGAAGTTGATCTGCCTCGATCGCAAAATCTCGAACCAGCAAAGGCTGGCGGTGGGTTCGAACCCATCCCACCAGGCCAGCATCTTCCGATGCCATGGGGAAGGATGCATTGGGTAGCCGGCTTCCATCCCGGACATGGATGAGCAGGCGATACGTTTCTCCTTCGAAGAGCCCGATCTGGAAGAAGTCTGTCTCCATCAACCGTGCTATCTCGAGGAAAGCGACTTCGGCCAGTTCCTGAGGATCTTCGGAGGTCTCGCCGATTGCCCGTCCAATATCAGCGAGCTGACTCAATAGGGAGGAAGAATCTTGCTCAGCTTGCGACTGCATGGTCGGAAGGGATCGGGGTAGGGGCCATTTCCATCTGTTTGCGGCTTAGGTGTTTGCCTGATCTTCCGCTGCCCGCTTGCGCATGCATAGCCAGTTTGCATCTTCGCGCCGCTGATATTCGACCTCGTCCATCGCCCTGTGGATGATCATCAGACCCAGGCCGCCGACGGGCGGGTTCTCCGCATCCAATTCGCATTCCGGAGGTGAGGCAGCAGGGTTGAAGGGAGGCGCGCGGTCTTCCACCTCGATCGTTAGCGTGCCGGCCTTGGCGAGAACATCGATCTCTATTGGAAGATCCGTTTCGCCGCCATAACCATGCCGGATGATGTTTTCCAGCGCCTCGCTCACGGCCAACTGACAGCCGTAAGAATCCCGCGGAGTCAGGCCAGCGGCTGCTGCTGCTTGCTCAACAACTTGGCGAACTTTCTGCAGGTGTTCGAAGCGGGCCCGGATCGTTAGGCGCTGCTGGAACATCCTAAAAGGATGCGATCGCAGATTCGCGGTCCGGGAATTGCTCGAAAAGCACGTCCAGGCCGGCGATCTTGAGTGTTTCGACGACCTGCTCCGAGGGGCTCGCCAGACGGATGTCGCCGCCTGCGGATTTAACCGCCTTTCGCGCCGTGACAAGCACCCGCAGGCCGGCAGAGGAGATGAACTGAACTGCCGAAAGATCTAAAACGAGGTTGTTCTTGCCGGCCTGGGTTAATTGGGAGATCTGCTCCTCGAATTGCGCGGCGTTGGCCGAATCGATCCTGCCTTTGACGGTCAAGGCGACGACACGTTTGTATTCCTTGCTGACGATTTCCATGGTGTGCTCCTCAATCCTAGGATGTTCGCCGGACGATATAGTTTGCGAGTTCATACAGGGCTTCGCGCTCAGGGCATTCTGGAAAGATAGTTAGCTGCTTGCGGGCAATGGCGCTCATCTGCTCCGCCTGGTATAAAGCCCGCCGGATGGCTGACGAGTCACGGATCTGGCGGATAATGGCTTCCAATTCGGCATCCTTCAGCGCCCGGGTTCGGAGGCGATTGGCGAGACCATTGCCTTCCGGATGCTCATCCAAGAAATAGAGCGCTGGCAGGGTTAGGATCCCCTGACGGAGATCGCTCGCCAAGGGCTTGCCGACGCGCTCCTCCTCGCCAATGAAGTCGAGCACATCATCCACGATCTGGAAGGCCATGCCGATGTTGCAGCCGTATTGTTTCAGCCCGCGGACCATTTGGTCATCAAATTCTCCCAACAGCCCGATGCCCTCCGTGGCCACCTCAAAGAGCGAGGCAGTCTTGGCGTAGATGCGATTCAGATAGGATTGCATCCAATCCGGGCTTTCTTGATCGAACAGCTGTGTGATCTCGCCATTCACAATGGTCATCAGCGTGCGGGCGAAGATCTCCATCAGGGGTAGCGAGCCAGTCTGCGCCGCCAAGTAAGCTGCACGGGCGAAGATGTAATCCCCTGTGAGAACCGTGGCCCCTGAACTCCATTGGGCGTTCAGCGTGGGGGTCCCCCGACGGAGAAGGGACCCATCGATCAAATCGTCGTGAACCAGCGTGCCGGTGTGGAGCATCTCAATCGAAGCCGCCAGCGTGATGAAGCGTTCCTTCTCCACGTCTAGCATGCGCCCGGCCAATATGGTGACCGTAGGCCGGATGCGCTTGCCCCCTGAGTTGAGCAAGTGCTCAATCGCCTTATCCAGGCCGGGGTGATGCTTGTCGGGGCTCCGGCGCATGCAGGCCTCGACCTCCTGAAGGTCGGGTTGGACGATCTCAAGAAACGTCGCGATTTGTGCTTTCATAATCCCACCGGAATAGGCCTCGGGCGTTGTCAGCCAACAGGCGGCCGGCGCTCTCAGGTTCCATGCCGCGAATCTCTGCAATGGTCTCAGTGATGGTCCCTACATATGCAGGCTCATTGCGTTTGCCTCGATAGGGTGCGGGCGCCAGGTAGGGGGCATCCGTCTCGGTCAGCAGGCGTTCGCCGGGAAGGTTCCCGACTATGCGCCGGAGATCATCGGCGCGCGGGTACGTGATGGGTCCCGCAATCCCTATATAGAAACCCATTTGAACCGCCTGGGAGGCGGCGTGGTTGGAGGCCGAGAATGCGTGCAACACGCCCGCCCGGCCCCGCAAAGCCGCGGGCAAGTCCTCGCTCCAATCGCGCAGGATGGCGAGTGTATCCGTCTCCGATTCCCGCAGGTGGATCACCACAGGAATTTCCAGCGCTCGGGCAATTTCCAATTGCGCCTTGAAAGCGCGCTGTTGCTGCTCCTTGGTAGAAAGCATTCGGTAGTAATCCAGACCTATTTCTCCGATGGCCACGACTCTTCCGCTGCTGGCGGCTACCTCGAGCTCGCGGGCAGTTTGATCGTCCCATTGGGACGCGTGATGCGGATGCACGCCGACGGCCGCGAATAAGTCTGCGTGACCTTCTGCCAATTTTACCGCTGATCGGCTTGTCTCCAGATCGATGCCAGGCACGAGGATGGCCAGCACACCAGCTTGCCGGGCGCGCGCGAGAACCTGTGGAAGTTCATTCGAAAACGCACCCAGGTTCAAGTGGCAGTGCGTATCCACCAGGGCGAGTGTGCTCATCGCAGGCCCAAGAGCTCCAAACCCTCCTCAAGCAGCGGCTGGACACGGGCCTCATCGGTCGTCTCACAGTATACACGCACGATTGGCTCCGTGCCGGAGAAGCGTACCAGCAGCCAGCCTCCATCCTCGAGCAGGAATTTATAGCCGTCGACCTTGAGCGCATCCAGAACCTTAAGCCCTGCGAGGCGCTCGGGCCGGGCTTGCTCGATGCGCTCCTTGTAGAGCCTTCGCTGCTCCGGATCGAGGGGTGTATCGATGCGGTCGTAGTAATGAGGCCCTACCTTCTCGAATAGAAGCTCGAGAAGTTCAGCGGGTTTGCGCTCCAGGCGAACCATCATATCCAGCAGATAAAGGCCTGCCAGGATGCCGTCACGCTCGGGGACGTGGCCGCGGAAAGCGTAGCCGCCAGATTCCTCGCCGCCGATGAGCGCATCGACCTCGAGCATCTTGGGAGCGACGTATTTGAAGCCCACGCCGGTCTGGTAGACCGGAACATCGTAGAGCTCACCCAGCTTCTCGAGCATCGAGGTGGTGGATAAGGTCTTGACGATCGGCCCCCGCTCGCCACGCACTTCGAGAAAATAATAGGCCAGGAGACCATAGACGCGTAGTTGGTCGACAAAGCGTCCCTGCTCATCCCCCAGGCCGACGCGGTCTGCATCTCCATCGGTGAAGATGACCGCGTCGGCACCCTCCTGGCGGGCCAACTCCAGGCCGGCATCGATGTTGGGGGGGATGGGTTCTGGGCGGCCCATTTCCGGGAAGATGGGGTTACGGACATTGTGAATTTCGATGACCTGCGTGGAGCCCCCTTCGAGAAGGCGCGGAAACCAGCCGGCTCCGTTGCCCCACATGGGATCGAACAGCAGCGTCAGCCCGGCTCGACGGATCGGTTCAAGGTCGATGAGCCGCTCGATTTGCTCGATGTAGGCCGGGGCGGGGTCGATAAGCCGGATGCGGCCGCTCTCGAGCGCGGCGTCCAGGGCGACGCGGGGGATCTGTTCATCATCGTCTGGGATCGCGGCCTCGATCTCTCGCAGTCCATCCGGGGCGATGGCGCCGCCGTGTTCATCCCGTACTTTGAAGCCATTATCGGTGGACGGGTTGTGAGAGGCGGTGATGTTGATGGCGCCGGCTGCCTTTTCGTGAACGACGGTGTAGGAGATGGTGGGCGTAGGCGTAGGACCTTCGGTCAGGAGAACGCCAAAGCCATGGCCGGCCATCACTTCCGCTGCGGCTGCGGCGAAGTGTTCGGATCCAAAACGCTTGTCATAGCCCACCACAAGGGGAGCATCCTGCCCGCGGGTGCGCTTAAGGTATTCTGCAAAACCGTGGCTGCAGCGCCGCACAGCCGAGAAGGTGTAATCCTCCGCGATGCGCCCCCGCCAGCCATCGGTCCCGAATCGGATTGCCTTGGCAGCCATAGTACCTCCTTCGCACGGCAGGATGTTCAGTCCTTGTCGCGATGGACAGAAAGCAGGCCAGGTAGATCAAGACCTGGCCCTGTCAGAGTTTGCCCGGCTCGGCCTGGTGCAAACGGAAGCGGTCGGGTATGCCGCATCTAGCATCGCGAAAGCCCCCCGCTCAGGTCAGCGGGCCCCGACAGGGGGATTATACCCGGATTGAATCGCATGAGCCAGAATGTCATGGGTTCGGCCGGCGAGATTGTCAATTGGCCTGCTTCGTGATAGACTTCAGCCGTTGCGACGCCCAAGCCAGGGCGGGCTTTCCGCTCCTGGGCGGCACCGCCCGGTGCCTGTGCCAGGGGCAAACCCGAGGAAAGGAGACCTCTATGCGCAACTACGAAATCGCTTATATCGCGGATCCCGAGCTGGATGATGAAGCCCTTGCTGAACTGGAAGCGAAGGTCAAGGGCTGGATCGAGGCCGCTGGCGGCAAGCTTGGGAAGATCGATCGCTGGGGCAAGCGTCGCCTGGCCTATCCAATCAAGAAGAAAACCGACGGCCATTACGTCTTTATCTACGCGGATATGCCGACGGAGGCGCCAGCGATCATCGAGCGGGATTTTCGGTTAAGCGAGCAAATCCTGCGCTTCATGTTCACACTGCAGGAACCACAAGACTGACGCTTTCCCCCTCAAGAGCCATCCCGGGTTTAGGGAAAGGAGATCCCAATGAGTCGTGGCTTGAACAAGATGATGATCATCGGCCATCTCGGCCGCGACCCCGAAATGCGCTACACGCCTTCCGGCAGGCCCGTCACGACGTTCAGTGTGGCGACGACACGCAGCTGGCATTCATCGGATGGCGAGCGCCATGAGGAAACTGAATGGTTCAACGTAGTCGCGTGGGGGAATCTGGCCGAGATCTGCAATCAGCACCTTCGCAAGGGGCAGCAGGTCTACGTCGAAGGCCGGCTTCAAACCCGCCGTTGGGAGGATTCGGAGGGGAATAAGCATTTCACCACGGAGCTCGTGGCCCAAGAGATGATCATGCTCGGAGAGCGCAAGGACGCAGGCCCGAGCGAGTACATGGCCGGGAGCGAGGACGAGGAACCATATCCCTTCTAAGACATTGGGCGAGGCTTCCCCTCGCATATCGAGCATCAATCCAGGAGAGTATCACTTGACTGAGTCCACTCCTTCTTCTGAAAGCACACAACCACGGCGCAGCTCGAGGGCGGGGCGTGGCGGCGGTAGATTCCGCCGGCGGCCGCGCGTGTGCCAGTTCTGCGCTGAGCAGACCAATACGATCGATTACAAGCAGGTCGAAGTTCTGAAACGGTTGGTCGACGAGAGTGGAAAGATCCGCTCCCGCCGGCAGACCGGCACCTGCGCCCGCCATCAGCGGATGGTCGCCAAAGCTGTGAAGCGCGCCCGCCACATGGCGCTGCTCCCCTTCGCGACTGAGCGTCTGCGCTAGGATCCAAGGCAACCACATCGCGGCAGGTGTACACAGGCCGCGAGCCCATCATCGCCATCTCCGAAGGAGCAAGTATGTCCAAGAAGCGGGCGGCGCCGCGCATCACAACCAGGAAGCACCTAGCGCGCGCGCAGCGTGAACAGAGGCAGCGGCGCTGGGTCTTGATTGGCACGACTGTCGTGCTGACCATCGTCGTGGTCGTACTTGGCTACGGCTTTTATGACAGCACCTTCGTCGACCCCTATCGGGAGATTGCCGTCGTCAATGGGGAGCCAATTGTCAAGCGCGAGTTCCAGGGACGGGTGAGGTTCATGCAGCGCCAGCTGCTGGTGCAACTGAACTCCTATGCACAGATGGAATCCTTCTTTGCCTCCGACCCCGATGCGCTTCAGCAACTCCAGGAGCTCGAACTCCAATTGAGCACGCAACTTGCAAACGTGGAAGTCTTGGGCCAGCAAACCCTTGAGCAACTCATCATGGACCGGCTGATCGCAGCCGAAGCGAAACGCCGCGGGTTGCAGGTCACGGCGGAGGAAATCGATCGTCGCATCGAGCAGGATTTCGGCTTCTACGTCGAAGGAACGCCCACGCCATTGCCGACTCGGACCCCTGCGGCCACCCCAACGCTGGATACCGCCGTGCCTTCCGCGGCAACCTCCGAGGTCACCCCCGGGCCAACGAGTGCGCCGCGCCCGACCCCGACGCCCTATACGCGAGAGGCCTTCGAGGGCGAATATCAGGCCTTCGTCGAATCGCTGTCTGATTTTAGGATTACCGAGCAAGACTTCCGGGCCTTCGTCGAGGCCCAGCTCTACCGGGAGAAGCTGGAGGCTGCCTACGAGCCGGAATTGCCCGATAAGGTTGAGCAGGTGGAAGTCTGGCATATCCTCTTCAGCGAGGAAGAAGCGGCCAACCAAGCCCTGGCTCGCCTGGAAGCGGGCGAGGCCTGGGAGGACGTGGCCTCCGAACTTTCCGAGGATGAAACCACGCGTGAGGAGGGCGGCCTGCTGGGTTGGCGGACGGTGGATGAGCTCGCCTCCTTCTTCGGGCAGGCTGGCATCGTGGCCTATAGCGCACCAATTGGAG
Organism: uncultured Anaerolineaceae bacterium; assembly: GCA_964591485.1. Classification (GTDB taxonomy): domain Bacteria; phylum Chloroflexota; class Anaerolineae; order Anaerolineales; family E44-bin32; genus E44-bin32. The sequence goes on along the minus strand of CAZQDE010000006.1, from coordinate 10,697 downwards.
AGCTGGTAGGCCCACTGCAGACCGAGAGTGGCTGGCATATCTTCCGGGTGACAGCGCGCGAGGAGCGCCCACTGAGCCCGACAGCCCTGGAGACTGCGGCGCGCAACGATTACCAGCGCTTCCTGATTCAGCTGCGAAATGAAGCAGAGGTCACGATCTCAGAAGATTGGGTTTCGCACCTGCCGCCGCCTATCGCGCCGGGAGGATAGGCTCCTCGCCTGCCCCGACGAACCTATCGGGAAGACTTCGACCGCCACATTAAGGGCGGTCGAAGTCTTTTTTTTATCGGGAATCCGACGTGAGCAAACCGCGGTTCGCCCAGCGCGCGCATGGGGGGCATGGACGGAGAACTTGGCCCGCGTGTTCGGCTTTTCTTTAAGCTTCCTCTTGCTGGTCCCTGACCTGCGGAATATACTGGAAGCAGAAGCGCCATGGATATTCGAGATTTGCTGAACGCGCTGCCAGAAGAAACCTCCCCTGCCGACCGGGAGATGATTGAACGCGCCTACCGGGTGGCCAAGAAGGCCCACCGCAGGCAGAAGCGCGCCAGTGGTGAGCCCTACATCAATCACTGCGTGGCGGTGGCGAGTATTCTGCTAGAGCTGGGCGCGCCCATCCCCGCGATTGTTGCCGGGCTGCTGCATGACTCCGTCGAAGATACCGATCTCACGCTCGACGATTTGCGGCGCGATTTCGGCGAGGAGGTCGCGGCGTTGGTGGATGGGGTAACCAAACTGACCCAGCTGCCCAGGGTAAGCCATAGTGGGAAGCGGGCGGCCGATCCGCTCGCCACCAAAGGGGATCTGGCCAAGGAGACACTGCGAAAGACCTTCCTGGCCATGGGTGATGACGTGCGGGTCGTGGTCATCAAGCTTGCCGACCGGCTTCACAATATGCGTACGCTCTCTCATCTTCCCATTGAGAAGCAGCAGCGCATCGCCCAAGAGACGTTAGAGATCTTCGCCCCGCTTGCCAATCGTCTGGGTATCTGGCAGATGAAGTGGGAGCTGGAAGATCTGGCCTTCCGCTATGTGCATCCAGATGCGTATAAAGAGATCGCGTCCAATGTAGCGGAGCGGCGGGAGGATCGTGAAGCGGCCCTGACGAAGATTTGTGAGCGCCTCCGGCAGGTTCTCGCCGAGGCCGGGATCGAGGCCGAGGTGAGCGGCCGGCCCAAGCACCTCTATTCCATCTACCGCAAGATGCAGCGCAAAGGGGTCCCCTTCGATATGGTCTACGACGTGCGCGGGGTGCGCATTATCGTGGACGAAGAACCGACCTGCTACTTGGCGCTCGGCGTCATTCATAATCATTGGAAGCCCGTCCCCGGCGCCTTTGATGATTACATCGCCACCCCCAAGGACAATTTCTATCAATCGTTGCACACGGCCGTGATCTACGACGACGGCAAGACTCTGGAGGTGCAGATTCGCACGCCGGAAATGCATGAGAACGCAGAGTACGGCATCGCCGCCCATTGGCGATACAAAGAGGGCCGGCCGCGAGAAGGTGCGTTCGAGCAGCGGGTGATGTGGCTGCGGCGCCTGATGGAATGGCGCCAGGATGTGGATGACGCCGGCGATTTCGTGGCGGCGATGAAGTCGGATGTCTTCGATGACCGAGTGTATGTGTTTACTCCCAAGGGCGATATCATCGACCTACCGGCCGGCTCGACGCCGATTGACTTTGCCTACCACATCCACACCTCCATCGGGAACCGATGCCGGGGTGCCAAGGTGAACGGCAAGCTGGTTTCGCTGGACACCAAGCTGCAGACCGGCGATGCGGTGGAGATCCTGACAGCCAAGCGAGGCGGCCCCAGCCGGGATTGGCTCAACCCGAGCCTGGAGATGGTCAAGAGCCAGCGGGCCCGCAGCAAGATTCGCCAATGGTTCCGACGGCAGGACCGCGAGCAGAACATCTCCCATGGCCGGCTGTTGCTGGAACGCGAGCTGCGCCGGCTGGGTCTGGAGAACCTCTCCTACGAACGCATTGCCAAAGACATGGGCTTCAGCCAGGTCGATGACATGCTGGCGGCTGTGGGCTGCGGCGACCTGAATCTGGGCAAGATCGTGGCCACCATCGTGCCGGAAGAGGTGGAGGATGCCACCATGCCGGCCGAGGGGATGCGGCCCGAAGCCGAGGCCGTGATCTCGGATGAGATCAGTGTATTAGGGCTGTCGGGTGTGCTGACGAGACTGGCACGGTGCTGCAAACCCGCGCCTGGGGATCCCATCGTCGGCTATATCACCCGTGGCAGGGGCGCCACAGTGCATCGTCAGGACTGCCCGAATGTGCTTCGAATGCGCGACCGTGAGCGACTGGTGCAGGTCTCTTGGGGACGGCAGCAGCGCACCTATCCGGTCTCGGTGCGCCTTCGGGCGTACGATCGCGATGGCTTGATGCGAGATGTGTCCACGCTGGTCGCCAATGAGGGCATCAGCATGTCATCGATTCATGTCTCCACCAAGAATAGCCTCGCTGTCTTCGACTTGGTGATGGGCATCTCAGATGTGACTCAACTGAGCCGCATCCTCAATCGGCTGGAGGCGCTGCCCAATGTTCTGGAGGCGAGGAGGCTAAAACCCGGATAGTCAGGCAAGGCCGCGATGCTATAATGGCCGCCGGTTTCGCTGGTGCGGGGGGTGCGTTTGGCGAGACTGGAGACGATCGGAGGTGCGGGGGAAGGCCGGATCCCCCGCTTTTGACTCTCGCGAGGTCTTCGCCGGCCTGAGGCTCGAGGCCGAGCCACTCGTGTGGGCGGTCTTTCGAGGGAAAGGAAGGTTCTTACGGGGCGTTTGCGGCAGGTTTCGATCTTCCTCGCGCTTGCGGGGTTGCTGGATTCGATCTATTTGGCCTGGCTCAAGCTCACCGGCTCCCTAGCGGCCTGCGGTGAGATCGGGAACTGTGAAGCGGTAAACTCCTCCAGCTATGCCGAGGTGGCGGGCGTGCCCGTGGCTTTGCTGGGGGCGCTGGGCTACGTGGCAATCCTGGCTCTGCTGCTGCTGGAGGTCCGGATCGAGGCCGGAAGAGGGGTCTTGCACTTGGCGCAGTTTGGGTTTACGCTGGCAGGGACGATGTATTCGGCGTATCTGACCTATGTCGAGATCGCTATCCTGCGGGCGATCTGCCCCTATTGTGTGGTATCGGCAGTCATCATGACGGCCCTTTGGATCATCAGCAGCGTGAGGCTGTGGCGATTGGCTTAGCCGGAACAGAGGAGGAACGGGATGCCTCGCATTCGGTGCCGCTACATCGATTGTGTCTATCTGGATGATGACTACTGCAGTGCGGCCTCGGTGGAGATCGATCCGGATGAAGGTTGCCTGACCTACGTGCGCATCGGCGAGATTCCCGAGGAGGAATGGGAAGAGGAGGAGTTAGGGGAAATCTGGGATGGAGATGAGGTGGAGATCTTCCTCGACGATGAGGAGGAAGATGATTGGCTGGAGGAGGAAGAATTGTAGGTAGTGTGGACGGCAAGACGGGCGTCCCTTCGAACCGGAGCGGGAGAAATCATCAGGGCTGCCGGAATGCCGGCAGCCCTCATCATTGCGAGAGGATATGCTCGGGTTTCGTTATTCCTTGGAGGAAGTCTTCACCTTGGATGCCAGCGTCCGGCTGAGGATATTCTCGAGTTCGTCCCTGCTGGGCTTGCCGTCGCGAGCCTGTGTGTGTGCTTCGCGAGCGGGCTGCACGTCGGTTTGCTCAAGCGCCTGGCGTAAGGCAACCTCCATCGCGGTCGGAATCTTCTCCTCCACCTCTTCCGCCTGATATTTCTGCTGTTCTTCCTTCATGGTCAGGCGGATTTGCTTCTTCTTGCGGTCGACCTCAAGCACGGTCACCGAAACCTGGTCCCCCACGCTTGCGATGGCTTGCGGGTCGGGCACATAATCCTCGCGCATCTCGCTGACGTGAACGAGCCCGGGCCGCTCGGCGCCGAAGTCGACAAAGGCACCGAATTTCTCCACACGGACGACCTTCCCATCATACCGGTTTCCGGGCTTGATCTGCCCCCATTTGACTTCGATGGGCCGGATCAGCGTGAGTTCGAGCCTGCGTGCCACGGGATCGACCTTGTGGACCCAGGCCTCGAGATCCTGCCCTTCCTGGAGGACGTCCTCCACGCGGTTCACATGACCTTTCCGCAGGCGGGAGATGTGCAGCAGCCCGGGAAGCTCTGCGCCCACGTCGACGAATGCGCCGAAGAGCTCAATCTTGACCACCTTGCCGGTGAGCTTCTGGCCCGGTCGAAGCGAGTCTAACGGGAGGGGGGTGCTGGTTTCTTGATCGCTCAACGTACACCTTCCTGGATGATCTGACCTTCGGAGCGCCGTGGCAACCCGGAAGGCGGCAGGGATTATACCATGCCTGGCCGCAGGTCCCTGGCAGATCTGAATGGCGGGAGGCTAGTTTGCGCCGGATGCAGGCGTGGGTTGCGCAGCGGGGGCCCGCTGCGCGATCAGGAACCACTCCTCGATCCGATTGAACCGGTCGGCTGGATCGATCATCGGGCCCACGGTCACACCCTGGACTTGGGCATCGATTCCGAAGCTGTAGGTGGGATAGTAGAGCGGCAGCGCCGGCAGCTGATCCTGAAAGCGGTATTGGAAGCTGGCATACAGATCCGCCCGACGGCCGTAGTCCGGGGTGGTGCGGGCCTGCTCGAGCCAGATGCTGATGTTTCGATCCTCGAAGCCACTGTAGTTCTGCCCCGTTTCCGTCTGGGAATCGTGCCAGAATGGGTAGGGGTCGGGATCGGGGTAGGGGCTGAAGACCAGTTCGGTAAGCGCCGCTTCGAACTCCCTGGGCTCCAGAATTTCATTGAGCATGGCCGCGGGGTCGACAGGGCGCAAATCCACCTTGATCCCGATTTGCTCCCAATAGAAGGCCACGGCTTCGGCGACTTGCGTGAACGCCGGCGTATCCGCATAGGCCAGCTCCAGGCTCAAGAATTGCTCATCCTTGGTCCGCAGGTAGGCCGGATCACCGGGCAAGGCACCGGCGGGCAGGGTCCATTCCTCGTCATCCAGGATGCGGGCCGCCTCTTCGGGGTCGAAGGGATGCTGCTGGAGGCTTTCGGCAAAGGCCCAGGTCCCCGGCATAATGGGCCCGGTGGGCACGATACCCTGGCCGTCGAAGGCGAGATGGATGATGTGCTCCCGGTTCAGCGCCTGCATCAGCGCCTTCCGAATCTGCTTATCGGCCAGGAACTCTTTGACCGGATGCTTTAGGTTCAGGAAGATGATTCCCATGCGTGGCAGCCGGGCAGTATGCAGATTCATCTGGGGCATGGCCAGGACTTCGGTGAGAATCTGGTTGTCGATGGTGCCGATGCCGAGGACGGTTCCGTCCTGGTAGGCGTCAAGCGCTTCCGAGGAGTCCGGGAAGAGGTAGAATTCAACCCGCTCCATGAACGGGCGCCGACCATAGTAGCCCTCGAACGCCGAGAGGCTTACGCCGCGGATGGATTCGTCCTCCAGGATGAAACGGTCGAAGCGGAAGGGCCCGGTGCCGACCGGTGCCAGATTGAAGGGATGATCGACGAGTTCCCCCGCCGAGACGCCCCTCAGCAAATGGTCTGGCAGGAGGCCGACCGCCAGGTAGTCCAGAAAAGGTGCGAAGGGCTCGGGGAGCTGGAACTGGACGCTGCGCTCGTCCAGGCGCACAATGTTGACAGCCTTCCAGAAATCCCTTAGATCCTCCGGGCCGGGAAAATCCTCATCCTGCAGCTTGGAAAACGTGTAGATGATGTCATCGGAAGTCACCGGCTCGCCGTCGTGCCAGAGGGCATCCTCGCGCAAGGTGATGGTATAGAGGGTTGCGTCGGCCGAGATCGCCCATTCCGAGGCCAGATCCTTCTGTGGCATGCCGCGGGAGTCAAACCGGACCAAGCCGCTGTAGATCAGCCTGTCGATGTCGCGGTCGGTCTGATTGAAGAGATCCAGGATTGGGTTCAGGCGCTGGATCCGGCCGATCAACGCCTCGGTATACACGCCGCCAACGGCCGGCTGGGGCGGCGCCTCCGTGGTCGAGGTCGACTGTTGCAGGAGCAATCCCAGGATGAGGAGAATGCCCCCTACAGCGATCAGCAGTGGCCAGCGCAATCTTCGCATCGGGGGTGGGGTGGGGATGGAGAGCCGCTATCCCACGAGGGTGACTGTGAGCAGTGCCAGGAGGAAGAAGAGCACGCTCAGCATGATGGTGACATTGAAAAGCAGGCGCTCGATGCCTCGCCGCACGTGGAAGCCGGCGCCGCCGAAATCGGCTCCGCCTCCCAGGCCGCCCAGTCCCGCGCCGCGGCTTTGCAGCAGGATGATGGCGATGAGCGCGATCGAAATGATGATTAATGCCAGGTTGAGATACGTCTGCACGCGTGTTCCTCCTCTAATCGCTGAGCCGCCGGATTATAGCAGACCGGACATGCACCGACAAGGCACCCTCGCATGGGGAAGGGCCGCGCTATTGCCCGATGGTGGAGCGCAGATAACTCTCGATGAAGCCGTCCAAATCACCATCCAGGACGGCCTGCGCATTGCCCACCTCGAAATCCGTGCGGTGATCCTTCACCATCTGGTAGGGATGCAGCACGTACGACCGGATCTGACTGCCCCATTCCGCGCTCACGTGCTCGCCTTTGATCTCCGCCATCTGCTCGGCCTTCTGGCGTTGCTTGAGATCCAGCAGCCGGGCGCGCAGCACGCGCATGGCGTTCTCCTTGTTTTGCATCTGCGAGCGCTCGTTCTGGCAGGATACGACGATGCCGGTGGGCAGGTGCGTGATCCGAACGGCGGTCTCGTTCTTCTGGACGTTCTGGCCGCCGGCCCCGGCGCTGCGGAAGGTGTCGATGCGCAGGTCGGAGGGGCTGATCTCGATCTCATCGTCGGAGTCCACCTGCGGCAGCACCTCCACCAACGCGAAGGAGGTGTGGCGGCGTTTGGCTGAATCAAAGGGGGAGAGCCTCACCAGCCGGTGGACGCCCTTCTCGGCCTTCAGGTAGCCGTAGGCGTAGTCGCCCTCGACGGCGATGGTAGTGCTCTTGATGCCGGCCTCCTCGCCCTCGCTGGTGTCGAGGATCTCGGCCTCGTAGCCTTTGGATTCGGCCCAGCGCAGGTACATGCGCTGGAGCATGGCGGCCCAATCCTGCGAGTCGGTGCCGCCGGCGCCGGCGTGGATGGCAAGGATGGCGTCCTCGGCGTCGTAGGGGCCGGAGAGCAGCGCCTGAGTTTCGCGGCGGTCGACCTCGGCTTCGAGTTCCGCGAGCTCTTTCTCGAGGTCGGGCAGGATGGACTCATCCTCGAGGCCGGCCAGGTCGATGGCGTCCTGCAGGCGGGTCTTCAGCGCCCGCCAGGATTCGACCTCCTCGCGGGCTCGCGCGAGTTGCCGCATCACCTTCTGGGCCTGCGAACCGTTCTCCCAGAGGTCAGGGTCTTCGGCTTGTTTTTGGAGTTCTTGGAGGGTTTCTTCGCGCGAGGCGAAGTCAAAGACGCACCAGCAGGTCTTCGACGCGGGCGTTCAGCGTTTCCAGGCGGTTGCGAAGCTCTTCCATACTCGTGTCCTTCATCTAGCCGCCCCCTGGAGGGGGTGAATCCTTCTTAGCGACTCTCTTATCGTTCCTCTTCGGCCAGCAGCCCATCGACGAAGCCCTGGGGGTCGAAAGGCGCCAGATCTTCAAGGCCTTCCCCCAGGCCGACGTAGGCGATCGGCAGGCCGAGGGTGCGGCTCACCGCAAACCCGACACCCCCCTTGGCGGAGCCGTCGAGTTTGGCGAGCACCACGCTCTCGACGCGCACGGCCTCGGCGAAGGCGCGGGCCTGTTGGATGCCGTTCTGCCCGGTGGTGGCGTCGAGCACGAGCAGCACGTGGGGCGCGGCCCCGTCGGATTGGCGCTCGGCGACGCGCACGATCTTGGCCAGCTCGGCCATCAGGTTGGCCTCGGTGTGCATGCGGCCGGAGGTGTCGATGAGTACGGCGTCGAGGCGCCGCGCCCGGCCGGCCTGGCAGGCGTCGTAGGCCACCGCGCCCGGGTCGCCCCCCGGCTGGCCGGCGATCACGTCCAGCCCCAGCCGCCGGCCCCAGATCTCGAGCTGTTCACGCGCCGCTGCTCGGTACGTGTCTGCCGCGGCCAGCAAGACCTTGCGTCCAGCCTGGGACCAGCGCCAGGCCAGTTTGGCGGCGGTGGTGGTCTTGCCGGAGCCGTTAACGCCGGCCAGGATCACCACCGCGGGCGGGTGCTCGAAGCCGATCTCGGGCGCCGTCTGGAGCTGCTCGAGCAGCAGGGCCCGCAGCCCGCCCCTGACCTGGGCTCCGGTGAGCCATCCTTCGGCATTGGCCTGGCTCTGGAGCGCTGCGATCAGCGCCTGGGTGGCGTCCACGCCCAAATCCGCCTGGATCAGGTGGGCTTCGAGTTCGTCCCAGAACGCCGGGCTAAGTTCGGAAGCTCCCAGGAGGGTGGCGATGCGGCCGAAGGCGCTGCGGCGCGTCCGCTCCAGCGCGCTGCGCCAGCTCTTCGATTCCACGGGGGGATTATACCATTGGCAGGGGGGAGGGGGCCTCCCGGGCGTTGGCCAGCGACCATGCGCCATGCGGCGCCTCGAACGCACGATGCATAGGGCAGAACCCGGCGCGGCGCCAAGAAGCGATGAGGGTGCCGCTGGCCGCATCTTGGCCCGCCCTATGGCAACGTCATGCTGTGGCGATAAACTGCTCTCATGGTCTTGCCACCCGGAGACCGTTGGCCACGGCCAAGAGCTCTGAGGTTTCATGCAAGAAGACCGCAAGAGCAACGCTCATGGCCCCAATGAGCGCCGCCGGGATCAGCACAGCCAGTATGAACAGGGAAAAAACAATATTCTGAAGGCTGATGCTTCGCGCTCTTCTGCCTAGGTGGATCGCAAAGGACACCTTGGTGAGGTCATCCGCCATCAGTGCGACGTCGGCGGCTTCGATCGCCGCATCGGTGCCTGCCGTTCCCATGGCGATTCCTACGGTTGCCTGTGCCAGAGCCGGAGCATCGTTTATGCCATCGCCTACCATGGCCACCGGGCCATGCTCTTCCTCTAACTCTCTGATCGCGGCAACCTTGCCTTCCGGCTTGAGGTCGGCTCTGACGTCATCGATCCCCAATTCCTCCGCAATCGCGCGAGCAGTCACTTCATTGTCCCCCGTCAGCATGATAACCTCAATGCCCATGCGATGCAGATCGTGGATGACCTTGCCCGCCTGAGGTCGTATCTCATCCCTGATAGCAATGATGCCATCAATACTTGCTTCCGTCCCGACGAGCATCACGGTCTTGCCCTCGTTCCTCAGCCTTTCAATGTGTTCGACGGCATTGCTTTCCTGTCCGAATTTTCTGAATAACCCTTCCTTGCCTACATAGACAATCCTGTCTTCCACCCTCGCCTTAGCGCCATACCCGGCAAGAGCACCGAAGTCGGCAACCTCTAAGCTTCTGACCGCAGACTCTTGCGCCTTTTTGACAATCGCTCGGGCCAAAGGATGTTCCGAGTACCTTTCTACACTGTAAGCCAACTCCAGAACCGCCGCTTCGTCCCCATTGAGGGGCACGATATCGGTCACGATCGGCTCCCCTTTTGTGAGGGTTCCGGTCTTGTCGACAGCCACAACTTTGATCTTGCCCAAGGCCTCCAGATAGGCCCCACCCTTGATGAGCACTCCACTGTGCCCTGCCCTTGAAATGCCGGCGGCAACGGCGACCGGAGTGGACATGACGAGCGCACAAGGGGCAGCGGCAACCAAGAGGACGACGGCCCTCGTGGCCCAGTCAGAGACGGAACCTCCAAGCAAAGGAGGGAGAACGATCATGAGCAAGGCGCTCAGAAGGACGAATGGGGAGTATCTCCTTCCGAACTTGTCGATAAAGAGCTGGGCTCCGCCTTTGCGCTCCTGTGCTTCCTCAACCAGATGGATCATTTTCGAGAGGGTGTTGTCCTCGAAGGTAGCAACCGCTTTGATCTTCAAGGCCCCCTCCTGGTTCAAGGTGGCAGCAAAGACCCTCATCCCCTCCTTCTTCTCCACGGGGATGGACTCTCCGGTTACAGGCGCCTCATTGATGCTGGAACGGCCTTCGATAATGATGCCATCCGTGACGATCGACTCGCCCGGCCTTACAACAAAGATGTCCCCGACCTTCAGTTCCTCGGCACGGATGGTGACTTCTTCGCCCCCCTTCAGGACTCGGGCTTCTTGAGGGACTAGGTCAAGCAGTTTTCTGATAGAAGCCCGGGTGCGAGCATAGGTATATTCTTCCAGACCCTCGGCACTGCCATAGAGAAAGACCAGAAAGGCGGCCTCATCCCACATACCCAGTATGGCCGAGCCAACCGTGGCGGCCATCATGAGCATTTCTATGCCGATTTCTCTTTCCCTAACAAGTTCCTCCACGCCCTCGCGAGACCAATGATATCCGCCCAATAGGATAGCCACAGCGTAAATCACGGTCTCCGCTGCATTGGAGATCACACCCAATTGAGCAAGCCCAAATGCGCCGCCCGTAAGCAGCCCGGCGATTAGAGCGTTACGCATGGGAGGATGCGCATACCACTTGCCTTCAAAGATTGCTTCTTTTTCGATGTCTGTCATGTGGGAATCTCCGCTACTGGCTATCTGAAAACCATCGGAACGCGTCTTCACAGCCGGGCTAGAGCGTCGAACCTGTGGTCGTCGCCTCCGGT
>CAZQDE010000005.1:0-74168 GCA_964591485.1 uncultured Anaerolineaceae bacterium | reverse complement strand
TTACCGTAGCCGGGCGGCGCTACGATGGCGATTAGCTTCCTTTCGATGGCGGCATGGAGGGCATCCACCAGGCGCTCCCGGTGCAGCTTGGAATCGTCAAAGCTCGGCGGTGTAATGGCGTGGCGGATGGCAGGGTTCTGAGGCATCAGATCGAATGTTTGCTTCCCGGGATGGGATGATTCCCGGGTTATGCTTCTGGTCTGGCCTATGACCGGTGCCCTAGTATAGCCGCGAGCTCGGAAATGGGCTCGCCAAGAGGCTCTATAGCACTTTCGCGCTGAGGTAGAATGCGCTCGTTGATTGGGCGCCGCCCGAGGGCGGGAATCGGCCCGCCTGGGAAGTGGAGGTGGCCTTCAACCGTTTCGTCGCCAGCCTGCTGCAGTCCAGGCTGCATCCTATCCTGAGTGGCAACACGTTGTTGCTCCGCTATCGGGGCAGGCGCAGTGGGCAGCTTATCCATCTGCCCGTAAATTACCTTCGTGTAGAGACGGGGCGACTGCTGCTCACCAGCCGCCGGGAGAGAGTGTGGTGGCGCAACTTTGAAGGCTCCTATCCGGTTGAGGTGGTCCTGCGCGGGGTGAGGCTCTTGGGGGAAGCCAAGTCGGTGGAAGATCCCGCTGCCATAGCGGAGGGGCTTGACAAGATCCTGCAAGCGCGACCTGCCTGGGCGCGAGGGTTTGGGGTCGGGCGGGATTCGAATGGGAGCATGAATGCAGGTGACCTGGGGCAGGCTGCCATGGACCGCGTGCTGGTAGTCATCGAGCTACTCTCCGAAGCATCGGCCCCGTCCTAGGGTGTTCCTGCTGTCTCTTTCTCCCAATATGGTGAGCCACGCGCCTACGTAGCATTTATCCGATCTTATAAGGAAGCTCCATCCCATCTTGCTCTTCGCCGCGTAACATGGGCAGGCCATTTGTGCTCGGACCGCCGGGGAAAGAAACCAATAGCCGGGGCCATGATACAGTTGAGAAAGAAGGCGACCAGCAAGGAGGAAACCCGAGGTGGCCAAGGTTCTGGTCGTGGATGATGAGCGCACCATCCTGGATCTGGTGCGCGGGAATCGTGTGCGAGATAGGCAGGAGCCGCATTTGGCAGGCCCCTGCCTGGCTTTTTCTGCAGCTCAGAAGGCGGCATAGATCAGGACTCCGTATACGGCCATGGTCAACACGCCATCCACCAGCGCGTAGGCCAGAAAGAGCCGGAAAGTGGGCAACTCTCCAGGCTGGGAACCGTAGCGGAATGCGATCCATAGAGAAATCAGTGCAATCGCCGCGGGGACTCCAGTCCGCAGTGGACCATAGATCTGGGTGGGCAGAAACGGCATCCAGGCTGAGAACGGCGCGTAGGTCAGCATTCCCGGCAGGAAACCTAGCTTCAAGGCCCAGAGGGCCAAGATGCCCAAGGTGAGGGCGAGCACTTGCGCCCCGCGCTGTTGCCAGCGGAGGGCGGCCAGAATGCGGTTGACCAAAGCTAGGGCGATGGTGCTGGGTAAGATCCAAGCGATAGCGACCGGGATCAACAATGCGCCGGTTGCCAGCCCGAAGAGGGTGTCGGCCGAGATACGCCCCACGTCATCGGCCGTCATACGGCTGAACTGCGACCGGATGCCCGGCGCGGTGGAGGCGAAGTAGACCGCCCAGCCTGGAAGGTCCCCTTTTTCGAGCCAGGTGAGATAGAGATTGCCCTGCGCGTCGCTGGCCAGAAAAGGCGTGCTCGATTGGCCGGGCGTGAAGGAGAGTTGCTGGTAGCCGGTAGGCTGCTCTCCCGAAAGGTATAGGGCACCTACCTGCGATTGGACCTTGCGCATCAGATATTCAGTGCGAGCTTGGAAGACGACGGCTTGCTCTTCGGCTGCCTGGACATTGGGACGTATCTGAATGATGTATGTTCCGCCTCCCTGGAAGGAGGCGCCCAGAGGCACGCGCCGGCCAGAGTTCAGGCTGGCGGACTCGGCAGCTTCATAGGTTAGATTGTAGGACCAGGGTATGCTCAGCAATCGTTCGCGTGAAACTGGCGCGAAACTGGCACGCGGGAAGTGGACGTAGTAGGCCTGGGATGTGCCCGCTTCTGGACCGGTAAAGAAGGTCAGGGACCAGAAGATGTAGGCGTGCGACTTGTCGATGCCCAAGGTGGGTCCGTCCAACACAGTGGTGCCGTAGATCTGGGCGGCGTAAACCGCTTCGGCGTGACCACGGCTCAGATCGGCTCCGGGGTAAAACCCATATATGAAAGGATTGGCGCCGCGCGCGGTTGGCCTGCGAAGCCATGCAGCATGCAAGTCGCCGGCCTCGTCGAAGATGAGTTCGGGTTGGGAGCCCTCTGGATCCACAGGTCGGAAGCCGGCCTTGCCAGTGAGTGCGAATAGTCCTCCGGAATCGGGGGGTGTGGAGAACCACACTGCCACCTGTCCCCGGCCATCGGTAGCCGCGGCAATATGCTGCACCGGGAATTCTCCTGAGAGCATCTCCGGGTCGCCCAGGGCCTGTCCGCGGTCATCGATCTTCATGCCGTACAAGCTGCCATCATTGATCCAGAATAGCGTCCAATGGGCGCCATCCCAGAGGATATGGGGTTCATCCGGCAGGTACAGTTCGATCTCACCGAAGTTGTGCTCCCAGCGAACCAGGCCATCGGGCGAGAAGCTCGTCAACTGAAGCCGGGGGCGATCTTCGCTGGCATTGAAGAGGAAAAGAGTGACATTGCCTGAAGGGTCCACTGCCAGCGGCACGGGTTCTCCAACGCGGGTATTTCCGAGCAGCAAGCCGCGGCCCCAATCGGGTGCGCGCATCCAGAGGCGGGGGGGCTGCGCTGAACAGGCCGTCATCAGGGCCGCCATGCCGATAAGCAAGAGGATCGCCATGACGGGGGTTTTGTAAGTCCTTTGGGATTCCATGCCTTCTCCGGTCCGCTTTGGCTGGCCTTCTGGCGGCCAGCGCAACGTTCAACTCAGGCTTTGCAGCAAACCTCGCTTCAGGAGGCCGGTTCTAAGAAGTGGAGCAAATTGTGGTGCACCGCGCCTCCATCCGGAAGGCGCAATGCCCTTCCACTTTCTACCAGACGGAGGATCGCCCGGTTCACCGCTTCCCGCTTCCAGCGCAGTGCCGTGGCGATGGTCATGGGCGAAACAATGCCCACGGATCGAAGCAAATCATCCACGATCTGGGCGCGGGCTTCCTCCTCCGAGAGAACTGCGGCCTGGGCCGGGATAGCCGGGTACCAGCGGTCGAAGAGCTCGTACACGAAGGCGTATCTCCAGGCACCCGCCTTGGCGACGCCGACCGGGAGAATCCATAGCCCGCGCTGCAGCTCGGTAAGGGCCCGATCGAAGCGGTACTTTGCCTGCGGACGGCTGAGCCCGGCTGCCCGCCTGAGCGCAATCGTGTCGAGTGGGCCTTCGCGCAGGATGGCTTCCGCCACTTGAAGCGCCTCGCGAGTAAGGCCACCTTCATGGTAGGCCTCCCGAAAGTCGTCCGTATCTGCCAGCCTCGGGGACAGCGCATAGAAGGCCGGCAAGAGATCGAGGCTGACCAGCGTGGCTTTTCCTCGCAGAAGCTTTCCGTAATACCAGCGCCGCTTGGAGAGCATCTCATCCTTCCAGCGCCAAGTCACATGGCCAGGGTCATCATGCTCGGCAGCAACCGGCCGATCCCCAGCGACAGCCACCCACAGGCTGGGGAGATCGAGGTTCTTGATGGGCCAGAAGAGAATGAACCCGCGCTCGCGCACAAATTCCACCGCTTGCTCCAGGCTATGCAGGCGCAGACTGGGCGAGGTGCGATAGGTGTGCGCCCGGTAGGCGCGCAAACTCGCCTCAACCTCTTCGACGAGCTCTTTGGGGAGATCCGCCATGGCTACAATTTCCTCGTGGTGGATAGCGCCTATGGAGGTGGCTTGCCAACGATGATCGCAGGTCGCTATCAAGAGTGATAGCTCGAGGCTGCGAAGTGCTCTCCGGCATGGTGAGTATAATCCAGGCGGCGGCCGGAAGATGGATGAACCTGAACTCGCGCTGCGCATCGCACAAGGAAACCGCCAGAGGTAAATAAGGATCCGCGATCGCTACACGCCGCGCCTCCACGGTCTGGCGACGTAAATGGCCGCCGACATCCAGGAGGCCTTCCTGCGACTCAGGACACGCGGGGAGGCCGACCGCCCTGAGCGGGGAAGCCTGCTGATGTGGTTGCTGACTGGCTGGCGGTTGGCCTGGCTCTTGCTCACCCGGAAGCAATCCTGACTCCAGCAGAAGCCTAGCAGCTTGCTCGGGCTCGGCGGGCGGGATATGATGAGCCCGCGATGGACGAGACTGCATTGCTGCGCGCCGCCCGGAAGGGCGATCTGGAAGCTTTCAACCGGCTGGTGCTCGCCTACCAAGGCCTGGCCTATAACGTTGCTCTCCGCATCACAGGCGAGACCCGCTCGGCGGAGGATGCCACGCAGGAGGCCTTCATCTCGGCCTTTCGATCCCTGCGGTCCTTCCGGGGCGGATCGTTTAGGGCCTGGCTGCTTCGCATCGTCACCAACGCCTGCTATGATGAGCTTCGTCGACAGAAGCGCCGGCCTGCAAGCTCGCTGGAAGACCTCCCGGCTTCCGAGGAGGGCGTGGACCCAGGCGGCGAGGCGACGCTGGCCACAGCCGGGTCACACCCAGAGGAGGAGGCTGAGCGCAGCGAACTCCGTCGAGCGATCGAACGCTGCCTGAACGAGCTCCCGGCGGACTTCAAGACGCTGGCGGTCCTGATCGACATCCAGGGGCTTGACTATCAGGAGGCGGCGCAGGCTATCGGCCGGCCGGTGGGAACGGTCAAGAGCCGGCTGGCCCGGGCTCGGGGACGCTTGCGCGATTGCCTTAAAAGGCAGGGGGAACTTTTGCCGCGTCAGTTCCGTCTGGAGGATGAGGCTGGATGATGAAAAAAGAAGTTGGGCGCCTCCCTCCACGCGATCTTGAGGCCCTCTCGGTCTATCTGGATGGCGAGCTCACGCCGCGTGAACGGGTGAAGTTGGAGGCGCGTCTGGAGGCCAACCCGGAGCTGAGGCAGGCTTTGGAGGAGTTGCGGCTGGTGGCAGGCGCATTGCGGGAGCTCCCGCAGGCGTCGCCTGGGCGGCGGTTCACACTAACACCTGAGATGGCAAGGAGGCGACGCCGCTATCCGACCATGCAGCTGGCGACAGCCCTGGCCGCGGTGGCCTTCCTGCTGACCGTAGGCGTGGACGCGTTGCTTGTTGCCCGGCCTCGGGCGGCTAGTGAGCGGCCGGCGCAGCTTGCCGCGCCCCCCGAGGCTCTCTTCATGGAGCAAGACCAGTTGTGGGGAGCAACTGAAGTTCCTCCGGAGGAGGCCGAGGTGCCTGCCTTGCCGGCAACGGGTTCGGCTGGTGAGGGCCTTGAAGGAGAGGTGGTCGAGGAGGGGCGTCTTGCTGGCGGCCCGTTGGCAACCCCCACCATGAGTGTCGGTGCAGCCGAGAAGGCGGTCGGGACAGAAGTCGCCGGCACGCCCGTGGCCGCCCCGGAGGCGCTTGCCGCAGCGCCGCCGGTGGAAGAGACCCCCGTAGCAGCTCTGTCTGATGAGGAACAAGCGGAGACCGAGCTATCACCTGCCCCTCTGCCCTCACCCACGGTAAGATTCGGGGCAGGTGGCGAATTCAACACGGAGGCAGCGAGATCCGCCACAACCGAAGCCCCCCGGTTCCCCTGGCTCCGTGTCCTAGAGTTTTTCCTGGCTGGCTTGACGCTTCTGCTTGGCGGGCTAACCCTTGTGCAAAGGCGGCGCTGAATGGAGCCGCAGAAAGTCCGCTATTGCTCTGCTTGCGGTACGCGTGCAATTACCCAGGAAGTCTTCGGCCGCCTGCGGCCTGTGTGCCCCGCCTGCGGGCAGGTCCATTTTCAAGATCCCAAGGTGGCGGCGAGCGTGCTTGTCATCCAGGAGGGCAAAGTGTTGCTGGTGCGGCGTGTGAATCCTCCGCATCAAGGGGAATGGGCACTGCCAGCAGGCTTCGTGGATGCCGGAGAGGATCCTCGCGAGGCGGCGGCGCGTGAATGCCTGGAGGAGACCGGCCTGGCCGTGAGAGTCACGGATCTCATTGATGTGGTCTCCGGCCGCGAGCACCCACACGGGGCCGATATTGTGATCGTCTACCAGGGGGAGGTGCTGGCCGGGAAACTCGTGGCCGGTGACGACGCCTGCGAAGTGGGCTACTATGCGCCTGAGAACCTGCCGCCCTTGGCGTTCGATGCCACGCGGCGCGCCATTCAGACCTGGCTTGAGCAACAGTCCCTGGATAACGCGGTCTGGAATCGCAATCCCTAGAGTCCCTCCAATCCTTTCAATGCGGCAGCATCGCAGCCGCACCAAGGCGAGCCGGGCGATCGCTGGCTGCCTTAGAGGTCAGAAGACGGCTATAATCAAGCACCCGCATTGGCCGGCCGAGAGCATCCCCACCAGCCATATGCGGGCCTGGAGACGCCGAGCATGCGTTTCGATGTGTTCACTCTCTTGCCTGAGGTCATGGAGGTCTACCTGCGCGCCAGCGTGCTAGGCAAGGCGCAGGAGGCCTCGCGGCTCGAAGTTTGCCTGCACAACATTCGCGACTACACAACCGACCGCCACCGCACGACGGACGATGAGCCCTACGGCGGGGGCGGTGGTATGGTGATGAAGCCTGAGCCGGTGTTCGCGGCGGTCGAGAGCGTGCTCGGTGAGCGGTTGAATACAACGCCCGTCATCTTGCTGACCCCCCAAGGCCGCATGTTTAACCAGACAGTGGCCCGCGAGCTGGCCGGGTGTGACCGGCTGGCGCTGATTTGTGGACGCTATGAGGGCGTCGATGAACGCATCCGCCAGCATCTGGCGACGGATGAGATATCCATCGGGGACTTTGTGCTGACGGGAGGAGAACTGCCGGCGCTTGTGATCATCGACGCCGTGAGCCGATACTTGCCAGGCGTGCTCGGTGATGAGGAGGCGACGGCCAAGGACTCCCACGCCGAAGGGCTTTTGGAGCATCCTCACTACACCCGACCGGCAGTCTTCCGCGGCTGGGAGGTCCCGGAGGTTCTACGCTCCGGCGATCATGCGCGCATCGCTGCCTGGCGTCGGAAAATGTCGCTGATCCGCACTCGTGAGCGGCGTCCTGATCTTTTCAACCGATTGGAGTTGGATGCAAACGACCGCAAGCTCCTGGAAGAGCCAGAGGAAGGGGGTAAATGATGAGCAAGGGGGAGATCCACGCAGCCCGGGCCTCGCGGCCCCTTAGGGCTTCTTTGCTCCTAGGATTGCTATTGTTAGCTGGGCTGGGCCTGTCTTCCTGCCAGGCGCCCTCGGAGATCGACCTCCCGTTGACGTTGGAGGCCACACTGCTCCCGACGGCGACATCCGTCGCGCCGACGCAGCCGCCGCCACCACCCAAAACGCTGGTCATCTGCATGAGGGATGAACCTGAGTCACTGTATCTCTATAGTGAGGAGGTTCTGTACGGCCCCACTGGGGCCGAGGCCAACGCGGTGCTCCAGGCCATTTATGATGGACCGATCGACCTGGTGGGTGGGGCGCCGAGGGCGGTGATCCTGCAGTCCATCCCATCCATCGACAACGGCGGGGCCAGGCTGGAGGCTGTGGCCGTAAACGCCTCTGAGGTCTACCTGAATCCCCTTACATTCATGCCCGACAACCTGGAACTTGGGTCGCCGTACCTCCCCTCCGGCTGCAGGGACACGGGATGCCTCCAGTCCTATCCAGGCGGTGAGGTGCTCATGGACCGCCTGGTGGCCGACTTCCGCCTTCGGGAGGGGCTGGTGTGGTCGGATGGAGAACCGCTCACGGCGGCTGATTCGGTCTTCTCCTTCCAACTGGATGCCCACCCGGAAACGCCCACGACGAAGTACCTTGTCGATCGGACGACCAGCTACACCGTGGTCGACGAGCGGACCGTTCGGTGGATCGGGATCCCCGGGTTCATGGACCCCGAGTATGGGACGAATTTCTGGAGCCCGCTCCCAGCACACCTGCTGGCGGATATCGAGCCTGGGGAGCTGCCGAAGGTGGAGGCTGCCGCGCGCGTGCCCTTGGGCTGGGGTCCCTACGTGATTGATTCCTGGAGTGAGGGGAGCCTCTTGCTCTCGCCGAACCCGCGCTACTTCCGGTCGCAGGAGGGCTTGCCTGCTTTCGACCGCCTGCTCTTCCGGTTCCTGGCTGGAGATGGCCGGGCAGCGTTGCAGCAGATCCTCACAAAGGAATGCGATTTGGTGGACAGCAGCCTCTTTGAAGGGGAAGGGCTGGCATGGCTGGCGGATGCCCTTGAGCTCGAGAGCGAGGGAATCCTGCATGTGACCTGGGGACCGGATGTCGCCTTGGCGCGGCTCGATTTCAATCTGGATCCTATCGACGGTGTGCGGCTGCTCTCCGATGTCCGCACTCGCCGCGCTCTGACGTTTTGCCTGGACCGCCAAGGGCTGGCTGACCGCCTCACCTATAGCCTGGGAGTCATCCCCGAGAACGCTTTGGGCTTGAAGGGCGCTGTCGGCTTGCCAGGGCTGCCGGCTTATGATCCCCAAGCCGGGGCCGAGCAATTGGAGGCGGTGGGCTGGCTGGATCAGGATGGTGATCCCAGTACCGCTCGCACCGCACTGGGCGTTCCGGATGTTCGCGGCGGTACGGAGTTGGCGCTGAGGTTGGTGACAGGGTCCAGCGCCTTGGAAGTCACCCTGGCGGCCGAGGTCCAGAGGGGGCTGGAGGCATGCGGCGCCTCTGTGCAGGTGATCCATGCTGACAGTGCCTCCCTCACGACGCCATGGCCGGAGGGCGCGATCTTCGGTCGCAGCTTCGATTTGGCCCTGTGGCTCTGGCCGGCCTACCCTCAGCCGCTTTGCGAGGCTTTCGCGGGCTGGGAGATTCCATCCAGCGGCAATCCCTTCGGAATCAACGCCGGCGGATATGCGAATCCTGGCTATGACGAAGCCTGTCGTGAGCTCCGGTGGAGCCTCCCAGGCCAAAGCAGCTATGCCCATGCACTCGAGAGGCTGCTGAATGCGCTCGCGGAGGATCTGCCCTCCGTTCCCCTGCTCCAGCCACCCCGATGCGTGGCGCACCGGTCTGATCTCTGTGGGGTGCAGATGGAGGCCTTGGGGGCCAGCGATTTGTGGAATCTGGAGAGCCTTGACTTGGCCCCAGCCTGCCCCTAAGATGGTGGGTGTGCGCATTCGAACCGGCCTGAACCAGTTTGAACCGGGCGAAATCCTCTGGGGTAATAGATAAGGGACGCGTAGACCAGAAGGCGGTACGTCGTGACACAGGCTCTGGACGGGGAGCTGGTAAAGGAACTCCAAGCGGGGGATCTGGAGGCACTGGGTGTTCTCTACGATCGACATCGACACCTAGTCTTCCGGACGGCGCTTGCCATCACGGGGGATCCAGAGATGGCGGCCGACCTGCTGCAAGAGGTCTTTCTGCGCCTCTACCGTTTCTCGCACAGGGCTGACCCACACCGGCCGCTCGAGCCCTGGCTCTATCGCATGACTGCCAATTTGTCCTACACCTGGCTCAAGCGGCAGAGCCGCTGGGTGCAGCTTTTCCGGGAATTAGCGGACCACTGGACGAGCAATCAGAGGACTGCGCCGCACCGCATCGCAGAGTGGGATGAATCGTGGCGCTGGGTGCGGCAGGCCATTCAGGGGTTGCCGCTTCAGCAGCGGCTGGTGGTTGTGCTCTACTACATCAATGATCTGTCGATCCAGGAGATCGCGGACATCCTGGAGATACCATCTGGAACGGTCAAGTCGCGACTACACTATGCGCGGAAGGTATTAAGAAAGCAGCTTGGTGCCCATGAGGAAGCCATCCTCCGAGTACTCTATGAAGCAGGTTGATCCCGGATCCGATCCCATAGACCGCCATTTGAGCCACCTGCTGAAGGCCTGGGTTTCATCGATCCCACTGCCCCGCTATGGGCGTGAGGGCTTGCTGCAGCGCGCAGCCGGGCCGATTTCCTTGGCCGCGCCGGGAAGGCCCCGCGGGCTGCAGGAGTTGCTGCGGTGGGTGCTCTATACAATCATTCTCATGCCGGTTGATATGGCCATGCAGCCTGTGCTATACTTGCCGGCGGGCGACGCAGGCCTCACGAGCCGGCGCCCCCAAGCTGCTCCGCTGCCGGAGCGCTTCCTTACGCAAGGCACGGTATCACTAGGGGTGGGACTCTTCAGCTTTGTCTTCTAGCGTCCCGGCCCTTGGGCCGGGCGAGAGACGGCAGTCGGCGGCGCTGCCGCTGGCAAGGGCCGGTATCTTTGAGGGTTGAAGAGGATCTGATCTGAGCAGCATGGGTCAGGTCCCGTATCCGGGGACGGATGAGTTTGGCGAACGATCAACAATGATGCTCGCAACCTTGAGGAGGGCCCCTGCTGCTCGCTGCGGTCTGGGCTGGGCCTTTGGCCCGGCCGGACGCGGCCCGGAGGGAGGGAGGGGAAGACGGATCGAGCCCTTCCGCACCCTTGCTAGCCCGCATTCTTCGTTAATCCAAGGGGTGGCCCCGAAGCTGGCCCTTTGAAGCCGCCTTCGGGAAGAGTACGATTCCAATCGGAGAGGAGTACATCAACTTGGCGCCGAAAGTCCTAGATGTCAACGATCTGCAAACCCGCTTTCACACCCAAGACGGAACAGTCTACGCGGTGAATGGGGTTTCATTCCATGTAGAGGAGGGGGAGACGCTCGGTATCGTCGGCGAAAGTGGCTGCGGCAAGAGCGTCTCTGTTTTATCGGTGATGCGTTTGATCCCTCAGCCTCCGGGCGAGGTTCAAGCCGAGAGCATCTATTTTGGGGATCGCGATATCACCAAGGTCAGCGAGGACGAGATGCGCGATATCCGCGGCTCTCAAATCGCCATGATCTTCCAGGACCCCATGACCAGCCTGAACCCCGTGTTGACCATCGGGTTCCAGATCATGGAGCCGCTGCGTGTGCACCTGGGCATGAGCGAGGATGAGGCCCGGGAGCGAGCCGCGGAGCTGCTTCATCTGGTCGGCATCCCGGAAGCCCGCGCCCGGCTGGACGATTACCCGCATCAATTCAGTGGCGGGATGCGCCAGCGTGCGATGATCGCCATGTCCCTGGCGTGCAATCCGGCCCTGCTGATCGCCGATGAACCCACCACAGCGCTCGATGTGACCATCCAGGCCCAGATCGTCGATCTGGTGAAGCGGCTCAGGGACCAGTTCGGCATGTCGCTGATCTGGATCACGCACGACCTGGGCGTGGTCGCAGGGCTAGCGGATCGTGTGATCGTGATGTACGCAGGCTTCATCGTGGAGGAGGCGCCGATCGCAGAGGTCTACGGTAACCCGCGCCATCCCTATACCTTCGCGCTTCTAAAAAGCCTCCCCCGCATGGATGGAAGCCCGGGCGAGAAGTTGATGTCGATCGAGGGCCTTCCGCCCGAGAACTACGAATTCCCCACCGGCTGTCCCTTCGCGCCGCGCTGCATGTTCGTGAAAGACAAATGCTGGCAGGCTAATCCCCAATTGGTAGATATCAATTCTGACCACCGGATTGCCTGCTGGGTTGATATCGAGACCGGGGAGTTGCGATGACCAGTTCAAATGGAACCCTCATTCGGGTGGATCACCTGACCAAGCATTTTCCAATCACGCGCGGCATCGTGATCCAGCGCCAGGTCGGAGCGGTTCAGGCGGTCGATAACGTTTCCTTCGAGATCCGCAAGGGCGAGACGCTGGGCCTGGTAGGCGAGAGCGGTTGTGGGAAGTCGACCACTGGCCGCACCATTCTCCAGCTCTACCGGCCCACGGCGGGCAAGGTCTACTATGGCGATATGGACCTGACTACACTGAAGGGTGAGGCGCTGCGCCGCATGCGGCGCAACATGCAGATGATCTTTCAAGACCCCTATGCATCCTTGAATCCTCGCCTCACTGTCGGTGCCATCATCGCCGAGCCGCTCGAAGTGCATGGAATCGGAAACGCCCGAGAGCGGCGGGAACGGGTGCAGGAATTGCTGCAGCTCGTCGGTATGAGCCCCCACTTTGTGAATCGCTATCCGCATGAATTCAGTGGTGGACAGCGCCAGCGCATCGGCGTGGCCCGGGCATTGGCCCTGCAGCCCGAGTTCATCGTTTGTGACGAGCCGATCTCGGCCCTGGATGTCTCTATTCAGGCGCAAGTCGTGAATCTTCTCGAGGAATTGCAGGCGACCTTCGGGTTGACGTATCTGTTCATCGCCCACGACCTGAGCATGGTCCGCCATATCTCGGACCGGACGGCGGTGATGTATCTGGGCAAGGTGGTGGAGCTGGCCACGCGAGATGAGCTCTACTCCCACCCGTTGCACCCTTACACGCAGGCCTTGCTGAGCGCGGTTCCGATCCCGGATCCGTTGAAGGAGGCCAAGCGCCAGCGGATCATCCTGGAGGGTGACGTGCCCAGCCCCGCCAACCCGCCGCGCGGCTGCCGGTTCCATCCGCGCTGCCCGCTGGCGGTCGATGTCTGCAAAGAGGTGGAGCCCGAGTGGCGCGAGGTCGCCCCGGACCATTGGGTGGCCTGCCACTTGGTTTGAGGGTTCCGGAGGGGGATCAGGGAAGCTATTCAAGGATGGAGATGATGTGATGAAAGGAGGTGAAGCCATCGCAGAAGGCAAGGAGAAGAAAAGCGAACATCGAGAAAAGCCGTTGCGAAGCGAAACTCTTTGGAAGGAGAAGAGGACGCCATGAAGCGAAAGCTATTTACTTTGATGGCCATCGGCGTGGCTGCCAGCATGATTCTGGCTGCCTGCGGCGCGCCGCAGGAAGTCGTGAAGACCGTGGTGGTCACAGAGGTCGTCGAGGGTGAGGTCGTTGAGAGGGTCGTCACCGCGACGCCGGAGGCCGCTGGCCCGATGCCCGTCACCGTTCACTACAACTGGGGCACCGAGCCGCCGACCGCAGATCCGGCGTTGACGACGGACACCACCTCCTCCTCGGTGATCGACTCCATTTTCATGGGGCTGACGGACATCGATCTCGAGACCAAGCAGGCTATCCCTGCCTTAGCTGAGAGCTGGGAGGCCACCGAGGATAAGATCGAGTGGACGTTCCATCTGCGCGATGACGTGCCCTGGGTCCGCTACAACCCCACCGCCGGCGAGGTCGAGCAGGTGCTGGATGACGAGGGCAACCCGCGGATGGTGAATGCGCACGATGTGGTCTATGGCATCAAGCGCGTCTGCGATCCCAACACCGCCTCCGACTACGCCTGGCTGCTCTACGTCATCTCCGGCTGCGAGGAGCTAAACACGACCGATCCCGAGGCCGAGAACTTCCAGGAAGTGTATGATGCCATGGGCGTGGAGGCCCTGGACGACTACACCGTGAAGATCACCCTGGCCTACGGCGCTGGCTACTTCCCGCAGGTCACCACGATGGCCAACCTGTTCCCGGTCTACCAGCCCATCATCGAAGAGAAGGGTGACCGCTGGATCGAGCCGGGTTTCATCGTGACCAATGGAGCCTACGTGATGACCGAGTGGGTTCACGGCGATCACATGAACCTGGCCAAGAACCCCTTCTGGCCCTACTGGGGCACCGACTACGGCTCGGGCAACATCGAGCAGCTCGTTGGCTACATGATCGAGGAGGACTCCACCACCTTCGCCATGTATGAGAACAACGAGATCGACACCTCCGGTGTGCCCTCCGATCAGATCGACCGCGTGAAGGCCGATCCCGTGCTGAGCAAGGAATTCGTAAACTCACCGGTCAACTGCACCTACTACTACGGCTTTGTCACCGAGAAGGCTCCGGTGAACGATGTCAAGGTGCGCAAGGCGCTCTCCATGGGCATCGACCGCAAGACGCTGGTCGATGCGGTACTGAAGGGCGGCCAGATTCCGGCCAACGCCTTCACCAACCCGCTCAACTTCGGCTCCTGGGGCGGCGATCCTGAGATCGCGCCCTGGGCGCTGCCTGAGGACATGGGCGGCTGGGGCTACGCCAAGGCGAAGGAAGAGGCCAGCGCGTTGCTCGCCGAGGCTGGCTACCCGGATGGCGAGGGTCTGGACATCCTGTTGATGCACAATGTCAGCGAGGGCCACGCCCGCATCGCCCAGGCCGTCCAGGCCATGTGGCAGGAAGCCTTCCCCGGGATGACGGTCAGCATTGAGACGCAGGAGTGGCGCGTCTACCTCGACACGATCCGTGCCACCACGGCGATCGAGGACGTGCCGCACGTGTTCCGCCTCGGCTGGTGTGGAGACTACCCGCACGCCAACAACTGGTTGCATGAGGTCTTCAACACCGAAGAAGGCGCCAACCGCATCCGCCTGAGCTACGACGACCCGCAGGTCGGTGATCTGGTCAAGGAATACGACGAGACCACTAAGGCCGCGCAGGTCGCTGACGAAGAGGAAGCCAAGGCGCTCTACAAGCGAGCCGAGCAATTGCTCGTCGATGAGATCGTCGGCATCGCTCCCATGTACTTCTACACGACCGTGAACGTCACCAAACCGTGGCTGCATCGGTCCTATGATCCGATCCAGTTGTCGCTCTTCCAGTGGACTCTGGATATGGACGCCAAGACGGCGGCGATGAGGTAGCGATCTACCGGCAGGGCTGGTGGTTAGGGGCTCCCTGGCCACCAGCCCGCCCTTCGCCCACCGGGCTCCACATGACAAACGCTTTGCCGCAGGGAGTGAAATGACCCGTTACATCATCCGCAGAATTCTTTGGTTTATTCCCGTTCTTATTGGCATCACCCTGGTAACTTTTGTCCTGGCGCGAGCGATGCCGGGTGGCCCGTTCGACTTCGCTGGGGATCGCACCATCCCGGCCAGCGTAGTCGCTAATCTCGAGAAGAAATACCACCTCGATTGGCCTGTCTGGCGCCAATACGGCCAATGGGTGCTGGATCTCCTGCGTGGCGATCTGGGGCCCTCCTTCCGGTATCGGTCGCTGATGGTGCAGGATATCCTGCGGCAGACCTTCCCGGTGTCCTTCCAACTTGGCATCCTCTCCATGCTGCTGGGTCTGGCGATAGGGATCCCGGCGGGCACGATCGCGGCCCTGAACCACAATAAGTCGCTGGACTATGTCAGCTCCTTTGTGGCCATCCTGGGCGTATCGATCCCGAATGTCGTCTTGGCGCCGTTCTTGGTATGGATCTTCGGCCTGAGATTGGGTTGGTTTCCTGTGGCGCGCTGGGGCGCCGATTACACCCAGTTCATCTTCGGCATCTTGCCGCCCCTGACGGCCGATTTCTGGCTCCACGCGGCCATGCCGACGGTTGCACTGGGCACAGGCATCTCGGCGTCGATCGCACGGCTGACGCGCGCCAGCTTGCTGCAAGTCATCCGCGAGGACTACATCCGCACGGCGCGCGCCAAGGGGCTCAAGGAACGGGTGGTGATCTGGGTGCACGCCATGAAGAATGCGCTGATCCCGGTTGTGACGATCATCGGCCCGTTGTTCGCCGCCATCGTAACTGGCACCTTTGTGGTCGAACAGATTTTCGGGATCAGCGGCATGGGGCAGCACTTCGTCGATAGTGTTAACAATCGCGACTATCCCATCGTCATGGGTGTCACGCTGCTCTACTCGGTTCTCTTGGTCATCGCCAACCTTGTGGTGGACGTCACCTACGCCTGGCTGGACCCGAGAATCCGCTACGACTGAGCCGGTTGGCCGGCTCCAAACCCAATCCATGGACTTGGAGGTTGAATGACGGCTGAGAACTCATCCCAGGGCTCAGGCCCCGAGGCGCTCAAGCCCGAGGAGGAACTGCGGGCTGGTCGCAGCCCGCTGAAGGATGCATGGCGCCAGCTTCTGCGCAACCGTCTGGCTGTGGCCAGCGGCATCTTCCTCATCCTGCTCACGCTGGTGGCGATCTTCGTGGACACCTCGATTTTCACGATCTTCACCGGTGGGAAGCCTGAACCTTTGTTGGCGCCCTACCACTACGCCGAAGTGGATTTTCTCCACCCCAATGAAGGTCTGTTCACACGGACTGAGGAGGGGGATTTCTACATCTTCGGCGTGGATTATCTGGGCCGGGATATCCTGAGCCGCACGTTGTATGCGGCGCGCGTCTCCCTGGCCGTGGCGATCGTCGCCGCCACGGTGAGCCTGATCGTCGGCATTACCTACGGGCTTATCTCAGGCTACTCCAGCACGCGGACCGACAACCTGATGATGCGTTTCGTGGACTTCCTTTATGGATTCCCGATCATCATCTTCATCATCTTGATGCAGGTCTACTTCAAGGCTCTCTCCCGCCATGGCGGTGGCGAGGGTCTGGCTGGAACTCTGATCAATATCGACCGGGCCATGGGCGGGATTTTCTTCCTGTTCATCGCCATCGGCCTGCTGAACTGGCTGGGCATGGCTCGCATCGCCCGTGGCCAAACGTTGCAGTACAAGGAGATGGAGTTTGTGGAAGCCGCCCGGATGGTTGGCGCCTCCAACTGGCGCATCATCGGGCGCCACTTGCTGCCCAATATCCTGGGTCCGTGCGTGGTCTACGAGACGCTTCAGATCCCCGGCTATATCTTCCTGGAGGCCTTCCTGAGCTTCATTGGCCTGGGCGTAAACCCGCCCACGCCTAGCTGGGGCATCATGATCTCAGAGACCTATCAGGCGCTGCGAACCTATCCCCACGAGGTCTTCGTGCCTGCCGTTGCCCTGACGCTCACGACGCTGGCCTTCAATTTCCTCGGCGACGGCCTCCGGGACGCCTTCGATCCTCGGCTTCGGGGAGAGGTCTAAGGGGCGGATAAAGGCAGCATAGCATCGGAACGTTCGCGAGGAATGCTCAAGGCTCGGGGGCCTTTCGGCTGCGCCGAGCCTTTTGCTAAGAGGGAAGCGCATGAAGCTTTTGGGTTCGCACCGAGGGGCTGGGGCCGTCGCCGTGGGGCTGGCGTTGATGCTCGCGGCCTGTTCCCGGAACCAGGCGGCACCGGAGAATCGGCGCATCGCCTTCGAGACGTATCGGGATGGCAACGCTGAAGTCTATCTCATGAACGAAGATGGGTCCGAGCTGATCAACCTGACCCAAAACGAGGGTTATGACGGCACTCCGGCATGGTCGCCGGATGGCCAGCGCATCGCCTTCACCTCCGAGCGTACCGGCAACCCCGAGATATTCGTCATGTCCGTCGATGGCTCCCAGGTGGAGCAACTGACGGATGGCGGCGGCTTTAACGTCGTCCCCGAATGGTCTCCGGATGGGCAGCGGATCCTCTTCGCCTCGAATCGCAGCTACTCCATACCTATGGAAGGCGGTGAAGTGCGTATTCCCGACAATCCCAAACTGTGGGCCATCGACTACGGGAGTGGGGAGGTTGAACGCATCACCGGCCAACTGGGGCTGGATATGTATGGCTCCTGGTCTCCGGATGGCAAGCAGATCGTGTTCATGACCGTCCGGGATGGCAATTCCGAGATCTATCTCCTGCTCGATGAGGAGCAGGTGCAGAACCTAACGCAGAATCCGGCCCGCGATCTCAATCCGGCTTGGTCGCCGGATGGCGGCAAGATCGCCTTTATGAGCGATCGCGAAGGGAATATGGAGATCTATATCTTCGACCTCGAGAGCGATGGGGAACCGATCAACATCACCCATCACCCCGCTAACGATGGCGACCCGGACTGGTCGCCTGATGGCTCGAAGATAGCCTTCACCTCCGACCGGGATGGCAACATCGAAATCTATGTCATGAACGCGGATGGGTCCGATGTGCAGCGCCTGACCCATCACCCGGGCGACGATTTCCATCCGCGCTGGGAGCCTGCCCATCCATAATCTTTTAAGAGAGCGGAGGCTGGCAGTGGCTGCGTTGGGATGAGAACGCATTGCGCGGTCGAGCGCGCGGCATGCCTTGCAAAGCAGCCGTGTTGAAGTTCGCTGAGGAGTTGGAATCACCGTGGTGTCAAAAGAGCCGGAATCACCTCAGACATCCAAGCAAATCCTGCGGTTGACCGGTGTGGACGCGGAGCGGCTACGCGCCCTCACGGGTTGGATTGGCTACCTCGGCCGCCGGCTTATCTCGGGCGCCATCATCTTGCTCGCGATCGTTTACCTGACCCATTTTGGCCTGGCGATGGCGCGTGACCTTGGCGCGCAAGCAGCCTTCGAGCTCGCAGCCAGCCGCACGCTCGAATCCATCATAAATGTCCTCACGGGCGAACTGGGCCTCTCGACCGCGGCCAGCAGCACGCTGAATCCCATCCCCGTCCGCGAGGCCTTCCCGGCCATGCTCTCGCGGAGCTTCGGCCTGCTGGGCCTCTCGCTCCTGGCGGCGACGCTTATCGGTGGCCTGCTGGGAATCGCGGCGGGGAGGGCACGCCGGGCCGGCTGGTCCTTGCTCATATTGCTGCTCTCCATCGCCGGCATTTCCACCCCGAGCTTCTTCGCGGCTTTCATCCTGCAGCGCCTGGTCATTCGCTCCACCCAGACGCTTGGGTACCGGCTCCTTCCAGTGGGTGGATTCGGCTGGGATGAGCATCTGGTCTTGCCCATGTTGGTGCTGGCGGCGCGTCCCATTGCGCAAGTTGCCCGTGTGACCTTCATGAGCGTGCGGGAGATCTATGAGCAGGACTACGTTCGCACCGCATGGAGCAAGGGCCTGGGCCCGCGCTGGGTGATGTGGAAACATGTAATGCGCAATGCAGCCATTCCCATTGTAACCACGGTGGGACTGTCCTTGCGCTTCTCGCTCAGCAGCCTGCCCGTCGTGGAAGCCTTTTTCGGATGGTCAGGTCTCGGCTTCTATTTGCTGCGGGGTATTTCCCAGCAGGACGACAACCTCACGGTCATTCTGGTGCTTTGCCTGGGCGCGCTCTTCATCGTCGTCAATCTAATGTTGGATGTGCTTTATCGTTTGCTGGACCCCCGCCTGCGGGGCACGGTGGACCGGGTGGGTCTTGAGGAGCGCATGGCGCTGCGCGAGTGGCTGCGGGAGCTGGGCGCAGGTTTGGTGGGGCTGCTGCGCGAGAATCCCCTGACACGCTGGCTTCGAAGGCGCAATGCCCCTCGATCCGAGAGCCCGTTCAAGGCCATCCTGGCCCGCCGTGAGACCCAGGGGCTGGAGACGCATCTTCAGGAGCCGCGTCCCAAGCCCTTGCTTCGCAGCATTCTCGTGAACCTTCCATTGATCCTTGGCGGGCTTACGGTGGCCGGCCTGCTCGTGGTCACGCTCTGGGGGCATAAGCTCGCGCCCAGAAACCCGTACACCACGCTCGGCCTGCAAATCGTGGATGGGGAGTTCCTGATTCCGCCCTTTGAGCCCGGGGAGGAGTATGTCTGGGGAACGGATTTGCTTGGACGGGATGTGAAGAGTCTCGTCATGGCGGGCGCCTGGCAGACCATGCGCTTGGCGGCGGCGGTGGTCGCCGTGCGCCTGACGGTGGGCTTCATTTTGGGAGCGCTGGCGGGCTGGCGCAGGGATAGCTGGCTCGACCGGGCGATTATGGGGCTTGCTGAGACGCTCTTCGCCTACCCGCCGCTGCTGTTGGCGATGGTCCTCATCCTGGCGATGGGGATCCGGCGCGGCTTTATGCCCTTTTTGGTGGCGCTGGGCCTGATCGGCTGGGGTGAGATCATGCAGTACGTCCGGGGCGAGGTGCTCGCCATGCGCCCCAAGACTTTCATCGAGAGCGCCATCGCCATCGGGCGCGGCACTTCCGGCATCATCACCAAACATGTGCTCCCCAATCTAGTCCCTACTCTGCTATCTCTGGCGGCACTCGAGATGGGGGCAGTGTTGATGATCCTTGGCGAGCTGGGGTTCGTGGGTGTCTTCATCGGCGGTGGCGCGTACGCAGAATTGATCATCGACGCTCCTCCATATCACTATTCCGACGTGCCGGAGTGGGCGGCACTGTTGAGCAATGTGCGCCTCTACGCTCAGAGCTATCCATGGACGGCATTCTACCCGGCGACGGCGTTTTTCCTGGCCATCCTGGCCTTCAACCTGTTCGGCGAAGGGATGCGCAGGCTCGTCACCGAGGAGGGCGTCCGCCTCCATCGGGTATTCAACCGCTATAGCCTGGCAGCGGTGGTTGTCTTTGTCGCTGGGGCGACCTGGCTGCGTGGCAGCACCGGAAGCATCTCGATCTACCGCGAGCGAGCGGAGGCCTTCAGCGGTGCCAACGCGCTACGAACGGTCGAAGCGCTCACCACCCCGGCGGTGGAGGGCAGAGCCCTGGGCACGCTTGGTCCGCAGGTGGCAGCTCAATGGATAGCCGACCAGTTTGAGAATCTGGGCCTGCAACCTGCCGGGCAGCGCGGGACCTACTTCCTAACACGCCAGCGGGAGTTCGAAAGTCTGGATGCGGTGCCCTGCCTGGTCGTGGATGACGGCGGCGGCCCGCCTGTGTATGGGCGCGACTACAACGCCTTTGCCGCACCCTTCCGCAGCTTGGGCGCAGTCCTGGGACCGGTGCGGGTGATGGCCTTCGGCGACCCCACGCGGACACGCTTCTACGGCTATTATCCTGCGATGCAAGATCTCAGCTTTGAGGATGAGATTCTCATGGTGCTCTCGCCGGATGATATTGTCTATCTCCATGAGATCCCTCATGCCGGTGCGCTCGTAGTCGCCGAAGATCCGCGCGATCTTCAACGGAACTTCACGCTCTCACCGCGCAGCGCTAGAGCCCGGATCTATGGTACCGGCCGGGAGATTGGTCGCGAAACACCTGTCCTCATGATCAGCGAGGGACTCGCCAACCGTATCCTGGAGAGGACCGGTGAGACCGTACAGAGCCTTCGCTCGCAGGCCAGCCGGCTGGTCCAGGACGAGATCATGCAGGTCGAAACCGGTGTCGATGTGGGGATGCAGGTGGAAGGCACGATCTATGAGAAGGAACCCATGCAACACGTCATCGGGCATTGGCCTGGTGAAGCGGCCACCGGTGCGACCAAGATGGATGAGCGCTTGATTGTCGTCATGGCGAAGTATGATGCGCCACCTTTGCCGCCGGATGGCGAGGTCCCGCAGGGGGCCAACGATAACGCCAGCGGCGTGGCGGTCCTGTTGGAGGCCATCCGGGTCATGCAAGAGAGCGGCTACCAGCCCAAGCGGACCTTTCTCTTTGTGGCCTATAGCGGGGAGGGGATGGAGTCCGGCCTCCCGGTTCCGCGGCCTGAGGTCTCGCGGCTGTTGCAGGCCAAGGCGGGCTTTGCCAGGAATCTGGTTCCGGAGGCGGTGGTTGAGCTACGCGGGCTCGGGGCAGGCGAGGGCGCGGGCATAGAATTGCTCAGCGGCGGCAGCTTGCGCCTGGCAGACCTCTTCGAGGATGTCACGCGGCGATTGGGCCTGCCGATCAGTATGCGAAGCGACGACATCGATCTGAGCGCTGTATACCGCCAAGGAAGCTCCAGGGAGAGCGCAGAGGAAGCGCCGCGCATCCTCGTTTCGTGGGAAGGATGGGAGCAGGATTCCCTGACGAACGCGGATGTGGTCGAGAAGATCAGCGAAGAAAAATTGGAGCGCGCCGGAAAGGCGGTTGCGCTAGCGTTGATGATCATGGGCCGCGAAATCGACTACTGATGCGTCTCAACTCACACTGCTCGCCGCAAGGTCTTCAATCTCATCCTGGAAGAGATAGCCTTTCCGTGGCCGATGCCAGTTCACTCTTGCTTGAGGTGGAAGGGCTGCGGACCCATTTTCGCCTGCCGCGCGGGATTGTGCGGGCAGTCGATGGGGTCGACTTCTTCATCCGGCGGGGCGAGGCCTATGGTCTTGTGGGCGAATCTGGCTCCGGCAAGACAGTCACTGCCCTCTCCATCATGGGCCTGATCGAGCCACCGGGCGAGGTGGTGGCTGAAAAAATCCGCTTCGATGGGCTTGCGCTACTCGAACTGGATGAGGCCGGCTGGGCTTCGCTGCGCGGGGACCGCATCTGCCTGATTTTTCAGGATCCCCAAGTGCGATTGAATCCGGTCTTCAGCATCGGTAGCCAGCTGGCGGAGGTGCTGCAGATTCACCGCGGCCTGGGCCGCCAGGAGGCATGGACGCAAGCGAAAGACCTCCTGAGCCAGATGGAAATTCCAGATGCCCAACAGCGCATGCGCAGCTATCCACATGAGCTCTCTGGGGGGCAGTCACAACGCGTGATGATCGCCATGGCGCTTGCAATGCAGCCGGACCTGATCATCGCCGACGAACCCACCACCGCGCTCGACCCCACCATTCAGGCCCAGATCCTGGAGATCCTCCGGCGGTTGCGCGTGGCGCAGGCGACCTCGATGCTCCTCATTACGCATGATCTCGGCGTGATGGCAGGCAACGCCGACCGGATTGGAGTCCTCTACGCGGGTCAACTGGTGGAAGAAGCTGAGGTGGTGGACATTTTTCGCAATCCGCTCCATCCCTACACGCAGGGACTATTGGCCTCGCTTCCCCCGCCTGATCACAGGCCATTGCGCGCCATTCCGGGCACGGTGCCCGATCCGGCGGATATTCCTCCAGGGTGCCGCTTCGCCCCCCGCTGTGAGGCGCGCAGGAAATTATCGCTGGAAGTATGCGAGCACTATATGCCGGATTGGATCCGCGCCCCTTCGGGCCGCGCAGTACGTTGCTGGCTCTATCAAGGCCGTGAGGGCCATGTCCCTCCCCTGGCAAGGCAGTTCGGGGTTTAGAGCCATGCAGCCCGACCCTGGCTTTGCGCGACCGTGGCGATTGAGGGTATGATGAGTCTGCGGGTTCCATGCGGCAGTTGACAAGATGGTGAGCGGAGAATGGCTGAAGAGGAATTCGAGGGCGGAGAGGACTTGCTCCAGGAGGCCGGACAAGTCAAGCGCGAGGATGCCGAGCGGTTCTGGGATAATGCTTCCTCCGGAACATCACTCGAGGAGGACCTGGGCGAGGATTTCCTGACTTATGAGCAGGCGCGGGAGGAGGGACTCCTCGATGAGGAGGGTGCTCGGTAGGCGGCCCTGTGGGCTCCGCGGCGGAGTCCCGGAGCACGTATGTTACAATTCTCGTCGCCCGCGTTGCGGCGGGTCCATTGGGGCGTGGTGTAAAGGCAGCACACCGGACTTTGGATCCGTTGATCCAGGTTCGAATCCTGGCGCCCCAGCCTGACGTTTGAAGAAGGCCTTGAAACCCGTATCTGAGGACGATCCCCCCTTCGTCAACCCGGACGATTTGCAGCCGGTTCTATCGCCTGCGCCCCCTGGCGCGGGCATTGCGCGGACCATTGCGTTCTCTGGAGCATGCCATGCCGCTTGAGGCGCTCATCCTGGCCGCAGGGCTGGGAACACGCATGAAATCGGATTTGCCCAAGGTCTTTCACGCTCTCGGTGGCCGCCCGATGCTCTCCTGGTCGATTGAGGCGTGCCGCCAGGCGGTGGGGAAGCGGCCCTATGTGGTCTTGGGGCCAGAAGCAAGAGATCGCTGGCGGGACCTGGAGGAATCCTTCGAGGTCATCATCCAGAAAGAGCGTTTGGGAACGGGGCATGCGGTGGCGCAGGCCGAAGCCGCGCTGAAAGGGAAGACCGAGGCCCTCCTGATCACGCATGCGGACCTGCCGCTGATCCGGCCGGAATCGCTGCAGGCCCTGGTTGCTGCGCGTGAGGAGTCTGGCTCGAAGCTGACCCTGCTGGTGGCCGAATCGCCAACCTCGCGCGGCTTTGGGCGGGTGAAACGCGATCGCAGCGGAAGGGTGACTGGCATCGTGGAAGAGGCTCATGCCACGCCCGAGGAGCTGAGCATCCGCGAGCTCAATGTTGGCGCCTATTGCATTCAATGCGATTGGCTTTGGGAGAACCTGTCCAAGCTGCCGCTATCGCCAAAGGGTGAGTACTACCTCACCGACCTTGTGGGCCTGGCGGCTGAGCAGGGGTTGGAGATCGTGACCGCCTCGGTGAAAACAGAAGACGAAATCATTGGCATCAATACCCGCGTCCATTTGGCCCAGGCGGAAGCCGCATTGCGGCAGCGAATCAACCAGCGGTGGATGCTGGAGGGCGTGACGATTCTCGACCCGGCGAATACGTATATCGGCCCGCAGGTTGAGATCGCGAGGGACACGATTATTCTGCCCAACACCCATCTGACGGGCCGCACGGTCATTGGACGGGGTTGCAGGGTAGGCCCCAACACCAGCGTGCATGATTCCCAGATCGGGGATCGTTGCCACCTGGAACACTCTGTCGTGGAGGGGGCGGTGCTGGAGGAGGAGGTCGAGGTCGGCCCCTTTGCCCATCTGCGCCAGGGCGCGCATCTCGGGCGCGGCGTCCATATGGGCAATTTCGGCGAGGTGAAGAACAGCACGCTGGGCCCGGGTGTGAAAATGGGTCACTTTTCCTACATCGGAGATGCCGAGATCGGCGAGGGCGTCAACATCGGTGCCGGGACTATCACCTGCAATTACGATGGCGAGCGAAAGCACCGAACGGTGATCGGGGTTGACGCTTTCATCGGCAGCGATACCATGCTGGTGGCGCCAGTACGAATCGGTGCCGGGGCGCGCACGGGGGCTGGATCGGTGGTCACCAAAGATGTTCCTGATCACAGCCTGGCGGTCGGGGTCCCGGCCAGGGTCATCCGAAAGTTGAGGTAACGTGATCGATCCCATCTTTGCCGGCCTGGGTCTGGGGGCGGCTGTGCTGCTGGATATCCTGCTCGCGGCCTCGCGCAGCGCCTTCGTTAACAGCCGGCTTTCCCAACTGAAAGGGTTCGAGGAGAGCGCCCCGCGGCGCAGCGCGCTGGCGGTGACGGTGCTCACGGAAGCCCGGCGCCTGATCCTTTCCTTGCGGATCGGGCAAACAATCACCCGCCTGACATTGCTCGGCCTCGGAATCCTGCTATTCCTGCCGCTCGAATCGGCCGGGGTGCTGGCGGCGGTGCTGCTGGGGGTCGGGCTGGCAATTGGGTTGATCGAGTTCTTCATCGAGAATCTGGTCCTTCGAGGGCCCGAACGCTGGGCTCTGCGTTTGGCGCCGGTCGTGGCAATCCTGGTGCGCATCCTGGGACCCCTCGGAGGGGCACTCTTATCGCTGGCCAGAGGTATCTCCAGTCCTGGCGGTGAGGGCGCCCATCCACTGGTGACGGAAGAGGAGATCATGACGCTCGTCGACGCAGGCGAGGAGGAAGGTGTCATCGAGGAAGAGGAGAAGGCCATGATCTACTCCATCTTCCAGCTCGATAACACGCTCGCCCGCGAGGTCATGGTTCCACGAATCGATATCCTGGCTTTCGAACGCAGCACGACGCTGGCCCAAGCCACGGATGAGCTTCTGCGCACTGGCCACTCGCGCGCCCCGGTCTATGTCGAATCGATCGACCACGTCATCGGGTTGGTCTATATCAAGGATCTGCTGGCTGCCTGGCGGGCAGGTGAGACGGACCGAGTCGTGGCGGATCTGCTTCGCGAGGCATACTTCGTCCCCGAGGCGAAAAAGCTCGATGACCTGTTGGCGGAGATGCAGGCTCGCCGGGTGCATATGGCCATTGTTGTGGACGAGTATGGGGGCACGGCGGGATTGGTCACGATTGAGGATATCGTCGAGGAAATCGTCGGCGAGATTCTGGATGAATACGACTACGCGGAAGAGATGCGCTATGAGGAAGTGAGCGAGGGCGAATTTGTCTTCAGCGGCGGGATCGACTTGGATGATGTGAATCAGATGACGGGCGCAAACCTGCCCAAGGAAACCAGTGAGACGCTGGGGGGCTTCATCTACAGCCAGCTGGGCAAAGTGCCGGTCCCGGGCGAGACCGTCGAGTCCGGCGGGCTGCGGTTGGTCGTCGAGCAAGTGGCAGGTCGCCGCATCCGCAAGGTGCGCGCCCGGCGCATGGAAGCTACGGACATGGAGAAAGAGGTCGATGCCAATCACACCGCAGCAAAGGAGTGAGCTCATCCAACGCGCCCTGGAGGTGCGGGAACGAGCTTATGTGCCTTATTCGCACTACGCCGTGGGGGCCGCATTGCTTGCTGAATCGGGCGGGGTTTACCTGGGAGTCAATGTCGAAAATGCTTCCTATCCCCTGAGCATGTGTGCTGAGAGAAATGCAGTCTTCCGGGCTGTCACCGAGGGGGAGAAGGGTTTCCAAGCCATCGTGGTTGCCACAGAGAACGGTGGCTCTCCCTGCGGTGCCTGCCGACAGGTTCTGTCGGAGTTCGGATTGGCGACCGAGGTGCTGGCGGTCAACGCGAAAGGCGAAGTGGTGCTTGAGACCACCGTAGGCGGGCTCTTGCCACAGGCATTCCGCCCGGAGGATCTGGACGGCGCTGCCTGATCGTGGATCCAGTCAAGTCGGCCGAAAGGGATGCGAGCGTCGCGGGATGGGCGCTCGCATTGGCCTTTAATTGGCTGGGCGGGTGCCGTCCCTATGCGGGAGAATTGAGAGGCGCTGGTATAATCGCGCCATGCGGGAGCGAGAACGCCTTTATCGGGCTGAGGGCGTGGTCCTGCGGCGCCGGGAATTGGGCGAGGCCGACCGCCTGATCACGCTGTACACAAGGGAGCATGGCCGGCTGCGGGCAGTTGCCAAGGGCGTCCGGCGGCCCCGCTCGAGGAAGTCCGGCCACCTGGAGCTGCTCGCACGGGTTAGGCTGATGATCGCCCGGGGCCGGGAGCTGGATGTCATCACGCAGGCTGAGGCCATCCAGTTGTACCCGTGTCTGCGCGAAGACTTGGTGCTGGTCGCCAAAGGATCCTACCTGGCGGAACTGGTGGATGGATTTGCCCCCGAGGGCGAAGCCCACCCTGGGCTCTACGATTTGCTGGCCGGATCGCTTGGACGTCTGGATCAGGGTTTGGATGCGCATGCCGTGGTGCGTCACTTTGAGCTGCGCCTATTGGACTTGATGGGATACAGACCGGAGCTCTTCCGCTGCGTGGGTTGCGGTGAGGCCGTCCGGCCGCAGGCGCAGTTCTTCAAACTCTCCCAAGGTGGAATTCTCTGTCAGAAATGTGGACGCGGGGACCAGGAGGCGCGGCCCATAAGCCTGAGCGCGTTGAAGGTCCTGCGCCATTTCCAGCGGAGCGGCTTTGAGGCCGTCGAGGGCATCCACATCCACCTGCAGGTGCAGGACGAGCTGGACCATCTCATGGAGGGCTTCATGAGCTACCTTCTGGAGCGGGGCTTGCGATCGCCCGGGTTCCTGCGGAAGGTGAGCGAAAAGAGAACCGAACACCCACCGGTGTTCTGACCGGATCCGTGCCGAGAGGAAAACCTTGGACCCTAAGCAAGCCACGCTTCAATCGATTATCCTGAAACTGCAGGCCTTCTGGGCGGACCAGGGCTGCCTGATCTGGCAGCCCTATCACACCGAGGTGGGTGCCGGCACGATGAACCCCGCTACCTTCCTGCGCGTCCTGGGACCGGAGGATTGGTGGGTGGCGTACGTGGAGCCTTCGATCCGCCCCACTGATAGCCGCTATGGCGAGAACCCCAACCGCTGGGGTCACTACTATCAATTCCAGGTCATCCTAAAGCCCGACCCTGGCGATCCGCAGGAACGCTATCTGCAATCCCTGCTTGCACTCGGGATCGATCCAGCGGCGCATGACATCCGTTTCGTGGAGGACAACTGGGAGCAGCCTGCCTTGGGCGCTTGGGGTCTTGGGTGGGAAGTATGGCTGGATGGCCAGGAGATCACCCAATTCACATACTTCCAGCAGGCTGGCGGAAAGGTTCTCGACCCGGTATCGGTCGAGATCACCTACGGTCTGGAGCGCATCCTGCTGGCCTTGCTGGGCGTCGAGAACTTCGTTGAGTTACCCTGGAATTCCTATGTGACGTATGGCGAGGTGAATCTGCAGTCGGAGCGCGAGCACAGCCGCTACACGTTCGAAGTTGCGGATGTCGAGCGCCTGCGCACGATGTACGCAGAATTCGAGGCCGAGGCGAACAACTGCCTGGATGCCGGGCTGGTCTTCCCGGCGCATGATTATGTGCTGAAATGCTCGCATGTCTTCAATCTGCTGGATGGGCGCGGCGCGGTGGGCGTGAGTGAGCGAGCCGCGCTGTTTGCGCGGATGCGGGACCTGGCGCGCCGCGTGACGGACCTGTACCTGGAACAACGTGAGAGCGAGGGCTTCCCTTGGATCGGGCGCTGGGCGATCAAGAGGGCCCTTCAAGAGGCACCCGATCCGGGTCCGACTCCGGAGTCGGCGGCCGACTTCTTGCTCGAACTCGGCAGCGAGGAGCTCCCGGCTGCCGATCTGGCCATGGCCCTCGAACAACTCGAGGAGCAAGTGGCCGCCATGCTGGATGCGGAGTGCTTGCACCACGGCGGGGTCCAGGTGATGGGCACGCCGCGCCGGCTGGTTGTGATGGTCAAGGATCTGGCTCCACAACAGGAAGAGCAGGTCACGCTGCAGAAGGGCCCCCCGGCGGATAAGGCCTTCGACGCGGAGGGCCGGCCCACCCAGGCTGCCGAGGGCTTCGCTCGAAGCCGGGGCGTCGATCTGGATGCGCTTCGCGTGCAGGAAATCGATGGCGGCCGCTACATTGTGGCGGAAGTTTGCAAGCCTGGCCGCAGCGCGGATGAGGTGCTTGCGGAAAAGCTTCCGGCGATTCTAGGTGGGTTGCGCTTCGAGAAGACCATGCGTTGGGATGCAACCAAGACCTCCTTCTCCCGGCCCGTGCGCTGGATCGTGGCATTGCACGGCGAGCACGTGGTACCGCTGGGTTTTGCCGGTCTCCAGGCCGGACGTATCACGCGCCTGCTGCGTCTTTCCGAGCCGGAAACGGTCGAACTGGATAGTCCCCGAGGCTATCTGGAAGCGATGGAGGCTAGCGGCATCGTGCTCGATCCTGCCGAGCGGAAGGCAAAGATCCGCGAGCGATCGCAGAGCCTGGCGGAGGAAGTGGGCGGCTCGATCCCGGATGACCCGGCGCTGCTGGAGGAAGTCACGGGGCTTGTAGAGCGACCAACGGCCTTGCGAGGCTCCTTCGATGAAAGCTTCCTTTCACTGCCGCGCGCGGTCTTGGTCACGGCGATGCGGGTGCACCAACGCTATTTCCCGGTGGAGCGTGAGGGCAAGCTCCTGCCGTACTTCATAACCGTTCGCAATGGGGGCGACGAACATCTGGATACGGTGGCCCGGGGCAACGAGCATGTCCTTCGGGCCCGCTTCGCCGATGCGGATTACTTCTTCCGTCGCGATCTCGAGAAACCGCTGGAGGCCTACCTGCCGCGGCTGGAGACGCTGACCTTCGAGTCGGCCTTGGGCTCGATGCGCGAAAAGACGGCCCGTGTGGAGGCGCTGACTCGCCAGTTGGCTGGACGGTATGGCCTGAACGCCGAGGATGCGGAGACGGCGCTGAGAGCCGCCCATCTCTGCAAGGCGGATTTGGCGACTCAGATGGTCATCGAGATGACCTCCCTGCAAGGGGAAATGGGACGCGTCTACGCGCTTCGCTCGGGCGAATCCGAGGGGGTGGCGCAGGCGATCTATGAGCATTACCTGCCTCGCTATGCTGGAGATGCGCTGCCCGCCTCAGCGCCGGGCATTGTCCTTGGCGTGGCCGACCGCCTGGATACGCTGATTGGGCTCTTCGCCGCGGGCCACCAACCAAAGGGCGGGAAGGATCCTTTCGCGCTGCGCCGGACGGCGATCGGCCTGATCCAAATTCTGGTCGTGTCGGGCTGGGATCTTGATCTAGATGAGGCACTGGGCCTGGCGGCGGAACTGCAGCCCATTCAGGTTGGGGATGAGGTGCTTGAGGCTTGCCTCGAATTCATCCTCACGCGGGAGGAAATCGCCTTTCGTGAGCAGGGTCACCGGCACGATGCGGTGGCGGCGGTTCTCGCTGAGCAAGGTGTCCGGCCGGCGCGCGCCGCAGCTGCCATCGCCGAGTTCGAGACCTGGCGAGGCCGCGCGGATTGGATGGAAATCCTACAGGCCTACGCCCGTTGTGCACGGATTGCGCGCGGTGAGGCCAAGGATGTGCAGGTGGATCCGGCGAGGCTGGTGGAAGAGGCCGAAAAGGCGCTTTATCAGGCCATCCTGGATGTCGAGGCGCGAGAACGTCGGGCCGGCTCTGTGCGGGATTTCCTGGCCGAGATCGAGGCCTTGAAACCCGCGATTACGCGCTTCTTCGACGAGGTGCTGGTCATGGCGGAAGATGAGGCCCTACGGGCCAATCGCCTTGCGCTGGTCCAGCGTATTGTGGCCCGAGCGCGGGGTGTGGTGGATCTTTCCAAGGTGGAAGGCTTCTAGCCTCTGGGGCGGGATCTGGCCTAGATGGCATGTGCGGAAGATCGGTGGTGGCGGCGCATAGCCATGCAGAGAGGCCGGTCTGAAAAGTGGCGCGGTTCGAGCGGATGTCTATAATCCGGGGGCTGGTTGCGATACCATCGCTGTCGGGAGGGTGGGCTAGCGTGGGCCGCCCATCGCAAGGACCATTCCAATCCCAAACGCTGCGAATTCTTGCAACGGACGAGGAATGCCGGAGGCGCGTGGTTCGGCGCACCCATTGAGCATGTCTAGTCATCCAGCGGCAAGATGCAGTGGCCGTTGGGGTTTCATAGGGCTCAGGTATGAGCGTTGTTGACGAAATCAAGGATCGCATCGATATCGTCGAGCTCGTCGGCGAGACGGTAAAGCTGCGCAAATCGGGGAAGAATTACACCGGATTCTGCCCTTTCCATCCCAACAAGCGCACCCCGGCGTTTGCGGTGTTTCCGGATTCGGGCACCTGGCGCTGCTTTGGCGCCTGCAACGAAGGCGGGGATATTTTCAATTTTGTGATGAAGCGCGAAGGCTGGGATTTCCCTGAGGCCCTGGCTTATCTTGCCGAGCGGGCGGGTGTCGAACTCGAGCCCAGGCATCCCGCTCAGGCTGCCGAGACCGAGGCGCTTGAGCGCCTGCGCGAGGTGCTGGAGGCGGCGGTCACCTTCTACCGGCATGCGCTCTTTCAAACCTCAGCCGGCAAGCCTGCGCTCGCCTATCTGCGCAAGCGTGGGCTTCAGGATGCCACCTTGGAGACTTTCGAGCTGGGTTATGCGCCGGATGCATGGGATGCGCTCCATGGGCATTTGACGGAGCGAGGCTTCAAGCAGGAGGATTTGGTCGAGGCAGGCCTGCTCTCCAGCCGGGAGGCCGGGGGCTATTTCGACCGTTTTCGCCATCGCATCATGTTTCCCATCCGGGATGCACGCGGTCGCATGGTCGGTTTTGGGGCGCGCACGCTGGACCCGGAAGGGGTGCCCAAATACCTGAATTCCCCGCAGACTCCCCTCTTTGATAAGGGGCGTACGCTCTACGGATTGGACAAGGCGCGCAGGGAAATACGCCGGCAGGATCAGGCCGTGATTGTGGAAGGCTATATGGATGTGATCGGCCTGCACCAGGCGGGGCATCGCAATGCGGTCTCTCCGATGGGAACGGCGCTGAGCGAGAGCCAGCTGCGGCTCTTGAAGCGGTACAGCCGGAAGATCATCCTGGCCCTCGATGCCGATGCGGCGGGCAATCAGGCCACTCTGCGCGGCCTGGAGGTGGCCCGGCAGGCGCTCGATCGTGAGGCCGAGCCCACCTTCGATGCCCGCGGCCTCATCCGCTACGAGGGCCGGTTGGATGCGGACTTGCGCATCGTGACGCTCCCAGAAGGCCAGGACCCGGACGAGCTTGTGCTCCGGGATCCAGAAGCCTGGCCGAATTTGCTTGGGCAGGCGCGGACCATCGTGGATTACGTGATGGAGGTGATGAAGGCCGAGCGGGATTTGGAGGATCCTAAGGCCAAAGCCGAGGTTGCTGCCGCGATCCTTCCACTGATCGAGGATGTGGCCGATCCGGTCGAGCGCGAGACCTACCGTCAGCGGCTCGCACGGGCGCTGAAGGTGGACGAGCGGGCGCTGTTGGCATGGCACCCCCGCCGCCGACCAAAGCGGCGGGCGGCGCAGGCGGAGGCGACGGAGGGGAAAATCGAGGCCTTGAGCGATTCCTCAACGGCGGGCGTGGAGGGCTTCTGCCTGGCAGTCTTGCTCGCCAAGCCAGAGTTGCTCTACCGGGTGGACCGCGCCTTTCAAGCTATGGAGATAGAGAGGCCGTCGGATGCGGACTTTACTGGCGCGCCGCGGCAGATTCTCTTTCGCTGCCTGCGGGATTCGCTGGCCCAGGATGAGCAAGAACCCGCCGCCTATTGCATGGACTCGCTGGATGTTCCCCTCCAGGAAATGGCCAAGGGCCTGATGGCCCAGATGGAGGGGGTAGATCCCAATTCCGGGCGGGTGCTGGAGGAGTTGGTGGCGAATTTCCTGCGTCTGCGCCAACGTCAATTACAGGCCAAATTGAACCATTTGCGTTATAACTTGGAGGCGCTCCAGGAGGAGTTGGCAGCAAAAGATGACGAGGAAAAGGCGGCGATCTGGCAGCTGGCACGAGAAGTGCAGCAGATCGCCTTGGAGAAGGACCGTCTGGACCGGGCACTTTCCCCGCATCGGGGGGCTCATTCCGCGGCCATGCCCCTGTGAGGATGGTTTGCAATAGATGAGCAAGAAGAAGCGTCTCGAAGAGGAACTGCCGAAGGAGGGCGGAACCGAAGAGGGTCTCGCCGTCGAAGAGCAGGACCCGGTCGATGTCGTTAAAGGCAAGGCACTCGAGGTCGAGCCTGATCTGGAGGAGGATCAGGAGCCCGAAATCGAGCTGGATGATCGCGGCCTCGACCGGCTTTCGCTGGCACTGGAGCTCAGCGATGACCCGGTACGGCTCTATCTGAAGGAAATCGGCCGGGTCGAGTTGCTTGGCACCGACCAAGAACTCTGGCTCGCGGTGCGGATGGAGGCGCTCCGCCGGCTCGAGCTCTTGCGTGGTGGCAGGGCCTCGCGGGGCGAGCCTCAAGAGGAACTGATCGCCGTCTACCTCACGCTGTTCGATGATATGCGCACCGCCTGG
Source organism: uncultured Anaerolineaceae bacterium (assembly GCA_964591485.1). GTDB lineage: Bacteria > Chloroflexota > Anaerolineae > Anaerolineales > E44-bin32 > E44-bin32. The sequence continues at coordinate 41,352 of CAZQDE010000005.1, read as the reverse complement.
CGGAGAGTGCGGGAGGATGCCAAACGCCTGCGGCAGCCACAGCCGGATCTGCACCTCATCCTGGAGGAGGCCCGCCAGCTGCGACAGACCTGGCAACTGGATTCGATATCCTACGTGCGCACCTGGCTGGACAACGATATGTGGGGAAATGATCCGGCCTGGGAGCAGGTCGCCCGCAACATGCTGGACGTCTTCATGGCTTTCTACATATTCCCGCATGCGGTCACCGATCGTCTGGCGGTCCGATTCCAGAATGATAAGGGCTTGCCAACTAAGCGCACCTTCAGGCGCTGGCTGCCCCCGGCTGAGGCGCTGCGGGATGAGATCGAGGAAATCGCCAGCCTGTCCGAGGAAGCACAATCCGCGCTGATCCGCGCCAACCTCCGGCTGGTTGTGAGTGTAGCCAAGCGCTATATGGGCCGCGGCATTGCCTTCCTAGACCTCATCCAGGAGGGGAACATTGGCCTGCTCAGGGCGGTGGAAAAATTCGACGCCGCCAAGGGCTACAAGTTCAGCACCTACGCAACCTGGTGGATCCGCCAGGCAATCAGTCGGGCCATCGCCGACCAGGCCCGCACGATCCGCATCCCAGTGCATATGGTCGAGACCATCAACCGCCTGATCCGCATCCAGCGCAGCTTGGTTCAGGATCTTGGCCGAGAGCCGACCTCCGAGGAGATCGCGCTCGAGATGGACTTGCTCGAGCCGGAGGAGGTTGCCGCCATTCGTGAGGCAATCTCCAGGGATGAGCGGCTCGATCCGGTGCTGGAGCGCAAGTGGAAGCGGGCGGCGGCCAAGGTGCGCCGCATCTTGCGCATCGCGCAAGAGCCGATGTCATTGGAAACTCCGGTGGGAGCCGAGGAATCCAGCCAATTGGGCGATTTCATTGAGGATGAAACCATGCCCGAGCCAGTGGACGCCGCGGCGCGCGAGCTTCTGAAAGAGCAGGTTCAGAATGCCCTTTCGGTGCTCACCGAGCGCGAGCGTCAGGTGCTGGAGATGCGCTTCGGTTTGCGAGATGGTAAGGATTACACGCTGGAGGAGGTCGGCCGGCACTTCAAGGTCACGCGCGAGCGCATTCGGCAAATTGAAGCCAAGGCACTCCGCAAACTACGCCACCCCACCCGCAGCCGTCATCTGCGTGATTACCTCTCGTGACGATTGCACTACCATTCATTAGCCAAGGTGCCTCTGGAACCTCGCAGAGGATATACGCGGCCGTCTCCCACGGCCTGCAGGAAGTGGAAATCGGCATGCATAGGGACGATGAGTGTCAGATTGTGCCAGAATTCACACTATGTTAGAATGTTCATGTTTTCCGGTACCGTGTAAGTTGAGTCCTTTCCATACGGTAAAGAGACCACTCTCAACGAGGGCCGGATGCCTGGTGACTTCCTACCCATCGCCGTACTGATAATCCTGGCCACCGGCCTGGCCTTTTTGGTCGTCCTCCTTGGACATCTCTTTGGGCCACGCCGACCCAATCCGAGAAAGAGCTCCCCCTACGAGTCGGGTATGAAGCCCTACGGCCCAGGACGCCGGCGTGTTCCGGTGCACTTCTACCTGGTCGCCGTGCTTTTTATTCTCTTCGATATCGAAATCGTCTTCCTGCTGCCTTGGGCGGTGGTGCTGCGCGAGATCAAGCTCCTAGGCTTGATTGAGATGGGGATCTTCATCCTCGTGCTGCTGGTGGGTCTGATCTATGCGTGGAAGAGTGGAGCCCTGGAATGGGAGTAGAGACGAAGCTGGGGAATATGGGCGTGGTGACGACCACGCTGGAGAAGGTGGTGAATTGGAGCCGCACGCGGGCCATGTGGCCGATGCTGTTTGGCCTGGCATGCTGTGCCATCGAGATGATGGCGGCCCAATCGGCGGATTACGACATGAGCCGGTTTGGAATGGAGCTCATGCGGGCCAGTCCCAGGCAGAGCGACTTGATGATCGTCGCCGGCCGGGTGACGCGCAAGATGGCGCCCGTGTTGCGGCGCCTGTACGACCAGATGCCAGAGCCGAAATGGGTCGTGGCCATGGGGGACTGCTGCTCCTGCGGTGGCGTCTTTAATAATTACGCCGTCGTGCCGGGAGTGGATGAGATCGTCCCAGTCGACGTCTACGTCGCCGGATGCCCGCCCCGTCCGGAGGCGCTGATCCACGGCATTCTCACCCTCCACGAGAAGGTCAAGGGCGAAAAACTCAAGGACTACGCCTAAACGCGGCGAAGGCCGTTGCATCGAGGGCGCTGCGGCGCCCCCACACGCTGGGCCTGCGCGCAGGGATGATGAAGTATGTCCGAACTGGATCTAGCCATCGCGATGCTGCAGGAGAAGCTGGGGGAGGCGGTGCTCTCGGTGGAGAGCTTCCGCGGGGAGACCACGGTGAAGATCCGGCCGGAATCGATCGTGGAGGCTTGCACGCTTCTGCGCGATTTCGAAGCCTGTCCGTTCAATTTCCTGGCGGCCCTCACGGCCGTCGATTATTTCCCCGAGGAGCCTCGCTTTGCCGTGGTCTATCAACTGTACAGCCTGCCCCAGCGGGTGTTCCTGCGGCTAAAAGCTCGCGTGCCAAGCGACCATGCCGAGGTCGCGACGATCGAAGGCGTCTTCCCGAACGCCAACTGGCATGAGCGCGAGGTGTTTGACATGTTTGGCGTGCGCTTCCTGGGTCACTCCGATCCACGCCGGATTCTGATGCCTCAGGATTGGGAGGGACATCCATTGCGGAAGGATTATCCCTTGGGTTATGAAGAAGTCCAATTCAGCTTCAATTTCGATGAAATCGATAGACGCAAGCCCTACGCAAAGGAATGAGCCCCCAGAGCTCTTGGGGATAAGGCGGTAGAAGCATGCTGGAAGAGCAACTGGAAATCACGGTCGATGAGCTCCGCCACATGGTCTCGGACCGGGCGCTGGAAGGCGAGACCATGCTGCTCAATATGGGCCCACAGCATCCCAGCACCCACGGCGTGCTCCGCTTACTGCTGGAGCTGGATGGCGAGCGCATCATCAATTGCATCCCGGATATAGGTTTCTTGCACACGGGGATCGAGAAGAACATGGAATCCAAGCCTTATGAGAAGGCTTTGGTGATGACCGACCGCATGGACTATCTGAATAACCTTGGCAATAACCTATGCTATGTCCTGGCGGTTGAGAAACTCGTCGACCTGGACGTGCCTGAGCGGGCCATGGCGATCCGGGTCATCCTGGCCGAACTGCAGCGCATCTCATCGCATTTGGTTTTTCTGGCCACGCATGCGCTTGACCTGGCGGCGATGTCCGTCTTCCTCTATTGCTTCCGAGAGCGGGAACACATACTGGACATCTTCGAACTCTGCTCCGGTGCCCGCATGATGACCTCTTTCATGCGCCCCGGGGGCTTATGGCGCGACGTGCCCGATGAGTTCGAGCCGGCCGTGCGGCAATTCCTCAAGGAATTCCCGCGCCGCATCAAGCAGTACGAGGATCTGCTGACCAACAACCCCCTCTACATTGACCGCACGCGGGGCATTGGGGCGATCACGGGCGAGGATGCGCTTCGCTGGGGCCTGAGCGGGCCGCCGCTGCGCGCCGCCGGGATCCCCTGGGACTTGAGAAAATCCAACCCCTACAGCGGATACGAACAATATGACTTTGATGTGCCGGTAGGTTCGAACGGAGACACCTACGACCGCTATATCGTGCGCATAGAAGAGATGCGTCAATCCCTGCGCATCATCGAACAGGCTTTGAACCGGCTGCCAGACGGGCCGGTGCGGAGTGATAATCGCAAATTTGTACCCCCACCGCGTTCGGAGTTGGGCCGCAGCATGGAAGCCCTCATCCATCATTTCAAGCTCTGGACGGAAGGCTTCCCTGCCCCAAAGGGCGCTGTCTACGTGGCGGTGGAATCTCCCCGCGGTGAGTTGGGCTGCTACCTGGAGGGTGACGGCGGCCCCAAACCTTACAGGGTGCACTTCCGCACACCGAGTTTCGCTGCGCTGCAGACACTGCCGGTTTTGTCCAAGGGCCATCTGGTGGCCGACCTAGTGGCCATCATCAGCAGTATGGACCCGGTGCTGGGGGATTCCGACCGCTGATTGCTAGGCCGGAGATATCACAAGACAGGAGTCGAGGCCTTGCTCGCCACCAAGTACAAGAAAGAGATCGACCGAATTCTGGAGAAATACCCGCCTGAGGAGAAGCGCGCCGCCGTGCTGCCGCTGCTCTACTTGGCACAAAAGGAATATGGCTGCGTCACGGAAGCCGCGGTCCGGGAGGTCGCCGACCTGCTGGATCTGGACCCGACGCAGGTGGGTGGTCTGATCGGCTTCTACACGCTCTTGCATGGCAAGCCCGAAGGCAAAATCCGCATACAAATCTGCACCGACCTGTCTTGCGCGCTGCGGGGCGCGGAAGAGTTCGCGGAGAAAATCTGCGAGAACCTGGGCATCAAGCTGGGGGAGACGACCGAGGATGGCATGATCACGGTTGAGGGCGTGAAGTGCCTGGCGTGTTGTGACAAGGCGCCCATGTTCCAGGTGCAGGATGCGGAAGGCATCCACTACTACGAGAACCAGACCGTTGAATCGGCCATGGAGATCATCGAGGCGCTGCGCAAGGGAGACCGTAATGCCTGAGCACATCCTGCTGCGCCATCGCGATATTCCCGACATCGACCAATTGGATGTCTATCTCGAGCATGACGGCTTCAAAGCCTTTGAATCCGTCGTGCGCGAGACCAACCCCGAGGAGGTCATCGAGACGGTCAAGGCCTCCGGATTGCGGGGGCGTGGAGGTGCGGGCTTCCCCACGGGTGTGAAGTGGGGCTTTCTCACCCCCGGAGTCTTCCCGCGCTATGTAGTCGCAAACGCAGACGAATCTGAGCCCGGCACCTTCAAAGACCGAGAGATCCTTGAGCGCAATCCTTACCAATTCCTGGAGGGAGTCGCGATCTGCGCCTATGCCGCCCAGGCGAATGTGGCCTATGTCTACTGCCGGGGTGAATTCTGGGATCTGGCACATGAGCTGGAGCGCAAGATCGAGGCGCTCTACGATCGTGGCTTGCTGGGAGAGGATCTCTTCGGCAGTGATTATCATTTGCGCATCTATGTTCATATCGGTGCCGGGGCCTATATTTGCGGCGAGGAGACGGCGCTGCTCGAGTCGCTCGAGGGAAAATTGGGGCAACCGCGGCTCCGCCCGCCTTTCCCGGCAGCCAAAGGCCTTTTCGGCAAGCCGACCGTGGTGAACAATGTAGAGACGCTCACCAACCTGCCGCCGATCATCAACCGCGGCGCCGAATGGTACCGTTCGATCGGCACCGAGCGCAGCACAGGGCCCAAGGTCTTCTGCCTTTCGGGGCATGTCGAGCGCCCTGGGAATTACGAACTTCCGCTGGGCACGACCTTCCGGGAATTGATTTTCGAGCACGGCGGTGGCATCCGGGGCGGCAAGAAGATCAAGGGTATCTTGCCTGCCGGAGCCTCCGCGCCGCTTTTGCCCGCCACGGATGAGGTGCTGGACACGCCCATGGACTACGAATCGGTGCCGAAAGTGGGCTCGCAGCTCGGCTCGGCATCCGTGATCGTTCTAGATGAGAGCGTGGACATCGCTTGGATGGCCTACAAGACGGCCAGCTTCTTCAGGCACGAATCCTGTGGCAAGTGCACACCATGCCGCGAGGGGACTTATTGGATGTATCAAATCTTGAAACGTATTCCGGAAGGCCGTTTCCGGAATACGGATATCGATCTCCTAAATAGCGTAGCACACGGGATGCAAGGCAAATGCCTTTGCGCGCTGGGCGAGTTCTCGATCATGCCGGTGATTTCAGCCATAGAGCATTTCCGGCCCGACTTCGAAGCCCACACCGGGGATGAACGATGAGCGAAGCGCTGGTAACGCTGACCATAGATGGCAAAGAGGTGACCGTGCCGGAGGGCACACTGGTGGTAGACGCCGCCAAGCACGTCGGGATCGAAATCCCAGTTTTCTGCTACCACCCCAAGATCGAACCGGCCGGGATGTGCCGTATGTGCCTGGTGGAGGTGGGAGAGCCGAAGAGAGACCGTGCCACAGGCGAGATCGTGCGGGACGAGAATGGTGAACCGGTGATCGAGTTCAGGCCCAAGCTCGAGACCTCATGCACCCTGCCTGTGAGCGAGGGCATGGTCGTGCGCGTGATGAGTGAGAAGGCGGTGGAAGCCCGGAGGGAGATCGTCGAGTTTCTGCTCACCTCCCATCCGCTGGATTGCCCCATCTGCGATAAGGGAGGCGAATGCTCGCTGCAGAATCTCGCCATGGAGCATGGTCCCGGCAAGAGTCGCTTCGAGTATGAGGATAAGAAACACCTCCCGAAGCATGTGCCGCTGGGCGATCTGATCTTCCTGGACGAGGAACGCTGCATCCTTTGCGGGCGCTGCGTCCGCTTCCAGGAAAAAGTGGTGGACCAGCCCGTGCTTGGGATGGAAGCCCGCGGCCGCGACCAGCACGTCGTCACCTATTCCGACCCGGGTTTCGATTCCTACTTCTCCGGCAATACCACCGACATCTGCCCCGTGGGGGCCTTAACCACCGTCGATTTCCGCTTCGGGGCTCGGCCTTGGGAGTTGAACGCATCGGCCTCCTTATGCACGCACTGCCCGGTGGGCTGCAATCTGATGTTGAACACCCGCCGGGAGGCCGCCTCGGGTGGCAGGGAGGTCATCAAGCGGGTGATGCCTCGCCAAAACGAGGCGGTGAATGAGATTTGGATTTGCGATAAGGGACGCTTCGCGCACCATTTCGCCACCAGCCCGGAGCGGCTTCAGGCACCGCTGGTCCGCAGGGACGGTGCGCTGGTCGAGAGTACTTGGCCGGAAGCCATAGCCAAGGCAGCCGAAGGGCTCAAGGGCGCCGCCGAAGGGCTGGTCGGCGTGGCCAGTGGCAGGCTCTCGAATGAGGACCTGGCAGCTTTCCGCCGCCTCGTTGAGGAGCTGGGCGGGCAGGCCCATCTCTATGAGGAGATGGCCGGTGGCGACCTGGTACAGCAGGTCGGTTTGGCGAGAGGCTCAAACCTGGGCTCGCTCGGGCAGGGTGATATGATCGTGGTCATCGCCTCGGAATTATACGAGGAGGCACCGATATGGTGGCTCCGTGTTATCCAGGCTATCAAGCGAGGGGCCACACTAGTGGTGCTCAATGCTCGCTCCACCCAGCTAAGTAGCTACGCCAAGTACACCATTGAGTATGAAATAGGCGGCGCCGCCGCAACTGCGTTGGGCTTGCTGCAGGGCGTGAGCGGAGAAAAGGGACTGCAGGCCTACGCTAAGGCCGAGTTCGAACCCGCCGCCAAGGCTTTGAAAGACGCCGAACATCTGGTCATCTTCTATGGTGGCGAGGGCTTGGACCGAGAGGCCTCCGCAGCCGTGGCGCGCGCCTGCGCCCGTATTTTGCAGGAGACGGGGCATGCGGGTAAGGTCAATAGCGGTCTGATCGCAGTCTGGCCCCGGGCCAACACCCAGGGCGCCTGGGATATGGGCTTGCGCCCTGCAGAGGGTTCGCTCCCGTCGGCCCTGGAAGGGGCCAAGGCCCTCTACCTGGCAGGCGTTGACCCTGCGGCCGATTCTCCCGAATTGGTGAAGGCAATCGAATCGGCCGGTTTCGTCGTTGTGCAGGAGCTATTCCACACCGCCACCACCGAACTTGCGGATGTGGTTCTGCCGGCAAGCTCCTTCGTGGAGAGAGATGGGACCTTCACCTCCGGCGAGAGGCGGGTACAGCGCTTCTTCCCTGCCATCTCTCCGATGGGTAGAACCAAGCCTGATTGGGCCATCACCGCGGACCTGGCGACGGCAGTTGGCGTATCGATGGAAGCAAGGAACGCCGCCGAAATCTTCATGAGCCTTGCCCGGCAGGCGCCGGGATATGAGGGCTTGACCTATCAGGATCTGGCGCAAACGGCACCTCAATGGCCGCCGGTTGGGGGAGCGGACCTCTATTTTGGCGGCACCGCTTTCAAGAACCGTCAGGGCCTGGGAGTATCGGTAGGCTGCGCGGCGGAAGCTGGCCAGCTTACGCCCATTGAGTGGCTCGAGCCAGGGACGCCAATCAGCGGCGAGTGGCTGCTCGTGCCTATCACGGTTCTCTACGATCATGGCCGGACAGTCAGCGCTTCGGATGTCTTACGGCCGAGATTGGCTGCGAAGGCGGTGCGGATGAACCCTGAAGACCTAGGCCAGCTGGGCCTGGATCCGGGTTCAGAGGTCGAACTCCGGTGGAATGGGCATACGCACCGGCTACCGGCTCTGGCCGAGGAAGGAGTGCCGCGTGGGGCTGTATTGCTGCCGCGAAGCCTGGGTTTCCCGGCGCACACACCCGCGGCGGTGGATGTGCGCAAGGTTAGCTGAAGAGGGATGGAATGACCCCAGCATTGCTGCTTGAGTGGGCGATCGAGTCCATCATCATCATCCTGATCATCCTGGGGGGCTTTGCCTACCTGACGCTCTTGGAACGCAGGACGCTCGCCCGCATCCAGGTCCGCATCGGTCCCAATCGGGCAGGCCCCTGGGGGTTGCTGCAGCCGGTTGCGGATGGGATCAAGCTCATCTTCAAGGAGGAGCTCATCCCTGAGCGGGCGGATAGGCTGCTATTTATTCTGGCACCTGTGATCACGGTCGTGCCGGCGTTGATTCTGCTGGCGGTGATCCCCTGGGGTCCGACGGTGACGCTGTTTGGCCGCGAGATCACCATGGGATTGGCCTCGAATGTCAACGTCGGGGTGCTCTATATCATGGCCGTGGCCTCGATTGCGGTCTATGGCATCGTGATCGCCGGCTGGGCTTCCGGAAATAAGTACGCCCTCATGGGTGGGATTCGCTCCACCGCACAGATGATCAGCTACGAGCTAACGCTGGGCCTGGCCTTCATCGGCCCCATCCTGCTGGCGCAATCGATGAGCATCGATGCCATCATCGAGGGCCAGCGGAGCCTTTGGTATATCGTCCTTCAGCCCGTTGGCTTCTTGCTGTTCCTGCTGGCCTCGATCGCCGAGGTGAATCGCGCCCCATTCGACATGCCCGAGGCGGAGCAGGAGCTCACAGCCGGTTACCATGTGGAGTATTCCGGCATGAAGTTCGCCCTCTTCTTCATGGCTGAGTACGGCAAGATGATTGCGGTGAGCTTCGTCGCCGCCACCCTCTTCCTTGGAGGTTATCTGGGCCCGTTTGTGGACCGCTTATGGTGGCTCGGCCCGATCTATCTTCTCATCAAGGTTGTGGTTCTGCTCTTCGTCATGATCTGGTTGAGGGCCACGCTGCCGCGTTTCCGCTACGACCGGTTGATGGCCTTCGGCTGGAAAATCATGCTCCCTCTTGCATTGGTGAACGTGATGGTCACGGGAGCTGCGATGGTGTTGGTAGGAGGTTGGGCATGAACCCTTTGGAAGTGCTGCGAGGTCTATGGACGACTTTCAAGAGCATGTTCGAGCCTCCGGTCACCTACCAGTATCCGGAGGTCAAACGGCCGGTGCGGCCGCGCTTCAAGGGCCGGCATGAGCTGAAGCGCTATGAAAATGGCCTCGAAAAGTGCATCGGCTGCGCGCTGTGCGCGGCGGCATGTCCGGCGGATGCCATCTTCGTGGAGGCATCTGAAAACACGGACGAGGCCCGCTACTCGCCTGGTGAGCGCTATGCCAGCACCTACGAGATCAACATGCTCCGCTGCATCTTCTGCGGTTATTGCCAGGACGCCTGCCCGACAGGTGCCATCGTGCTCGAGCATCATTACGAGCTTTCCTTCACAAGCCGCCGGGAGGCAATCTACACCAAGGACTTGCTCTTGGTGCCAGTTCCCCCTGGGGGCAAACCCACGCCGCAGAAAGTGCCCGCGGGATCCTATGAGCGCGCCATACCGGACATGAAGGATCCCGCCTAAGAGTTGAGGACTGCTGGATGACGCTTGATTTGCTTCTGTTTCTGGGCCTGGCCTTGATCGCCGTTCTCGCGGCGGCAGGTATGCTTGCCAGTCGCGATGCAGTGTACTCGGCGCTTTTCCTTGTGCTCAACTTTCTCACTGTGGCGATGCTCTATCTGCTGCTCAATGCAGCCTTCATTGCCATGGTGCAGGTCACCGTGTACGCCGGGGCGATCATGGTGCTCTTCCTGTTCGTCATCATGCTCCTGGGTACTGGACGTGAGGTGATCGGCGGCCCCCAACGCTGGCAGCCGGCGCTGGCTGTGCTGCTTGTGGCGGCGTTGGCGGGCGAGATTCTCTTCATCCTTCTGGGTCCAGCGGCTCAGATGGGGACTGAAATGCTGGCGGCAGGCCCTCAGTTCGGGAGCCCGGCCTCCGTAGGACGGGTGCTCTTCAGCGAATATCTCGTGCCGTTCGAAGTGATTTCGATCTTGCTGCTAGTGGCGATGGTAGGGGCCATCGTGATCACACGCGTGCAGCGCAGGAGCCAATCATGAACATACCGCCCGCCTATGTTCTTGCGCTTTCAGGGATTCTCTTCGCCATGGGCGTCCTGGGCGTCATGATCCGGCGGAACGCCATCGTGATCTTCATGTCGATTGAGCTGATGCTCAACTCGGCCAATTTGGCGCTCATCGGCGCGGCGCGTGCGATGGCGCCGGCCGTGGAAGCCCTGCGTGGACATGTTTTCGTCTTCTTCGTGATTGCAGTGGCAGCGGCGGAGGTGGCCGTGGGGTTGGCCCTGATCGTGGCCATCTTCCGCACGAAGGGGACCATCGATGTGGATGAAGTGAGCAGCCTGCGTGGTTAGGACTGCTGTGGAGGCAAGGGATGCTGTGGAGTGAAGCGGCGCAGGCGGAAGGCCTGTTCCTGTACGCCCCCTGGATCGTCGTGCTGCCGGTTATTGGCCTGATCCTGAACCTGCTCTTCGGCCGCAGGATGGGGGAGCGATTCGTCTCGATAGTGGCTTGCAGCGCCGTTGCATCGGCCTTCGTCATTGCAGTGCTCCAATTCCTGGCCCTGCAAGGGCATCCTGAAGGCGCCACGGTCCATGTCGCAGACTGGATCACGATCGGCACGCTCTCGGCACCTTGGGCGCTGAAGATCGATACGCTTTCTGCCACGATGATGCTGATGGTCACCGGCGTGAGCACGTTGATCCACATATACGCCGTGGGCTATATGCATGAGGACGTGCGTTTCCAGGGTGATCCCGGCCGCTATACGCGCTTCTTCGTCTTCTTCAACCTGTTTGTGGCCGCGATGATGATCCTCGTCACGGCCGACAATTACCTGATGATGTTCGTGGGCTGGGAGGGCGTGGGGCTCTGCTCCTACCTGCTGATTGGCTTCTGGTACGAGAAGGGCGAGGGCGGCATCGGCAACGCCCTGGCGGGGAAGAAGGCCTTCATCACCAACCGGATCGGCGATTTCGGCTTCCTGATCGCCATGTTCCTCATCTTCGGCACGGCTGGGAGCCTGCAATTCGACCAGGTCTTCCACTGGGTGGAGGGACACGGGCTGGCGAGCGCCGGGGTGGTAACGGCTATCACGCTCTTCCTGCTGCTGGGCGCAACCGGCAAGTCCGCCCAATTGCCACTCTATGTATGGCTGCCGGATGCCATGGCCGGCCCGACACCGGTCTCGGCGCTGATTCATGCCGCCACGATGGTGACCGCTGGAATCTACATGATCGCCCGCAGTGGCCCGCTCTTCGAGGCGGCGGCCTTCTCATCCGAGTTGGCGGCGCTTATCGGCGCTGCCACGGCGCTCTTCGCGGCGAGCATCGCTGTCGGGCAATATGACATCAAGCGCGTGCTGGCCTATTCCACGATCAGCCAGCTGGGTTTCATGATGGCGGCGGTGGGCCTTGGAGCTTACGTGGCGGGCATGTTCCACCTCGTAACGCATGCATTCTTCAAGGCGCTGCTGTTCCTCTCGGCCGGCTCGGTGATCCAGGGGGTGGAGCACGGCCATCATCACGCCGCCCATGGCGAAGAGGAGGGTGAGCACTTCGACCCCAATGACATGCGCAATATGGGTGGGCTGCGCACGCGGATGAAAGTCACCTTTTGGGTGTATCTCACCGGGGCGCTTGCGCTGGCGGGCATTCCGCCCTTGGCGGGGTTTTTCTCGAAGGATGAGATCTTGGCGGATGCCAGTGCAGAAAGCACGGCGGTATACATCCTGCTGGCGGTCGCGGCGCTGTTCACAGCTTTCTATATGGGCCGCCAGATCCTGATGGTGTTCTTCGGCAAGGCGCGCAGCGATGCCGCCGCGCACGCCCGTGAGAACCCCCCGGTGATGACCGTGCCCCTCATCGTGCTTGCAGGGCTTTCTATCGTGGGTGGTGCCCTCAACCTGCCGGGGGTCCACACCCTCACGCATTGGCTTGAGCACACCATCCATGTGCACGCATCGGAGTTCAACCTCCAGGTTGCTCTCCTCTCGGTGATCTTCGCTCTACTGGCGATCCTGGCTGCCTGGCAACTCTACGGACGCAAGCCGCTTGCCAAGGGCCAGCCGGACCCCTTGCGGCGCATTCTGGGCCCCATCTTCGTGGGCATGGAGAACAAGTGGTGGGTGGACGAGCTTTACGGCTTTCTATTCATCCAGCCCTACGTCCGGCTGGCGCATTTCCTGGCGGAAGTGATCGATTGGCGCTTCTGGCATGACTGGTTCCACGACAGCGTTCTCGGCCGGGCTTTCAAGATATTCACGCATTGGCTGGCGGGTCCCTTCGATCTGCAAGTCATCGATGCCATTGCTAATGGCTTGGGGACACTGACGCAAGGAGCCTCCGCCCGTTTGCGGGTCTTGCAGACCGGGTATGTGCGCAACTATGCTCTGGCGGTGCTCGTTGGAGGGCTGCTGGCCCTGAGCTACTTCATCTTCGGATAGATAGGCAGAGGACAGATCCATGGACTTTTCCAATACGCTGCTCACCTGGGTGACCTTCGCTCCGCTGCTGGGCGTCTTGGTGATCCTGTTGATACCCAAAGACCGCCACAACGCCATCCGCTGGGCGGCGCTGGCGGCTTCGACGCTCACCTTCGCCCTCTCCTTGGTGATGCTGGCGCAGTTTGAGGGCGCCAAGGCTTCCATGCAGTTGGTCGAGCGGCGTCCCTGGTTCCAGTTAGCCGGGGTCGAGATCGAATACTTCCTGGGCGTCGATGGGCTCAGCGTGCTACTGGTGCTCTTGACAACCTTCCTGACGCCTATCTCCATCCTCTCAACCTGGACCGCGATCGAGGAGCGGGTGAAGGAGTTCATGATCTTCTTCCTGCTCCTGGAAGTGGGTATGGTGGGCGTCTTCCTGGCGCTGGACCTGTTCCTGTTCTACATCTTCTGGGAGTTCACGCTTGTGCCGATGTACTTCCTGATCGGCATATGGGGTGGGCCCCGCCGGGTTTACGCCGCGATTAAGTTCTTCCTATACACCATGGCCGGGTCGATCCTCATGTTGCTGGCGATCCTTTGGCTGGGCCTGCGGTTCGAATCGTTTTCCGTCCCCGATCTGATCGCCATGGCCTCGATCCCGCCCAATATCCAGACCTGGCTCTTCCTGGCGTTTGCGGCGGCCTTCGCCATCAAGGTTCCGATGTGGCCACTGCATTCCTGGCTCCCGGACGCACACGTCGAGGCGCCTACCGCCGGCTCGGTCATCCTGGCGGGCGTGCTGCTGAAGATGGGCACCTACGGCCTGATGCGCTTCAACATCCCGCTCTTTCCGGATGCGGCGGTCCGCATGGCTCCCTTCATGGCGACCTTGGCGGTCATTGGCATCCTGTACGGCGCGGCGGTTTCCTACGCCCAGAAAGATGTGAAGAAGCTGGTGGCCTATTCCTCGGTGAGCCACTTGGGATTCGTGGTGCTAGGCCTCTTTGCGCTCAACCCCCAGGGTATTCAGGGCGGGTTGCTGCAAATGATCAACCATGGCCTGAGCACGGGTGCCTTATTTATCATCGTGGGCATGATCTATGAGCGCCGGCATACCCGAGAGATGGATGCCTTCGGCGGCTTGTGGAAGATCATGCCCATCTACGGTGCGCTGACGCTCATCGTGACGCTCTCCTCCATGGGTCTGCCCGGCCTGAACGGATTTGTCGGCGAGTTCACGATTCTGCTGGGGGCTTTCGGCTCTGGCGCGCTGGGCTCGCGTCTCTACGCCGGCTTCGCGGCTGCGGGCGTGATCCTGGCCGCAATCTACATGCTCTTCATGTTCCAGAAGCTCTTCCTTGGCCCGCTCGACAAGGAAGAGAACCGCTCTTTGAAGGATCTCAATTGGCGAGAAGTGATCACCCTCATTCCACTGGTAATCTTCATCTTCTGGATCGGTTTATATCCGAAACCCTTCTTCGGCCTGATGGCACCGTCGGTGGATAAGCTGCTCTCGGTGCTGGGGTCGTCGGCCATCGTGATGCGGTAGAGCCATGCGTGCTGAAGAGCTCCTCAACATCCTGCCATTGCTGATCCTCGCCTCCTGGGCGGTCGTGTTGCTCATCGTGGACCTTTTCATCCCAAGAGGGCGGAAGGGCATCACGGCGGCACTGGCGGCCGGTGGCCTGCTGCTGAGCCTGATTGCGACGGTTTGGAAGTGGGGCACAACCGGGACTTTCCTGGGCGGCACGATTGTCGTAGATGGCTTCAGCCATTTCCTGGGCCTGCTCTTCTTGCTGTTGGGAATCATGGCGATCGGCCAGGCTTACGACTACTTGCGCCGGAGGGGGATCGAGCGCGGCGAGTATTACACGCTAATGCTGTTCAGCATCTGCGGCATGATGCTGATGGCGATGGCCGGAGACCTGATTGTCGTCTTCGCGGCGCTGGAGCTTCTGTCCATTCCGCTCTATGTGATGGCTGGCTTCGCCCGACCCGAGCCACAATCCGAAGAATCGGCCATCAAGTACTTCCTTCTGGGGGCCTTCGCCTCTGGCTTCATGGTTTATGGGATCGCGCTCATCTTTGGCACGACAGGGACGGCCTCAATCCAGGGCGTGATGGAGAGCGTAGGTGGAATGCCCGCTGTGCCCATGCTTCTGCTCGTGGGCGGAGCCATGATCCTGGTGGGTCTTGGCTTCAAGGTCGCAGCGGTGCCTTTTCATATGTGGACCCCGGATGTCTATCAAGGGGCACCTTCCTCAGTGACTTCGTTCATGGCGGTGGGGGCCAAAGCGGGCGGATTTGCGGCATTGCTGCGCGTTTTCCTGGCAGCCTTTCCGGCTGCGGCGGTTGCATGGGGTCCCTTGACTATGTGGATGGCTGCGCTAACTATGGCTTGGGGGAATATCGCCGCCATCGCGCAGACGAATATCAAACGCATGCTGGCCTATTCCAGCATCGCTCATGCCGGCTATATCCTGATGGCCTTGCCCGCGGCGGCGAATCCGGTTGTCGCACCGGAGGCGGTTCGCGCGGCGCTCTTCTATCTGCTGGCCTACGCCGCAACCAATCTAGGCGCCTGGAGTGTGGTGTTGGCGATGGAGAAGGCCGAAGGGCAGGGGCTGGAGATCGAGGATTATGCCGGCCTGGGCGCCCGGCGGCCATGGCTGGCATTGGCCATGGTCCTCTTCATGCTTTCCCTGACCGGCGTGCCGCCCACCATTGGCTTTGTGGGCAAGTTCTACCTCTTCCGCGCAGTGATCGAGGCCGACTTCATCTGGCTGGCACTTGTCGGCGTGATCACTTCGCTCATCTCGGCCTATTACTATCTGCGCGTTGTGGTGGTGATGTATATGCGGCCCGGTGAGCCAGAGACGCGATCGGAGATCTGGTTGAACGCCACAGTATGGGTGGCCGCGCTTGCGACCTTCATCTTTGGCCTCGTGCCGGGCCCTCTGCTGGCGCTTGTCGGGGAAACGGCCCTATGGGGGATCTTGCCCTAGTCGATTTGGAGATCGATCTCGACGCCGACCGTCCTGCAAGCGATGCTCACAGGACGGTTTCTCTTTCGATTCCGCCGCGGTGGAAGCCAGGGGTGGATTTCTCGGGCATGCTTGGCTAAGATTAATGCTGGGGATTTGGAGGAGGGTCAAGATCATGGCTGCAAAGCGAGCGCATCTCTGGATTTCTGGCCGTGTGCAGGGGGTCAATTTCCGTTATTACACTTCCCAGGAGGCTCAGACCCGCGGCCTGAAGGGCTGGGTGCGCAATCTTTGGGATGGTCGAGTGGAGGCGGTTTTCGAGGGGGAGGAACAAGCGGTGGACTCCATGATTGAGTGGTGCCGGAAAGGCCCGCCCGCTGCCCGCGTGGAAGATATCCAGGTCTCCTGGGAGAATCCCACTGGGGAGTTCGACCGTTTTGGCATTAGGATGACTGCAAGCAGCCGGGCGTGAACGATGAAACCTCCCAGGATCACAGGCTATCGCTTTGGTCGGCTGGAGGTGGATGGCAAGCCCTACACGCGGGATGTCATTATCTGTCCAGACCAGGTGCGCGGTAGCTGGTGGCGAGAGCAGGGGCATGTGCTCAATCTGCAAGATCTGGACGAGGTCTTGCAGATCGGCCCCGAGGTGCTCATCGTGGGACAGGGTGCCTTTGGCCGCATGCGGGTGCCACAGGAAACGCGCGCCGGCATCAGGAGCCGGGGGATTGAATTGATTGTATTGCCCACCCAGGAAGCCTGCGAGGCCTACAATCGCCTGCGGGAGCAACGCCGGGTGGTAGCTGCCTTACACCTCACCTGCTGACCTCTGGGGAACAGGCTCGAGAGGAGCTCTCTACCATGGTTAGATCTCTATTGGATGGGTCGCGCGCGGTTCTATGGGACCTGGATGGCGTTCTGGCGGACACGAGCGAGCTTCACTACGAGAGCTGGCGGGAGGTCTTGCCGCATTTTGGGTTGAAAATGACCTGGGAGCAACATCTGGCCACGTTCGGCCGGAACAATGCGTCCATCTTGGCTTACCTGACGCGCGAGGCCCGGGATCCCGCCTGGGTGGAAGAGGTGAGCCAGGCGAAGGAGAAAGCCTTCCGGCGGCTGGCGCGTAAGCGTGCCAAGGCTTTGCCGGGCGCGAAGGCCTGGCTCGAGCGGCTCCAGGCATGGGGGATCCGGCAGGCAGTGGCATCCTCAGCACCCCTCGAAAACGTGGATGCGCTTGTGGAGGCGTTAGGCATGCGCCCTTATCTGGATGCCTTGGTCTCGGGTGAGCGCCTGCCGGCCAAGCCGGACCCAGCCATCTATCTTGAAGCGGCCAGGCGGCTGGGGATCGATCCACGCCATTGCCTGGTGGTGGAGGATGCTATCGTCGGTGTGGAGGGCGCCCGACGCGCCGGAATGCGTTCACTGGCGGTCACGACCACGCATGATGCGAAAGCGCTGTCTGGGGCGGACCTTATCGTAGGTTCGCTGGAGGACG
The DNA here is from genome assembly GCA_964591485.1 of uncultured Anaerolineaceae bacterium. Taxonomy (GTDB): domain Bacteria; phylum Chloroflexota; class Anaerolineae; order Anaerolineales; family E44-bin32; genus E44-bin32. The sequence continues at coordinate 24,064 of CAZQDE010000005.1, read as the reverse complement.
TCGCGGAAGACAGGATGCGGAAGCTATTGGGATTGCTGCCGGCTTCAGAGGGTTCGTGAGCTCCTGGCGGCGGGTTCAGTGTCCGCAGGTGGCACAGGAACCGCCGCTGCAGGAGGCACAGGCGGACTGAGTTCCCGCGACCGATCGCCCATCACTGTGGGCGGCGAAAACCGACATCTTGCGCAGGGTGCGCTGGCTGGAGCAGGCGGGACAAGCAATAGGGGCATCCGCGTCCTTCATAGGGCGCAGGGAGTCAAACACGCTCTCACATTCGCAGCATCGATATTCGTAGACTGGCATGGCGTCACCCGGTGTAGAAGTCTAGCCGGGGTGATTCTATCCCCTCCTGCACTCGGATTCAAGATAGGGCCGCGGGCCGGCAGGCATTATGGAGCCTCGGCGGGCAGGCAGAGAGAGCCTAGGTTCTGTCGGGGCGCTTGATCTCATAGTGGTCGAAATCCCGGGCAACAGTCGCATTGGGGAAGATGGCTTGCGCCTCTTCGAGGACGTCCTTCTCGCGATAGCGCCGCGAGATATGGGTCAGGATGAGTTGGCGCACTCCGGCTTCCCGCGCCAGCTCGGCCGCTTGCGCAGCAGTGAGGTGTCCAAACTTCAGTGCCAGGTCCTCTTCGACCGAAAGGTAGGTTGACTCGATAACCAGGGCATCGGCATCCTTGCAGATGTCGACTAGATTGTCCGTGCTTCCGCAATCGCCCACGTGAATGAGCCGGGCCCCCCGCCTGGGAGGCCCCAGAACCTGCTCGGGCTGGATGGCGCGGCCGTCTGGCAGGTTGATTTCCTCGCCGCGCGCGAGCTTGCCCCACAACGGGCCCGACGGGATGCCAAGCGCTTCGGCCTTCTCGGGCAAGAAGGGGCGGCGGGTGGCCTCCTCAAAGGCGTAACCGAAGCAGCCAGGCCCGCGATGGATCACCGGGAAGGCCCGCACGGTGAGGTCCTGTTCCTCGAATAAGACGCCGGGTTTCACGACTCGTAGGATGATCTCCAGGGGTGCCCGAGCGCCGCGCAGCACCACACCGAAGAGCAAATCCTGGATGCGTTCCATGGCCCACTCGCCGGCCCAAATCTCGAGCGAATCGATGGCCTCCCAGCGCGAGAAGGTCGAAAGCAAGCCTGCCAGGCCCAAGATGTGATCGAGATGTCCATGCGTGATCAGCACCCGGTGGAGACGGCGGAAGCCTAATCCCGAGCGCAATATCTGGCGCTGGGTTCCCTCGCCGCAGTCAATCAGGAAACGCAGATCGCGGTAACTGACGACCTGCGCGGAGAGGCCTCGGTGGATGGAAGGCGCGGAGGCGGAGGTGCCGAGAAATGTGAGTTCGAACAAGCCTGATTCCTGGTCGGCTGTAAACCCGGCCCGGTCGGCGGGCGGTTCATTGTACCCCAACTATGCGGGCATTTCATACTTGGGGAGGGCGTCGCGCAAGGCCGAAAGCGATGCTGTGCAGGCTGCCAGGCCCAGGACGAGCAGGGAGGGTTCTTGATCACGGAGCCAGTAGGTAAGGCACCAGGATGCCACGATGAGCATCGTGAGGCTGAGATATTGCCGGCCGAAGAGCGGCGACCGAAGTGGAGGCGGCAGGCGCGGGAAGAGCAAGGCGATGGTGACCCAGAGCAGCCCGCCAGCGGCCAGGACTCCCAGCCGGAGCTGCATTGACCAAGCGAAGAAGCGGGCCAGGTAGAGCGATATGGGCAGGTAGATGAGCAGGGCGTAGACGGCAGGCACCAGCCATGAAATCCGGCCAGCGCTCCGCCTGCGGGCGTACCAGATGAATAGGCCCAGGGCGCTGGAGAATCCAAGATAGAGGCCGATCATGCCCATCGATAACAGTATCAGTGCGCAGTTCATAGGACCCCTTCCTCGCCGGCTGCCGGCCTGCCGGCAGATCGATCACATGCTTGGTGCAAGGCTAGGCCTCACGGCCGCTTGTGCCTGCGAGATAAGGGGATGCAAGTTGTGTACCGGGGTTCAGGAAATCCGGGCCAGCGCGGTGAGCGCAAGACCATCAGCCCCCGCCGTTCCCTGCGCCGCCTCCCTCTTGCGTGGGAGTGGGCGTAAGCGTGGCGGTGGGTTGGGGGGGTGGGGCAGACTGCGTGGCGCAAACCCGCCTGGCCTTGGATGCGGTGGGTTCGAGCTCAGGGAAGGTAAAGGCACTGAGTGAAGCTTGGTATTGTTGATCCGCCTTGCAGGCTTCGCCCGCGTTCCATAAGAGGTCGCCATACTTCCAGGCGGCCTCGGCGTATTTGGGGCAGGAGTCGCTGGTTGCGCCCTGCTGGCATAGCGGTCCGAAGAGCTCTGCTGCGCGAGCCCAATTCAGGCCGATGTAGCTGTTCGCGAGCAGATATTGCTGTGCCAGTGAGCGACGGAAGATGGCGTCGCGATCGAGCGGCCCGAACTGCTCGGCCAGGCTGAGCTGATAGAGTCCCTCCTCCATCTCACCTTGGGCGATGAGTTTCATGCCCAGGTTGCGCAAGGCGGTGAACATCATGCCGTCCCCCTCCACGGCGCGATAGGTGGGGTCCTTAGCCCTGAGAGAAAGCAATTTATCGATGACGGTGTGCCAATCGCCGCCATCCAGGGCGGTTTGGGCATCCTCGAAGAGCTTCTCAGGCGGCGAGGGGTCCGGCGTGGCCGTCGGGCGTGGTGTGGGCGTAAGCGTCGGGACGTCCAGGTGAAGGAGCGCCTCTACCAGCCGATCCTCCGCTCCTGGGAATTCCGGCGCCTCGTGGATGATGGCTTCGAAGCGCTGCCGTGCGAGTGCATAGCGCCCGGACTCGAGGTCGGCGATGCCCAGCTCGTACTGCTCCTGGAGTGCACGCTCGAGTTCACCTTGGCGTTGCTTTTCTCCCAGCACCTGGCCTTGCCAATAGGCGGCGCCACCGGCGATGAGAAGCAGCGCGATATATATGGCCATGCCCACGAGAATCCGGCGCCTGCGGCTGGACTTGCCATCTGCAGGCTGTGAGGCGCGCGCCGGGGTGTTTTCCTGTGTCTCGGCGGGTTCGGGTGCAGGGGGCGCTTGGCTCGACATGCGGGCGATTATACCGTACTTGCCACGAGTCTCGGGGGAAGCATGCTTGACGCTCATTTCCTGCGGGTGGTAAGATGCTTGCCCACACATCACGGTCTGTGAAGCGAGTCACAAGATCACATGTATCTAAGCGGAAGCAAATGGAATTTGCGCAAGAAGCGACGCCGCTCCAATCCCTGGCGCGTGATCTTACTCTTGTGCCTCCTGGCAGCGGCTGTCTATTTCTGGCAGGCCTACATTCCGGAAACGCCGCCGCTCTTTATCCCTACGCCGACCCCGACCCGCAGTCCGGCATCCTATGTCCTGGAAGCCGAAAACCTCTTCCGAGCGGGCAAGCTCCAGCAGGCCGAAGAGGCCTACTTGGAGGCCATCGCCGCCGCACCGCGTGAACCTGCTTACCATATCGAGCTGGCCCGGGTGCGCATGTTTGCCGGCAAGTATGAATTGGCGGAACAGGCGGCGCGCGATGCGATGGTCATCAATCCGGATTCGGCCCTGGCGCACGCCTTCTTGGGTTGGTCGCTCGACTTTCAGGCCAGCCGGGTGCGTGATCCCGCTGAGCGAACCGCCTTGATGGCAGAAGCGGTGCAAGAAACCGAAAGGGCTCTGGATTTGAACCCCAATGCGCCTGAGGTGCGCGCCTTCTACGCGGAGGTCTTGATCGATTCCAATATCAGCACCTACGAGCAGGCGCTCGAGCATGCGCGGGCGGCGGTTTCCCTGGATAAGGAATCGCTCGAGGCCCACCGGGCCTTGGGCTATGTGTGGGAACTCACGGGCAACCGAGAACTGGCGCTGGAATCCTATCTGACGGCGCGCAACCTGAACCCCAACCTTCCCAGTCTGCACATCGATGTGGGCAACATGCAGCGCGCGCTGGGAGACGTGGAAGGGGCAAGAGAGAGTTACCTGCGGGCGGTCACGCTGGCGCCCACCAGCACCGAACCGCTATCGTTGCTGGTGCAGCTCTACGCGGGGATCGGTGACTATGGGGTGGCCAGCCAGTACGCGCAGCAAGCGGTCGAATTGGATCCCGCCAACCCCCGCCTGCGGGGAAACCTGGCCCGCATGTATTACCATAACGGGCTGCTTGAGGAGGCTGTGGCGCAATTCGACCTCGCCATCCGCGGTGGCATGTCCCCTGAAGGCGCTTTCGTCGAAGGCCTTCCTCTGGAAATCATTCAGCAAGATGGCCGGGTGCTAGAGTTCTACTACACTTATGGGCTGGCATTGGCCAAGCTGGGGGTCTGCGAAGATGCGGTGGAGATCTTTCGCGCCATTCTCCAGACGGTCCCTGACAATGAAATCGCGGTCTTCAACGCCGAGGAAGGCTTGGTGCTCTGCGGGGAGCTCGAGCGCACCCCGACCCCCGAGGGTGAGGTCACGCCCACTTCCTGAACTGGCGGATAGAATAAAGGCATTATGCGATTGACGGGCGAACGGCTGGAGCTGAGTCGCGATCGGCGGCGCTCCAATCCCTGGCGGGTGCTGGCGCTGCTGACACTGATTGTGGGCGGCGTCTTGCTCCTGCGCGCCGAACAGCAGGGCGAAGTGCAACCCCTATTCTTGCCTACCCCCACAGCCACACGCAATGCCCTCTCACACGCCGAAGAGGCCGAAGCCCACTTCGCCGCCGGCAATATTGAAGCCGCCATACAGGCCTACCGGGAGGCGGTGAGCAAGGCTCCCAACGATGCCGCTCTTTGGGCCAACCTGGCGCGCCTGCAGACGTACTCAAGTGCCCTGCATACCACCCTCGAAAGCCGCCGGGAACGTCTGGCGGAGGCCCGGAAATCGATCGATCGAGCCGTGGAGCTGAACCCGGACAGTGCCTTCGCCCACGCCATCCGCACCCTGGTCTACGACTGGTCGGCTTCGGCGGAGGTGAAGGATGTGATCACTGTAGGAGACCGGGTGCGGGTGGTGGGTGTGATCTCCGAGGGCGGGCGCATCACGGCTAACGTGATTGAACTGGAGGGGCTGGGGGAGGCTGAAGCGAGGCCGGAAACCGAGGTGAGTGGCGGAGCCGGGCTGCTGTTCTCGGGAGAAGTGGAAGCTATCACCCAAGACGCCTGGGTGGTCGGAGGTCGAACGGTCAACCTTTCGCCTTTGACTGTAATTCGCGAGAAGAATCGCAAAGAAGCTTTCCTGGCGGAAGCCCAGGAAGCCGCCATTCGCGCCGGACAATTGGACCCAGAAAACGCGCTTGCGTTGGCCTTCCTGGCGGAAGTGTATGTCGATCAGGGCAACGTGGCTCAGGCCGACGATCTGGCTGAGAGGGCCGTCGCCCTGGCGGGCCAGGGCGGTGTGGCGCAGGAATATCTGATGGACATCCATCGCGTCTACGCCACCGTCCTTGAGAGCCAGGGGTGGTACCTGCGAGCCATCGAAGAATATCTGGAAGCGGCGAAGGTGCGCCCAAACTTGACCTTTCTCTACCTGAACATCGGGGCTAATTACCGGGCTTTGCGCGATTTCGACACCGCGATCGAATACTTTGCCCGGGCGGCCAAGATTAACGAGCAACTCGGGATCAATGATCCCAACCCCTATCTGGCTATCGGGAACACCTACGCCCGTCAGGGCGAGTTCTTCGCCGCGGCGCTGAATGTGGAACGTGCTCTCTCGATCGACCCATCCAACCCCGAGATCTACGCCCGCTTGGGTAGCGTCTATTTCCAGGCCCGCAACTATGAGAGCGCCATCCCGGTCTTCCGCTGTGCCATCGACGGTTGCGGAGAGCAAGAGAGCGGCGACCTGCTTTGCGAGTTGGGCGTCTTCCTATGCGAACGTGGCACCGAACAGGCCCGCGAGCGAGGCGAGGAGGTCCGGGGCTTGCCCTTGGTCAATGAGACTGTGGAGTATTACTACACCTATGGCTCTGCGCTGACCTTCTACGCCGGTTCCGAGAATTACCCGCAGGCCTGCGCCGATGCCGAGCGGATCTTCACGGCGCTGATGTCCAAGTACGGCAGCGATCCGCTGGTGAGCGCCATCGTGGCCGAGGGCCGAGCCATCTGCACCGGTGACCGGACGCCCGAGCCTGCGGCCGAACCCACGCCGACGCTGACCCCCTTCCCGGGGGAGTAAACCCGCGCGCGGCCCTTGACAGCCTCCCTCACTTTGGGTACACTTGCGTCTGAATTAGCACTCTAGGGCCTAGAGTGCTAACGTCGTGCAGAAGCCATCACATAACAACATTCAATTGAGGAGGGTCGGCATGGCACTCAAGATTAAACCTCTAGCCGATCGCTTGGTGGTCAAGCCCCTGGAAGAGGAAGAGGTCACCCCGAGCGGCATCGTGCTCCCCGAAACGGCGAAGGAGAAGCCCCAACGGGGCGAGGTGCTCGCCGTAGGTCCGGGTGCCCGCGACGACAAGGGCAATCGCATCCCCATGGAGGTCTCCGTTAAGGACAAGGTCCTTTTTGCCAAGTACGCTGGCACGGAGATCAAGATGGATGACGAGAAACTGCTCATTCTGCGTGAGAGCGACATCCTGGCGGTGCTTGAGTCCTAGGCGTCCGATAGGGTCATTCGCATCTCAACGATACCGTACGATAGGAGCGATGGAGCTATGACAGCGAAGCAACTTGTATTTGCGGAGGACGCCCGGCGGCGTCTGAAGGCTGGCGTGGATATGCTGGCCAGAGCAGTGGCCACGACACTGGGGCCGAAGGGCCGGAACGTGGCTTTGGACCGCAAGTTCGGGTCCCCTACGATCACCCATGATGGCGTAACCGTGGCGAAAGAAATTGAGCTGGAAGACCCCTATGAGAACATGGGCGCCCAGCTGTTGAAGGAAGCCGCCACCAAGACCAACGACATCGCGGGTGATGGCACCACGACCTCAACCGTGCTCGCGCATGCCATGGTCACCGATGGTCTCAAGAACCTGGCTGCAGGCGCCAACCCAATGCTGCTCAAGCGGGGTATCGAGGCCGCCGCCAAGGCCGTCTCCGAGGCCATTGCCAAGCAGGCCATCGACGTGACCACCAAGGAGGAGATCGCCTCCGTGGCCGCCATCTCGGCTCAGGATCGTGAGATCGGCGATCTGATCGCCGAGGTGATGGACAAGGTCGGCAAGGACGGCGTGATCACGGTCGAGGAGTCGAAGGGTCTGGAGTTCGAGACCGAGTATGTAGAAGGTATGCAGTTCGACCGGGGCTACATCTCGCCCTACTTCGTGACCGACCCCGAGAATATGGAGGCCGCGATCGAAGAGCCCTACATCCTGATCCACGATAAGAAGATCTCGGCTGCAACCGATATCGTGCCCATCCTCGAGAAGCTGGTTCAGATCGGCAAGCGTGACCTGCTGGTCATCGCTGAGGACGTGGAGGGCGAGGCCCTGGCGACGTTGGTGCTCAACAAGATCCGCGGCATGCTTAATGTGGTTGCTGTGAAGGCCCCTGGCTTCGGCGACCGCCGCAAGGCCATGCTCCAGGATATCGCCATCCTCACCGGCGGCACGGTGATCAGCGAGGAGATCGGCCGCAAGCTTGAATCGGTCACCATCAATGATTTGGGCCGCGCCGGCAAGGTGGTAGTTTCCAAGGAAGACACCACCATCGTTGAGGGCAAGGGCGAAACCGAGCGCATCAAGGGCCGCATCGAGGAGATCAAGGTCGAGATCGAGCGCTCCACCAGCGACTACGATCGCGAGAAGCTGCAGGAGCGGCTCGCTAAGCTGGCGGGCGGTGTGGCCGTGATCCGCGTCGGTGCCGCCACCGAGACGGAGCTGAAGGAGAAGAAGCATCGCGTGGAAGATGCGCTCTCCGCGACCCGTGCCGCGGTGGAAGAAGGCATCGTGCCTGGCGGTGGCGTGGCGCTGATCAACGCCATGGAGGCCATCAAGAAGCTCAAGATGAAGTACGACGACGAGAACATCGGCGTGGCCGTCGTCCGCAAGGCCCTCGAAGTGCCGATGATGGGCATCGCCGAGAACGCCGGCAGGGATGGCGCCGTGATCATCGAGACGGTGCGCAGGAAGCAGAAAGAGGATGGGAACAAGCACATCGGCTACGACGTGCTCAACGAAGAGTACGTGGATATGGTCAAGGCCGGCATCATCGATCCCGCCAAGGTCACCAAGGGTGCTTTGGAGAATGCAGCCTCCATAGCCGCCATGATCCTGACGACCGAGGCGCTGATCACGGAGGTGCCGGAGAAGGAGAAACCTGCCGCACCGCCGATGCCGGAATACTAGGCCGGCGAACGCAAGCATCCTCGATGGGGCCGTCCGCACAGGACGGCCCCATTCTGTTTCCTGGGAAAGCCACCTTGCAGCTCCCGCGACCCATGTTCGCGGAATGCGTATAGGGAATGAATGCGAGTGAAGGTTTCGGTCCATGCGATGAGCAGTCAGGAGGGACGGAATGGCAGGCATGGATGGGAAAGTGCTGCGCCGGTCGCGGCGAGACCGGGTGTTGGCGGGAGTTTGCGGTGGGCTTGGGGAGTTCTTCGGGATTTCCCCCTTCTGGTTTAGGCTTGGGTTCCTGCTGGCAGCCCTGCCAGGCGGCATCCCAGGACTTATCCCCTACCTGATCTGCTGGATCGTGATTCCCAAGGAAGCGTGAAGATCTGCAATCAAAGATCCCCCGGATTGAGAGGGATGCGGGGGATCACAGCTCTTTTTCAAGCCTGGGAGCGTCGAGCACGAGTGTCTCTATCGCGCCCTCGGTCATCCGATGGCGCGTTCATAGCTAGAACACAAATCGGAAAAGAAGCAGGCCGACACTTGCCAGCGCGATCAGCAGGCAGCCGCATGTGAACACCCTGGCGGTCAGCCGCAGCAGGAATCGCAGCAGGAACCAGGCCACCACGAGCGCGGCCAGGCCCAGGATGATGTATTCGGGGCGGAAGTTCTCCAGGATGGGCATATCGGGTTACACCTCGTCGCCTTGGTATACGGGCACACCTCTCTTGATAACAAGGGATACCAGATTCGTGCCAAACCGATAGCCCAGATGGCGATAGTCCGGCGCCGCAAGAATGAGCAGGTCCGCCTGCTTACCCACTTCCAGGCTTCCCAGATCTTCCTGGCGGCCAAGCGCGGCGGCAGCGTTAATGGTTGCCGCGCATAAGGCCTGCGCAGGGGTGAGGCGCATGTAGCGGCAGGCCAGTGCGATGACCATCTGCATGCTCTCGCACCAGGCCGTTCCTGGGTTGAGATCGGTGGCCAGCGCCAGCAATCCGTCCGCTTCCAGAATGGCCTGAGCGGGGGTGTAGTCTGTCTCAGCCAAGCCGAAAGGCGTGCATGGAAGGGCGACGGCGACTGTGTCGGAGGCGCCCAGCGCCGAGATGTCCCCCTCGCGCGGATGCACAAGATGATCGGCCGAGGTGGCGCCCAGCTCGACTGCCAGGGCTGTCCCGCCCAGACCTGCGAACTCATCCGCGTGGATTTTCAATGGGAATCCGAGCGCTTTCGCCCGCTCCAGGATCTGACGCGCTTGCGCCAAACTGAATGCGCCCTGCTCGCAGAAGACATCCACAAATGGGAGTGGTCGATCGGGCGCGTGCTCCTGCCACCACTTGAGCACGGCGGGCAGCATTTCCTCTACGATTAGATCGGTATAGCGAACGTATCCCTCGGCGCCCAGCGGCGCCAACTCGGGTGGCAAGGCGTGGGCCCCGAGAAATGTCGGCATAATCTCCAGAGGCTCAAGCGCATCCAGGCGCAGAGTGGCTTCCAGGAGCTTGAGTTCGCTCTCGGTGGCCAGGCCGTAGCCCGTCTTGGCCTCGGCCGTCGTGGTGCCGTAGGCCAGCATGCGCTGAGCTCTCGCATGGGATTGCACGACCAGGCTATCGAGGCTTGCGGCGCGGCTGTCCCGGACGGTACGGGCGATCCCGCCGCCCGCGGCCATGATCTCCATATAGCTGGCGCCGGCGATTCGCATTTCGAACTCGGCGGCGCGGTCACCGGCCCACACCAGGTGTGTATGGGGGTCGATGAATCCAGGCACAATCACGCCGCCGTTCGCGTCCAGGAGGCGATCGGCTTCGTAGCGCGAGCGCAGATCCGCTGTGGAGCCGAGATCCACAATCTGCCCATCGCGGATGGCCACCGCGCCGTCGACGAGAAGTCGCAGTTCCCCAAGCTGGCTACCGCGTTGAGGCCCGCCGATGGGCGTGGCAAGCTGCCCGGCGGAATGTACGAGCAAGTCGATGGCTTCGGGATCATGCTGAGGAGCTGATTCGGGAGACATGATGTCTATCCTACGCTTGGCCAGGCAACGGGCGCGCTGGACGTGGAGGTTCTATCGCCTATCGCTCTCTTCAGGTCAGGCCTCTTGTTGCCGCCGGTGAAGGCCGACTCCCAAGGCGAGGCCAGCCATTACCAAGATCACCACCATCCCCAGGAAGAAGACACGGATGGCGGACGAGTTGGAGGTCAGGATCGGAGAGGGTGGATGCATCACCTGGTCGGCTCTCAGCAGCACATAGAACAGCGAGGCTGCGAAGGCCGAATTCAGCCCTCCAGATAGGCGGGGACGCTTCAGCAGCAAGATAGCTATCTGCAAGAGCAAGCCAGAGATGGCAAAATCCACGCCGATGCGGAAGCGCGGTTCCGCCAGATAGAGCCCATTCCAATTGGCCTGCATGGTCCAGAGGCTGATGGGAAGATAGCTGAGCCAGAACAGCAGCCCCGTCTGGCCGAAGGCCACGGACCATGCGGAGAATCTCCGATTTCGTGGGAGCAACCCTGCCAGGCCCAGCAGGCCGGCGGCGCCAAAGGCCACCAATGCTGTCCACACCCAGGCGCCATGCAGGTAGACCCAACGCACGTGGATGCCCAGTGCCTGTTCGGCGGGGCCAAAGCTTGCAGCGATGGATGCCAGCCCAACCAAGGCAACCGCCATCCAGAAGGGGCGCGACATGGGTTTGATTGTACCTCGAAACCCTGCCCACTCAGACGGCCGTGGCGTTCAGGAGGGCGGCATGGGCATTTTCAGGCCATGCCTGCGGGCAGCCTCGATGGCTTCAGGGTAGCCGGCATCCGCATGTCGCACGATCCCCAGGCCAGGGTCGGTGGTGAGCACGCGCTCCAGCCGGGCTGCTGCCTGCGGCGAGCCATCAGCCACGATGACCTGCCCGGCATGCTGGCTGTAGCCGATGCCCACTCCGCCCCCGTGATGGAAGGAAACCCAGGTGGCGCCGCCCACCGCATTGATCATGGCGTTCAGCAATGGCCAGTCGCTGATGGCATCCGAGCCATCCAGCATGCCCTCGGTCTCGCGATTGGGCGAGGCCACGGACCCGGCGTCGAGGTGGTCGCGGCCGATCACAATCGGGGCCTTCAGCTCCCCTTTGGCCACCATCTCGTTAAAGCGCAGTCCGGCTTTGGCTCGCTCGCCGTAACCCAGCCAGCAGATGCGGGCGGGAAGTCCCTGGAAGGGCACTTTCTCGCGCGCCACCCTTAGCCAGCGATGCAGGTGCTCATCCTCCGGGAAGAGCTCCATCACGGCCGCGTCGGTGCGGTAGATATCCTCCGGATCACCAGACAGTGCTACCCATCGGAAAGGCCCCTTGCCAAGGCAGAAGAGGGGACGGATGTAGGCCGGCACGAAACCCGGGAATGCGAATGCGTCCCTCACACCCTGGTCATACGCGCGCTGGCGGATGTTATTGCCATAGTCGAAGACCACGGCGCCCGAGCGTTGGAAGGCCAGCATGGCTTCTACGTGGCGCGCCATGGAGGCCATGGCCTTGCGGGCATACGCCTCGTGGTCGGATTGCCGCAGGGCGCTGGCTTCCTCGAGCGTGAGACCGTGGGGGATATAGGAGTGGACGTCATGGGCCGGGGTCTGGTCGGTGACCACATCAGGGATCACGCCACGTAGGGCCAATTCCGGGTAAACGTCGGCGGCGTTGCCGATCAGCCCCACCGAATGGGGCCGTTCCTGATCAAGGGCTTCCTCAACCAGGGTCATGGCCTCTTCGAGTTCGTCGACGACGTGCTGGACATAGCCCTGCTCAAGTCGCCGCATGGCCCGGGCGGGGTCGACTTCCACGATCAGACCCACGCCTTCATTCATGGTAATGGCCAGCGGCTGCGCTCCCCCCATGCCCCCCAGGCCGGCGGTGAGGACGAATTTGCCCTTCAAGGATGCCCACCCGCATTGCCGCGCCAAGGACCCCAGGGTCTCATAGGTCCCCTGAAGGATCCCCTGGGTGCCGATATAGATCCAGGAACCGGCAGTCATCTGGCCATACATGATCAAGCCTTTAGCTGCCAGTTCGTCGAAATGCTCCTGGGTGGCCCAGGCAGGAACAAGGTTGGAGTTGGCGATCAGCACGCGTGGGGCATCCTCATGAGTGCGGAAGATCGCCACTGGCTTTCCTGATTGCACGAGCAAGGTCTCATCTGGCTCCAGCTTGCGAAGTGACTCCAGAATGGCCTCGAAGGAATCCCAATCCCGCGCCGCCTGGCCGCGTCCGCCATAGACGATGAGTTCTTCGGGCTTCTCGGCCACCTCGGGGTCGAGGTTGTTTTGAATCATGCGATAGGCAGCCTCGATCTGCCAGTTCTTGCAGGTAAGCTGAGTGCCGCGGGGTGCACGCACTTGGCGTGGTTTCGTCATGGCTTTCCTCCATCCAGCCCGGATTTGCAAAGAAATCTCGATGCGCTTGTGTCCTTGATCTGCGCCTCGGGGAACAGCTTCCGAGGTGAGGTGCGTTCGCTCGTCTCCTTTCGTCTCCGTCGGTCTCGCTGCACCTGGGCTTCGACTCTCCACCTCATACAGGGCTTCTGCGTCTACCAGCCGTTCCAATGGATGATTTCGTCCATGGGTTTGCGCCCCCCCGCCTGCGGGGGCTCGATGAGTGCTGATGGGTCGGCAGGGTAGCCGAACGAGAGTGCTACATGGAGATGGAAGGCCTCCGGAAAGTCCAGAAGCTCGCGTGCCTGCTCAGGTTGGTAGATTGTGGCTATGCATGATCCGATGCCCATTTCCCACGCGGCGAGCTGCATGTAGGCGGCTGCTTGGCCGGCGTCAAACATGATCGACCAGCGCTGGCTCGGATCCGGCGTGAGGATGGCCACGCCGAGGGCCGCGCCGGCAAGGTGTCCTGCGTAGGTGCCGAGTTCAGATAGCCTGCGAAGCAGATCGCCATCCGTGATGGCGATGAATTGCCAGGGCTGGGTATTCTTAGAAGATTGGGCTCTACGGCCAGCCCAAAGGATTTTCTGCACAGCTTCTTCCGGCAGGGGTTCATCCTTGAACACACGGATGGCTCTCTTGAGCCGAATGGCCTCTGCAACGTCCATGGGTCTCCTCTGTTCAGGTCCTATGATCATTATAGGACCTCTGCGAACCCCATCCAACTATCACGGTCTCGCGGGAAACAGATGATCGGGCGAAACGAAGGCCAGCGCGCCGGGGTGGGTGCTGGCCTTCTTGCTCCGAGGGTACTTGAGAGTGCTGCTGATAGGGCTATAGCTGGAGGCGGCTAGCTGGCCAGAGAGGCGAAGTTTGTTCCTTCCAGACGGCGCACGAGCTGAGCCTGGGCATCGCACCAGATCGGCTGCACAGGGCACTTCTCGCCAAATATGCAGGCCTTTGGGTCGAGGACACATTCATTGAGCATGATGGGCCCATCGATGGCCTCGATCACCTCCAGCAGCGAGATCTCCTCCGACGGCCGGGCGAGTGAGACGCCGCCCCGCGCGCCGCGCGAGGTTTGAACGACGCCCGCGACCGAGAGCTGGGAGATGATCTTCGCCAAGAAGGAGGGGGGTATCCTCTGTTCGCGGGCGATCTCGCTCGTTGGTGCCCGCTGCCCGTTGTTCAGCCCAGCCAAGTACAGGACCGCGCGCACCGCGTAGTCCGCTTGCCGTGTGATCTGCATCCCGGCCTCCGATCGGCAGCTTTCTTTGCCCTTCAGGATAGGAGTTGTCTATTTCAGACCCAGTGTAAGTCCTGGGGAGAGGGGCAGCAAGTGAAAAGTGTCACAGCAGGATAGTGACCTTTTACGACTGGTTGCCTCCACTTGGTGGCATGGTATGATTGCGCCTAAACGCCGGACGAACCGTGGCATAGGGAGGACCTGTGAAGAGAATCGCAGTCGTCGGAGTGGGGTATGTCGGGCTGGTCACCGCGGCGGGATTTGCAGATCTGGGCAACCGCGTGGTGGCCTTGGATATCGACAAAGAGAAGATCGAGGGGCTCAAGCAAGGCAAGCTGCCTATTTATGAGCCGGGGTTAGAGGAGATGGTCACGCGCAACGCCGCCGCCCAGAGGCTGAGTTTTACCACCTCCTATCCAGAGGCCATCCAAGGGGCAGAGTTTGTCTTCATCGCTGTGGGCACGCCCGAAGGCGTCGATGGGGAGGCCGATCTCAAATATGTGCGTGCAGCCGCCATCTCCATCGCCGAATACATGGAATCCGAAACCATCATCGTCAATAAATCCACTGTGCCAGTGGGGACGGGGGATTGGGTGGCCGACATCATCCGGGAACACCTGAAGAGCCCCATTCCCTTCGCGGTCGTTTCCTGTCCCGAATTCCTTCGGGAGGGCTCGGCGATCCTGGATTTCATGAACCCGGCGCGAACGATCTTGGGATCGTTTGATCGAGAGGCAGCGGAGAAGGTGGCCCAGCTTCATCTTCCACTGCGGGCACCGATTATGATCACCGATCTCCGCACAGCCGAAATGATCAAGTACGCCTCGAATGCCTTTCTTGCCACGCGCATCTCATTCATCAACGAGATCGCCAATATATGCGAGGCCCTGGGCGCGGATGTTAAAGAAGTCGGAACTGGGATGGGCTACGATCCTCGTATCGGTCCTCACTTCCTCGAAGCCGGCCTGGGGTATGGTGGCTCATGCTTCCCCAAGGATGTCAAAGCCCTGGCGCATATGGCCGAGGAGAAAGGGCGCAATCCCCAGCTGTTGCAGGCCGTGATGGAAATCAACGCCGATCGCCGGCGATTGCTGGTAGATAAGGTGCGCGATGCCCTGGGCGACCTCAAGGGGCGCACGATCGGTCTGCTGGGATTGACCTTCAAGCCCAATACCGATGATCTGCGGGATGCACCCGCGCTGGAAGTGGCCAAGCGGCTGCAGCGGGAGGGGGCCGTGGTGAGGGCCTTCGATCCTGTGGGCATGCCGCATGCCGCCAAGCTCAACCCCGATATTGAGATGGCCGAGGATCCCTATGCCCTGGCGCAAAACAGCGAAGCGCTGGTGGTTTGCACAGACTGGAACGAGTTCAAGCATCTGGATTTGGAGCGCGTCCGCGACCTGATGCAGAATCCGGTGGTTATCGATGGGCGCAATATCTACGACCCTCAGCAGATGGCAGCCCTCGGGTTCTCTTATCGGGCAGTGGGCCGTGGATACGGCCCGGATGGCAAGCCAAACAGCAAGTAGCGGACGCATGCGCAAACCGCAGGATGGCCTCACGCGGGTTCGCCTGAGGAATGGCCTGGAAGTCCGGCTTATGCCGGTACGCACGGCGCCCCTGATTAGTTGCTGGATCTGGTACCGCGTCGGCTCCCGCAACGAGGTCCCCGGGATCACCGGTGCCTCCCATTGGGTCGAGCACATGCAATTCAAGGGGACCCCCACCTTTCCCGCGGGGGAGCTCGACCGCACCATTTCCCGTGATGGCGGCACCTGGAACGCCTTCACCTGGCTGGATTGGACCGCCTACTTTGAGACCATGCCGGCTGACCGCATCGACCTGGCGTTGCGGCTCGAGGCGGATCGTATGGTCCATAGCCTCTTTAACAAGCGGGAGGTGGAGGCGGAGCGGACGGTTGTGATTGCCGAGCGGCAAGGTCATGAGAACGAGCCCACCTTCCGCCTGGCAGAAGAGGTGCAGGCCGCTGCCTTCCGGGTGCATGGGTATCACCATGAGGTGATCGGCGATCTGGTCGATCTGCAGACGATGACGCGGGACGACCTATACCAGCACTATCGCAGGTATTACGTGCCTTCGAACGCCGTGCTTTCCATGGCGGGAAATTTCAGCCCTCGCAAGATGCTGGACCGGATACGGGCTATCTTCGGGTCCTTGCCGCCAGCTCCGCGACCGGAATTCAAGCCGCGTCCCGAGCCCGAGCAGAGCGGGGAACGTATCGTGAACGTGGAGGGCCCGGGGGAGACGCCCTATTTGAAGGTCGCCTACCATGCCCCCGCAGCCGGAGATCCGGATTTCCTCGCCATGGTCGTGCTCGGCAGCGTTCTGGCAGGTGCATCGGGGCTGCACTTCTTCTCGAGTGGAATTTCCAACAAGACCTCGCGCCTCTACCGTGCGCTGGTAGAAGGCGAACTGGCGGCGGCGGTCCAGGGTGGGCTTGCAGCCACGATCGATCCCTACCTTTACACCTTGCATGTCACCGTCCGACCGGATCGATCGGCTTCTAAGGCGCTGGAGGTCCTGGATGCCGAAGTCGAGCGCTTATTGGACGCCCCCATTGAGCAGGCCGAACTCGAGAAGGCGATTAAACAGGCGCGAGCCCTGTTCGCCTATAGCAGTGAAAGCGTCACACAGCAGGCCTTCTGGCTGGGCTTCAGCGAGATGTTTGCGGATTACGGCTGGTTTGAGGGCTATCTCGGGCGCCTTTCGGAGATCAGTGCGGAGCAAACCTTAGAATGTGCCCGGAAGTATCTCCGACGTTCAAACCGAACGGTAGGTTTCTACCATCCTCAGGGCGGGGCCGCGCATGGCTGAGAAGACACACTCGCTGCCGACGCTCGATCTATCCGCTTTGCCAGGACCCGAGACGATCCTCCGCGAGGAACTGGACAATGGTGTGACGGTCTTGATCCGGGAGAACTTCGCCAGCCCTTCCGTTGTTGTGGCGGGCTATCTGACGGCGGGCGCGCTGGCCGATGAGCCCGAGCGCTGGGGGCAAGCCCACCTGACGGCCCTGGCGCTCATGCGGGGAACAGAGGGCCGCAGCTTCCAGGAAATCTTCGAGGCGCTCGAATCTGTTGGAGCGCGATTGGGGTTCCAGGCGAATGCGCACTCCACCTCCTTCCAGGGAAAGTCGCTGGCCGAGGATCTTCCCTTGCTGCTTGAACTCCTGGAGGAGGTGCTCTCAAGCCCGACCTTCCCGTCCCGGGAGGTTGAGCGCCTGAAATCCCAGCATCTGACCTCTCTGGCCATCCGGGCCCAAGACACCGGCGCTCAGGCGCAGATGGCCTTCGATGAGCTGGTCTATCCCGATCATCCCTACCGCGTCCCTGTGGACGGCTATGTGGAAAGCGTTGGAAGGCTCACGCCGGCTGCCCTGCGCAGATTTCACCGCAGGGAGTACGGTCCCCAGGGAATGGTCGTTGCCATCGTGGGGGCCATGGAGCGGGAGAGGGCGCTGGAGGTGGTTACCCAGGCGCTCTCGAAATGGGCGGCTCCAGGGGGCGGCCCGATGCGGCGAGTTCCGCCAGCACCGGAGTTGAAAGAGATTGTGCGGAGGGAAGTTAACCTTCCGGGCAAGCAGCAGAGTGATCTGGTGATCGGAGCCGCGGGGCCGAGCCGGTTCGCCCCCGATTTTATGGCCGCGGCATTGGGCAATAGCATCTTGGGGCGGTTTGGGCTCATGGGGCGGATCGGGGATGTCGTTCGCGAACGTGCCGGATTAGCCTATTACGCCTATAGTGCAGTCTCGGGTGGACCCGGGCCTGGACCCTGGCAGGTGTTGGCCGGAGTCGCGCCAGAGAAGGAATCCGCCGCGGTCGAACTCATCCTGCAAGAGATCCGCCGGTTCACTCAGCGCAAGGTAAGTTCCGAAGAACTGCGCGAGAATCAATCAAACTTCATCGGCCGGCTTCCACTCCAGTTGGAATCGAATGAAGGTGTGGCAAGCGCGCTGGCCTATATCGAGCGGTATGGCCTGGGATTGGATTACTACCAGCGTTATCCGGGTATGATTGAGGCGATCACCCGCGAGCAAATCCTCGAAACCGCACGCCGCCATTTGGACCCTGAGCGGCTGGCGATCGCGATCGCGGGACCAGAGAGATAGGAAACGCATGCGCATTCGGACAGGCGTCGATATCGTCGAGGTGGATCGCATCGACCGCGCCATATTGCGGCATGGTGGGCGCTTCTTTGACCGCTTCTATACTCTGCAGGAGCTAGTGGACGCTAAAGGGCACACCCCCGCCCTCGCCGCCCGCTTTGCCGCCAAGGAAGCGGTCGCGAAGGCGCTCGGCACGGGCATCGGTGAGGTGGGATGGAAAGATATCGAGGTTATCCACGCCCCCAACCAAGAGCCACGCCTGCGGCTTCATGGAACGGCGGAAGCGGTGGCCCGGGAGTTGGGCCTGAGCCAGTGGAGCGTGAGCCTCAGTCATACGCACGAGCACGCCGTCGCCATCGTAGTGGCGCTCGGAGATGAAGAGGCCGTCAGGGAGGACTAGCCGATGGTAGCAGAAGCTATCGAGCCCGGGATAACTCTGATCGAAGAGCAAGAGGTGACGCCAGGGCGCGCCGCCAGCCACCTGGGGAGCGGCTCACTTCAGGTCTACGCCACGCCGGCGATGCTGGCTTTCATCGAGGGCACCTGCCGCAAGCTGATCGAGCCTCGCCTGCCCGCAGGCCAGACCACCGTGGGTGTGCAGGTCCATCTGCGCCACTTAGCGCCAACCCCCGTAGGCGGGCGCGTGCGCGCCCGTGCCGAGGTGATCGAAGTGGAGGGTGGCACCATTCAGTTCCGAGTTGAAGTGGACGATGAGACCGAGCGGGTGGGGGAGGCCGTTCATACCCGGGCGGTGATCGATGTGGAACGCTTCCTGCGGAGAGTGCAGGCCAAGGCCGAACGCCAGTCCTAGCCACTTCGGGAACCCTGTGGTCGGCATGCTCCATGCAGCAACCTGCCTGCGATCCTGCCTTTTGACGAATCGCCGCCCCCATGATATACTCTTGCCGCTCCCGCTGGGCGTCGGCCTGGCGGGAATAATTCTGCCCCTTGGGCAAATACGCACGCTTCCAGACTGAGACGGGCGTGCCGGTCGGCCAACCGGTTCCGTCTTGGGCAGAAGGGAGCGGAGGACGAACGCAAAGGAGGTCCCCCAATGGCCGTTGTTACCATGAAGGCGCTTCTCGAGACGGGCGTTCACTTCGGGCATCGGACCCGCAAGTGGAATCCCAAGATGAAGCCCTACATCTTCACCGAACGGAATGGCATCCATATCATCGACTTGCAGATCACGCTGCAGGCCCTGGAAGAGGCCTATGCCGTCGTGCGTGACATCGTGGCGGAAGGTGGGACGGTTCTCTTCGTGGGCACCAAGCGCCAAGCCCAGGAGACCATCGAACTGGAGGCCAAGCGCTGCGGGATGCCCTATGTGAACCTGCGCTGGCTAGGCGGCACGCTGACCAACTGGCGCACCATTCGCAGCCGCATCGATGAGCTTGAGAATCTTGAGCGCCGGCGGGATGAAGGCGAGTTCGATTTGCTTACCAAGAAAGAGGCCTTGAGTTTGAACCGCCGCATCGAGAAGCTAGAAGCCCGCCTGGGCGGCATCCGCGAGATGCATAAGCTGCCGGAGCTGCTTTTCGTTGTTGATGTCCGGCAGGAAGCTACCGCCATTCATGAGGCCAATCTGCTGAAGATCCCCGTCGTGGCGCTGGTGGATACCAACTGCGACCCCACCGTGGTGGATTATGTGATCCCTTCCAACGATGATGCTATTCGGGCCATCAAGCTGCTCACCTCGAAGATCGCTGACGCAGTGCTGGAGGGAAAGGCGCTTCGCAAGGATATCGAGGAGGAGCCCGAGGGCGCGGCGGAAGATCTAGCGCTGGAGGGCGTCGAGCTGACCGATGAGGAACTTCTCGGCGAGGCGACGCTCGCCAAGCTGCAATCCGGTGAGTTCGATGAGAAGGCGGCGGTGGTAGAGGAAGTGCCGGAGATCACCAAGGTCGAAGGCGAGGGTGAACAGGAAGCCGTGGCAGAGGAACCATCCGCCGAGGAAGCTGCTGAGGAGCCCGCCCCCACCGATGAAGAACAACCCGAGACAGGCGCCGGCGAGGAGGAAGAAGAGGCATGAGCATCTCGGCCGAAGATATCAAGGCACTGCGCAACGAGACCAGCGCAGGCATCCTGGATTGCCGCAAAGCGCTGGAAGAAACCGGCGGGGATGTGGAAAAGGCCATCGAATTACTGCGCAAGAAAGGGCTGGCCGACGCGGAGAAACGCGCCGGGCGCGAAACACGTGCAGGCCGCCTGGAGCTCTACAGCCATGGTGATGGGCGCGTGGGCGTCATGGTGGAAGTGAATTGTGAGACGGATTTCGTGGCACGGACTGAAGAATTCCGCACCTTCGCGCATGAGATCGCCTTGCAGGTGGCGGCAGCCTCGCCGCAGTGGGTGCGGGTGGAGGATGTGCCGGAAGCCGTGCTGGAGGAAAGACGCGAGCGGGCACGCGCTCAGGCAAAGGCCGAGGGCAAGCCCGACAATATCATCGAGCGCATCGTCGAGGGCAAGATTGGCAAGTTCCTCGATGAGGTCTGCCTGCTGAATCAAACCTATATTCGTGACGAGAGTAAGACCGTCGGTGAGCTTCTAAAAGAGATCATCGCCGCCACCGGGGAGAACATCACGCTGCGCCGCTTCGCCCGGTGGGAAGTGGGCGAGGGGATAGAATGAGGATCGCGGGCCAACCTAAGTGTTGGCCTGTTTGTTACAAGGCGCATGACCCGATTGGCGGGGGGTGCAGAGCATGAGCGAACCAATCTATGAGCGCGTTCTCCTGAAGCTGGGGGGTGAGGCCTTGGCCGGGGAGGATGGCTTCGGGATCAATCCAAGCAAGGCGGAGGAAGTGGCCGCCCGCGTGCAACGTGTGCGCGATCTGGGGGTCCAGGTGGCCATCGTCATCGGGGCCGGCAACCTCTGGAGAGGGCGGACAGGGATCGCCCGCGGGATGGAGCGTGCTACAGCCGATTACATGGGCATGCTCGGCACGGTGATGAATTCTCTGGCTCTCATGGATGCGCTTGAGAGGATGGGCGCGGTGACGCGGGTTATGTCCGCGGTGGAGATGCGGGCCGTTGCCGAGCCCTACATCCGCAGGCGCGCCATCCGTCACCTCGAGAAAGGCCGCGTGGTCATCCTCGGCGGAGGCACCGGCAACCCCTACTTCTCGACGGACACGGCCGCCGCGTTACGCGCCATGGAAATCGACGCCAACATCGTCATCAAGGCCACGAAGGTGGATGGGGTCTACGACTCGGATCCCGCCGAGAATCCGGACGCCAAGCGCTTCGATCACCTGACCTACATCGAGGCCCTGAATAGGCGCCTCGCATTCATGGATAGCACCGCCATCTCGCTTTGCATGGACAACCACCTACCCATCCTCGTCCTGAACATGTGGGAGCAGGGAAGCCTGACGCGGGCTGTCCTCGGTGAGCAAGTAGGCACAACGATTTCGGACTAACGCTTCATTCTTGAGCGTGGATAAACATCCCTGCCCGAGCATGGCTTTGTGGAGGAATCCATCCCTTCGCGCTTCCTTCGCAAAATCAACCTTTTTGCGCTATCCTTATGGATAGACCCGATCGTCAGAATCTCATCCCCGCAGGAGAGAATCCATGGTCAAGGATGCGCTCACGGAAGGCGAAAATCGCATGAAGGGCGCCATTCGGGCGTTGGAGGAAGACCTGGCCGCTATCCGTACCGGACGGGCTTCGCCGGCTCTGGTCGAGCGCCTGAATGTCGAGTATTATGGCACCCCGACCCCGCTCATGCAGCTGGCGACGATCTCCGCGCCGGAACCCCGGCTGCTCACCATCAGGCCATTCGACCCGGCGAGCATCCGTGACATCGAGCGTGCCATTCTGGCTTCCGATCTGGGTCTCACACCCAGCAACGATGGAAAGCTCATCCGCCTGAATATCCCGCCTCTGACCGAGGAACGGCGGCACGAGCTCGTGCGCATTGTGCGGGGACGGGCCGAAGAAGGACGGGTGGCTGTTCGCAACGTCCGCCGTGATGTGCTCAACGACCTGCGCGAGTTCGAACGTGAAAAGCTGATCTCTGAGGACGATCTCCATCGCGCCGAGAAAGATCTGCAAGAGCTAACGGACAAATACATTGAGGAGATCGAAGCGATCAGCGAGCGCAAGGAGAAGGAAATCCTGGAGGGCTGACAGGCGAGGCTGATGCCAACGGAAGAGAGCCGCAAACTACCCGAGAACATCCCGGTCCATGTGGCCATCATCATGGATGGCAACGGACGTTGGGCCCGTGCCCGTGGCTTGCCGCGCCTGGCTGGGCATCGGGCAGGGGTTGAGAACCTGCGCCGCGTATTGGAGGCCGCCGTCGAATATGGCATCCAATATCTGACCATCTATGCCTTCTCAACCGAGAATTGGGAGCGGCCGCCGGCCGAGGTGCGCGGGTTGTTGAATATCCTCGAAGAGGTCATGGACCGCGAGCTGGAATCACTGCATGAAAACGGTGTCCAATTGCGCCACATCGGCCGCCTGGAGCGGCTGCGCCCGGAATTACAGAAAAAGGTTCGCAAGGCCATCGAGCTGACGAGCGAAAATTCACGGCTGATTCTGAATGTGGCCTGGAATTATGGCGGGCGGGACGAGATCGTCCACGCCATCCGTGGGATGATCAAGGATGGCGTCAAGCCGGATGATGTGACCGAGGAGCTAATCAGTCGCTATCTCTACACGGCCGGTTGCCCCGACCCCGATCTCCTTATCCGCACCTCAGGTGAAATGCGCATGAGCAATTTCCTGATTTGGCAGGGTGCCTATTCGGAATGGTATGTGACCCCGACTTTCTGGCCGGATTTCGGTCCCGAGGAACTATTGGAAGCGCTTTGGGAGTATGCCCGGCGCGAACGCCGTTACGGACGGATACCTGACTCGGTCTCAACAAGCTGACATGCTGCGGGAACGTGTCGCCGTCATTTCCTTACTCTTTCCCCTTGTCTTTTGGGTCATAGCCGATGGCGGCTGGCTCTTTTGGGGCGGGATCACGCTGGTGCTGGGCCTGGCGGTCTCGGAATATGCCGGCCTTTACCGGCGATCGGGCCATGAGCCCGCCACCCCGCTGATGGTTGTCGGCGTGGCGGGCCTTGCATTGGCTCGATTCCAGACCGGATTCCGGCTGGACCCGCTGGTTGTAGGCGCGGTATGCCTGGCGGCTACAACCTGGCATATGGTGGCCTTCGAGCGGGGTTGGGAAGGCTCGGGGATAGACCTGGCGCTGACGCTCGCAGGCTTTCTCTACGTTGGATGGCTGGGGTCCTATCTCATCGCCTTGCGATTGCTGCCGGAGGGTCTATGGTGGTTTCTCGTGGCGATTCCCTCCATATGGATCGCGGACAGCGCCGCCTACCTATTTGGAAAATGGCTGGGCCGCCATGCGCTTGCACCCCGGTTAAGCCCAAAGAAAAGCTGGGAGGGCTATCTGGCAGGCGTGGTGGCTGGGTCCTTGAGCGGAGCCGGGCTGGCGGTGCTCTGGCGGGTGGGGGCAGGCACGGCGTCGAGCCTGACGCTCGCTCGCGGCATGATTGTTGGAGGCGCCGTGGCGTTGCTTTCTCCGCTTGGCGATCTTGGCGTGAGCATGCTCAAGCGTGAGGTCAAGGTGAAGGATACGGGAACCCTCTTGCAGGGCCATGGCGGCGCGCTGGACCGGATGGACTCCTGGCTTTGGGCGGGATTTCTGGGCTACTACTTGATCGCCTGGCTGACCGGCGGATGAAGAAGGGCTCCAAGGAGGCAGAAGATGATGACCGAAAAGCCCTCACGAAACCTGGCGCTGGATCTGGTTCGTGTCACGGAGGCGGCTTCGCTGGCTGCCGGTCGCTGGATGGGCCGGGGGCATAAGGAAGCTGGGGATCAGGCAGCGGTCGATGCCATGCGCCTGGTTCTCAACTCGATCGACATACGGGGTGTGATTGTGATCGGTGAGGGCGAGAAGGATGAAGCCCCCATGCTCTATAACGGCGAGATCCTGGGAACCGGCAAAGGCCCTAAAGTGGATATCGCCGTGGATCCGGTGGATGGGACCCGCCTGCTGGCGCACGGGCGCTCCAACT
>CAZQDE010000004.1:0-78514 GCA_964591485.1 uncultured Anaerolineaceae bacterium | reverse complement strand
TGGCATGCGAAGCTGCCGGCGCCCAACGGCGATCTGACCTTCAATGATGCCTCTTTTTACCTGGTTCGCGTGCATGCCCCGGAGGCACTCGTGCTAGTTGGCTCAGGCGTGGAGATCGAGCGGGACACGATCGATGGGAAGCAGGTTGTGACCTATGCGGCCGGTCCAGCCCGAGATTTCTACCTGGCCGCCAGCCCAGACTTCCGTGTCTGGTCGGCGATGGAAAGCGATGTACAGGTGAACAGCTATGCCCCCGAGGAGCGGGAAGCGCGTGCCAGGCAGGCGCTCGAAATCGGTGCGGCAGCACTGCGAAGTTTCGAGCGGCATTTTGGCCCCTATCCCTATCGAGAGATGGATCTGGCGGCCACG
Organism: uncultured Anaerolineaceae bacterium; assembly: GCA_964591485.1. Classification (GTDB taxonomy): domain Bacteria; phylum Chloroflexota; class Anaerolineae; order Anaerolineales; family E44-bin32; genus E44-bin32. Next base: position 78,145 of record CAZQDE010000004.1, on the reverse strand, counting down.
CCCATGAAGGCTCTTGGGATTGAATACCCCGGCATGATGGGGATCGCCCAGAGTCTGTATGACCCGGAGGCCTGGATCCGGAACCTGCCCTCGGCAGTGTACTTCGAATCCACGGTGGCACACGAGGTGGCACATCAGTGGTTCTACAACTTGGTCGGCAATGACCAATCGGCTGAGCCCTGGCTGGATGAGGCCATGGCGCAGTATGCCACCTACCTGTATTTCCTGGACACCTATGGCGAGCAGGCGGCTGAGGATTACTGGCGGTCATGGGAGGAGCGCTGGGGAAGAGTGGATCGCGCAGACATTCCAATTGGGCTCCCGGCCGCAGCATATGAGGGCGCAGCTTATGGAGCCATCGTCTACGGTCGTGGGCCGCTCTTCCTGCAAGAACTCAGGGAGGCAATCGGCGAGCAGGTCTTCGCTGAATTCCTTCATCGCTACACCGCCGAACACGCCTGGCGTATCGCCACGGCGGAATCCTTCAAACTGCTGGCCGAGGAAACCTGCCAGTGCGACCTGACTTCGCTCTTTGAAGCCTGGGTTTGGCATTAATCGGATATCGGCTTCATACCTCTTCTCCCCTCCTTTAGGGATCGGCCAGCTGCCTGGCGACCATAGGGCGGCTGGCCCGATTCCCCCTCATCTGGGTGCCCTGGGCAGGGTTGCACTCAAGGGCAGGCAGGACCAAAGCGCTAGAATGTCTGCTCGTTTCGAACCCGTCAGGCGGGTATACTTGTCGTGAGAGCCTGATGTCCAGCGCCGGGTGGGAATCTCGGATTTTCAGGGCAATTAGAGGAACCACCGGAGAGAAGCGAGCATGAGAAGGTCGCAGAGTGGCTCACAGCCCCGCATGCCGTGGGCGATCCTGATCTTCTCGGCGCTTGTGATGCTCTCGCTCTGGTTCATGCTTGCGCCGCCGCGCTTCTGGATCAATATCGTCAAGCGCGTCGACTTGAGCGAACCAGTGCGCACGGGAGAGGTGCTCATCAATCGCTATGGTTGCCGCAACTGCCACCAGGTCGGCGGGTATGGAGGTTTCATCGCCCCGTTGCTGGATGGGGTCACGAGGCGCATTAAGGAAGATGAATTGCGCGCCTGGCTGCGAGATCCTGAAGCGGTGCGTGGGCCGACCGCTATGCCCGATTTCAGCCTCTCGGATAGCGAGATCGAGGCCATTCTCGCCTACTTTGCCGCCAACGATGGCCTGCGCTAGCCCACGGCCCTCCCAGGAGGTATGCCATCACACCAGCCCCAAGGGCAGCGTACGCGCATAACTCCGGGGTGCACCGTCCGGGCTGCTGCTCTGTTGATCCGTTCCACGCCCTTGAAAGCCGGCAATTGGTTTCGGAGCGAAATCGTCATGATTGCATGACGTTCTCCACTACGTAAAGATGGATGGCGGACGTACGCTATCCCCGGGAGTGGACGTGCACGAGTTGTCGGTTACCGAATCGATCCTGGATATCGCCTTGCGCCACGCAAAGCAGGCGGGGGCCAACCGTGTCACGGACATCCACCTGATCATCGGGCAGCTTTCGTCGATCGTGGATGAATCGGTGCAGTTCTACTGGGATTTCGTGAGTAGGGACACGATGGCGGAGGGCGCTCGGCTGCATTTTCGTCGGGTGGCGGCGCGCATGGCCTGCTTGGACTGCGGGGCTGAATACCAGCCCGACGGGCTGGCGCTTGCCTGTCCGGCATGCCAGAGCCGGAGGGTGCGCGTGGTGGCTGGCGAGGAATTTCAGGTGGAGGCCATCGAGGTGGACTTCCCAGACGGGGAGAACCCTGAAGCGCAAGGAGGCGGAGGGTGAAAGACCGAATACAGGTCGTCGAGAAGATCTTGAGCGCCAATGACCGCATTGCCGAGGATAACCAGGCACGGCTGGACGCGGCCGGCGTGCTGGCATTGAACTTCATGGCTTCGCCAGGGGCCGGGAAGACCTCCTTGATTGAGCGCACGCTCGAAGCCCTGGCGCCCGAGAGACGAATCGCGGTGGTGGATGGGGATGTGGCCTCCAGCATCGATGCCGACCGAGCCGCCGCAGCAGGGGCCACAGCGGTGCAGATCAACACCGGCGGGGAATGTCATCTGGATGCCGTGATGCTCCAAAGCGCGTTGGACCAACTACCACTGGACAAGATGGATCTGCTTATTGTGGAGAACGTAGGCAATCTGATTTGCCCAGCCAGTTTTGCTCTCGGCACGCATGCAAGCGTATTAATCGCCTCCGTGCCTGAGGGCGACGATAAGCCCTATAAATACCCGGGCATGTATCGCGGCGTGGATGCGCTGGTCATCAATAAGATCGACTTGCTGCCCTACATCGACTTCGATATGGACCGCTTCCGTGCAGGTGTCGAAATGTTGAACCCGGGGCTGGTTACCTTTGCGCTCTCCTGCAAGACAGGCGAGGGGCTGGAGGCCTGGCTGGATTGGCTGAATTCCAGGATAGAGGGGCGCCCATCCAAGGGTTAGCCGTGGACCGGCGAGGCGCCAAGATCCGCATCCGAGGCATCGTGCAAGGGGTCGGTTTCCGGCCCTTCGTATTCGGCCTCGCGCGGCGCCTGAGCCTGGCCGGTTGGGTTCGCAACACCTCGGCTGGGGTAGATATCACTGTGGATGGCTCCCGCGCCGACCTGGAGTCCTTCGTGCAGGCTTTGCAAGAGCAGGCGCCGCCGCTGGCAGTTGTCGATTCTTGCGAGGTGGAATTCTGTACCCCAGGTGGCTTTGAAAGCTTCGAAATCCTTGAATCGGAAGCCCGAGAGGGCGATTTTATCCCCGTCTCGCCCGATGTCAGCATATGCGAGGACTGTCGGCGCGAGTTATGGGATCCGGGCGATCGGCGCTATCGCTACCCCTTCATCAATTGCACAAATTGTGGGCCGCGGTTCACGATCATCCGGGATATCCCCTACGATCGTCCAAAAACCACTATGGCGTCGTTTCCCATGTGTCCGGAATGCAGACGTGAGTACGAAGATCCCATGGACCGGCGCTACCACGCGCAGCCGGTTGCCTGCCCGGATTGCGGTCCCCATGTCTGGTTGGAGGCGGAGGGGGAGATCCTGGCCGAGAAGGAGCAGGCGATCCAGGCGGCGCGAAGGTTACTGCGGGAGGGCAAGATTCTCGGCATTCGCGGCCTGGGTGGCTTCCACCTGGCTTGCGATGCCCGCAATGTGCGGGCGGTGGATGAACTGCGGCGCAGGAAGCTCCGCGTCGATAAGCCTTTTGGGTTGATGGCCACCGATGAGACCGCAGTGGAGGCTGAGGCTGAATTGGACAGGACCAGCCGCGAATTGCTCCATTCGAGGCAGCGTCCGATCGTGATCCTGAAGCGAAAAGCGGGCGCCCGCATCGCCCCCGGCGTGGCGCCCGGGCAGACCACTCTGGGTTTCATGATGCCCTACACGCCGCTGCATGAGCTGCTTTTGGAGCGGGAAGCCGGGCAGCCAGATGTGCTGGTGATGACCAGTGGAAACCTGAGCGAAGAGCCCATCGCCACCGGCAATCAGGAGGCTCGCGAACGGCTGGGTCCGCTGGCGGATGCGTTTCTGATGCACAACCGCGAGATCGAGATCCGCTGCGACGATTCCGTCGTGCGAGGCTTTAGGAATGGCATCTACCCGCTTCGACGAGCGCGAGGCTATGCCCCCTTTCCTTTGTTCCTGCGGTGGGAGTTGCCCAGCCTGCTGGCGACGGGCGCAGAACTGAAGAATACTTTCTGCCTGGTGCGTGGCCGCTACGCATTCCTGAGTCATCACATCGGCGATCTGGAAAACTTCGAGACACTGCGGGCCTTTGAGCAAGGAATCTGCCACTACCAGCGCCTTTTCCGAGTGGAGCCCCGGATCCTTGCCTATGACCTTCACCCGGATTACCTGGCGACAAGATACGCGCTAGATCGCGCCGAGCGGGAGGGGCTGGAGGCCGTGGGCGTCCAGCATCACCACGCGCATATCGCCGCCTGCATGGCCGAGCATGGGCTGGAGCCGGATCGCCAGGTCATCGGCCTGGCTTTCGACGGCACCGGCTATGGTCTGGATGGGACTGTCTGGGGTGGCGAGGTGCTGATCGCCGGGTACGGAAGCTTCGAGCGCGCCTATCATCTCAGGCCCTTCCCGATGCCAGGCGGCGATGCCGCCGTGCGCGAACCGTGGCGCCTGGGCCTGGGGCTTCTTTGGTCGCTCGGGGAGCCGTGGGAGCCCTGGATCCCTTCTATGACTGCCGCCGGTGGAGAGCGGGCTCGCATCCTCCGGCAGCAATTGGAGCGCGGCCTCAATACACCCAAGACTTCGAGTCTCGGCCGGCTATTCGACGCAGTGGCCTCCCTCGCGGGTGTCCGCCATGAGGTCAATTACGAGGCGCAAGCGGCGATGGAATGGGAAGCTTTAGCCGGCTCCACGGCGTCTGAGGGCTATCGCCTGGAGATCGATGGGGATAGGATCGACCCCGCGCCCTTGGTGCGAGCCCTCTTGGAGGATATTCGGCTGGGTGCCCCGCTCGAATCGATGGCGGCGCGCTTTCATCAGGGGTTGGTGGATGCCATTCTGCGCCTGTGCCTGTCCCTGCGTAAGGATCATGGCCTCAATGAGGTGGTCTTGAGCGGGGGCGTGTGGCAAAACATGCGATTGCTGCATGGCACGGTGGAGGCGCTGCTGGAGCAAGGCTTTCAGGTGTACTGGCATACGGAAGTGCCCGCCAATGATGGAGGCCTATCCCTGGGTCAGGCCCTGGTCGCTGCAGCCCAGAAAGGCTGGCTGGCCTGAGTAATCCCGAGAGTGCGACGATCGTAGGAGGGTTGATTGTATGTGCCTAGGTATTCCCGGAAAGATCATCGAGGATTATGAAGCCGATGGCTTGCGCATGGGGAAGGTGGACTTCGGCGGGGTCGTGCGAGAGGTTTGCCTGGATTACGTGCCCGAGGCCAAGGTCGGCGAGTATGTGATCGTGCATGTCGGCTTTGCCATCAGCGTGGTCAGCGAGAAGGAGGCCCGCGAGACCCTCAAACTCCTGGAGGAGATCTCATCCTTCGACGATGAGACGGAGATGGACCTGCCATGAAGCATCTCAGCGAATATCGCGAGGCTGAAAGGGTCCATAGGACGCTCAACCGCCTCCGGGAAGTGGTCACGCAGCCTTGGGTTCTGATGGAAATCTGCGGCGGGCAAACCCATGCCATCGTACGCCATGGCCTGGATCAACTGCTGCCGCCCGAGATTCAGCTCGTGCATGGTCCCGGCTGCCCGGTTTGCGTCACGCCGATCGAGCTCATCGATAAGGCGCTGGCGATCGCATCCAAGCCGGAGGTCATCTTCACCTCCTACGGCGACATGCTCCGGGTTCCTGGTTCTCATCGGGACCTATTCTCGGTGCGTGCCGCTGGGGGTGATGTGCGCGTGGTCTATTCGCCGCTGGATGCGCTCAAGCTGGCAAGGGAGAACCCGGACCGTCAGGTGGTCTTCTTCGCCATCGGTTTTGAAACCACCGCGCCACCCAACGCCATGAGCGTGCTGCAGGCCGATCGCTTGGGCCTTGAGAATTTCAGCTTGCTGGTCTCACATGTGCGAGTGCCGCCTGCCATGCATGCCATCTTGCAGGCGCCAGGGAACCGGGTGCAGGGTTTCCTGGCTGCGGGCCATGTCTGCGCGGTGATGGGCTATTGGGAGTACCCCGAAATCGCCGAGGCCTATGGCGTGCCGATCGTGGTCACGGGATTTGAACCCCTGGATATCGCACAGGGGATTCTGATGGCTGTCGAATTGCTGGAGGCTGGACGGGCCGAGGTGGGAAACGCCTACGCCCGCGTGGTCACCTTTGAGGGGAACCGGCCGGCGCAGGAGGTCATCCGCAAGGTATTCGTCGGTTGCGATAGGAAATGGCGCGGGATTGGGACGATCCCGGATAGCGGCTGGCGGCTGCGCCCCGAATATGCCCGCTTCGATGCCGAATTGCGTTTCGATGTGGAGGCGATCCAGCCGGAGGAGTCACCGCTTTGCATCGCGGGCGAGATCCTGCAGGGTTTGAAGAAGCCGCATGATTGCCCGGCGTTTGGGGATCCTTGCACACCCGAGCACCCGTTGGGAGCAACCATGGTTTCGGCCGAAGGGGCCTGTTCGGCCTATTACCGCTATGGCCGCCGGGTGGCGTAGACTCCATCCGAAATCCGGCGGCTTGCCGCCGGCCTGCATGCAGAGCATGGAGGCATAGGGAAGGAATGGAACCGCAGGCTTCGCCTGCGACCGGGTGCGAGCTTGTGGGATCCACGATGTATGCTGAGGGGCTCAGGATGACAGGAGTACATCACGGATGAATGAAGAGGAACCGGTCGTTATCCATGGCCTTGTCTGCCCGCGGCCATTGACCCATGATGACACCATTGTTTTGGGCCATGGCAGTGGAGGACGGATGACCCAGGAGCTCATCGCCCGCACCTTCTACCCTCCCCTGGAAAATCCGCTCTTGCTACGCGGGGATGACGCCGCCATCTTCGAGACGCCGCCATCGGGGCGTATGGCGTTCTGCACCGATGCGCATATCGTCTCACCGCTCTTCTTCCCTGGCGGGGACATCGGACGGCTATCGATCTGTGGCACGGTAAACGACCTCGCCGTCATGGGGGCCAGGCCGCTATGGCTCACGGCTTCTTTTATCCTCGAGGAGGGGCTGCCGATCTTTGTGCTGGAAGAAGCGCTGAAATCGATGCGGACCGCGGCCGAGGAGGCCGGCGTGAAGGTTGTCGCAGGCGATACCAAAGTGGCGGAGCGGGGCAAGGCGGACGGAATCTTCATCAGCACGGCCGGCGTGGGAATGATCCCCGATGGGCGTGAGGTCGGAGGCAGGTTGGCGCGGCCCGGGGATGTGGTGCTGGTCTCGGGCCCTCTCGGGGATCATGGCATGGCGGTCCTGGCGGCGCGCGGAGAGCTATCCTTCGAAGCCGAGATTCGCTCCGACATCGCTCCGCTCAGCGGCTTGATCGAAGCGATGTTTGAAGCCTCGGATGGGATTCATGTGCTGCGTGATCCAACCCGGGGCGGTGTGGCAACCACGCTGACCGAGATCGCCCGGCAGAGCCATATGGGAATCGTGCTTGAGGAGGCGGTAATACCCGTCCGTGAGCCGGTCGCGGCGGCCTGCGAGATGCTGGGTTTCGATCCCCTCTATGTGGCGAACGAGGGAAAGCTGATTGCCATCGTGACGCCGGAAGCGGAGGCGGATGTGCTGGCAGCAATGCGCGCCCATCCTTTAGGCCGCGAGAGCGTGCGGATCGGCCAGGTGACCGAAGAGAATCCAGGCCGGGTGCTTATGAAGACCGGCATCGGTGGGATGCGCGTGGTGGAGGCGCTCTCCGGAGAGATGCTTCCCCGCATCTGCTAGGGGCAGAGGCCGCCGAAAATTCGGGATGAATCTCACGGGCCAATCAAGACAATCAGAGCGCCTATTCTATCTACAATGGAAAGGGCACTCTCGGCCCGAGGGATATGCTAGATGAGGAGGTGAACATGGGCACGCCTGCAGCGCTGGAGGAGATGAAGAAGGCCCACCGGCTCTTGGCGGAATACAGCTATGAATTGCGCCCGGTGGAGCGAGGCTACGCGAACCGAACGCTGCATGTCAATCTGACGGATGGAACGATCCAGGAGAAGCCCGTCAGCGAGCGTATGAAGGAGGCCTTCACTGGCGGCCGCGGCTTCGGCCTATGGCTGCTATTCAACGCCGTGAGCGGCGACACTGCTTGGGATGATCCCGAGAATGAACTGGTGATCGCAGGCGGCCCCATCGGAGGGATCACGGCCTACCCGGGATCGGGGAAGTCGACGGTCGTGACGATATCCCCGCTCACCCATTCGGTGATCGACAGCAACGTCGGGGGCTACTTCGGCCCTTATCTGAAGTTCGCGGGCTTCGATGCCTTGGAGATCCAAGGCAAGGCGGAGCGGGATGTCATTCTCTATATCGACGGTGATGAAGGACACATCTCACTCGAGGAAGCACCCCTGGAAGACCTGAACACGCATCTCCTCTCGGAACAACTCACCGCCATGTATGCCCGCGACGAGAAGGACAAGCAGAACATCTCTGTCGTCTCGGCCGGGCAAGCCGCGGATCACGTGCTCTACGCTTGTCTCAACTTCAGTTGGTATGATCCCAGGCGCCAGGCTGTTCGGGTGAAGCAGGCCGGCCGCGGCGGCACCGGACGGGTGTTTCGCGATAAGCGCCTGAAGGCCATCGTCGTTCGATACTCCAACCTGAAGGGTGACAGCAACAACCCGGCCGACATGAGCCTAATCCGCAAGGCAGGGCAGCGCATCAATCGCGAGATTGTCGAGCTGGATGACTCCCAGAACCAGATGCGCAAGGTAGGCACGACCTATCTGGTCGAAATCATGGATCACTTCGACCTGCTGCCGGTGCACAACTTCCGCTATGGCTCCCACCCCGAGTCATCGAAGATCGATTCGACCGTCTGGAAGAACACATTTATACAGGGAATGGTCGATAGCTGCTGGGTGGGCTGCACCATGTCTTGCTCCCACGGAGTGGACCATTTCCACCTGCGGACCGGCCCCTACGCCGGGCAGGCTGTGAACGTGGACGGCCCTGAGTACGAGACGGCGGCCGGGCTAGGCTCGAACATCGGGGTTTTCGACCCGCTGGCGGTGATCGAGTTGAACTTCTATTGCGACACCTATGGAATCGATACGATCAGCCTGGCCGATTCGATCGCCTTTTCCATGGAATGCTATGAGGCCGGAATTCTCACCAAGGAGACCACAGGGGGACTTGAGCTAACTTGGGGGAACGCCGAAGCGGCCCTGGAACTTGTGCACCAAATGGCGCGCGGCGAGGGCTTCGGCGCACTTGTGGGGCAGGGAGTCCGCCGCCTGAAGCAGCACTTCGCCGAGGCCTTTGGGGCCGACCCCAAGTTTCTCCAGGATATCGGCATGGAGAATAAGGGCCTGGAGTTCTCCGAGTATGTGACCAAGGAATCGCTGGCCCAGCAGGGCGGCTATGCCATGACCCTAAAGGGTGCCCAACATGACGAGGCCTGGCTGATCTTCATGGATCAGGTGAACAAGCAATTACCCACCTTCGAGGATAAGGCAGAGGCTCTGCATTACTTCCCGATGTGGCGTACTTGGTTCAGCCTGCATGGCCTATGCAAATTGCCCTGGAATGACATCATCCCCGAAGGCAATGATCAGACGGATGAGCCCGCGAAGGTGCCTGAGCATGTCGAGAATTACACCTGGCTCTATGAGGGTCTCACTGGCAAACCCACAACGCCCGAGGATTTGATCCTTCAGTCTGAGCGGGTCTACAATTTTCAGAGAATCTTCAACTTGAAGATGGGCTTCGGCACTCGCGAACATGACTACCCGCCGTACCGGGCGATGGGTCCTGTGACGGTAGAGGAGTACGAATCGCGGTCCGAGCGCTATGACAAGCAACTTCGGGAGGATGTCGGGGTGGATCCCGAAGGGTTGTCCACAGAGGAGAAGCTCGCCCGGCTGCGGGCTTACCGTGAAGATCGCTACGAGCAATTGATGGATGCTGTCTACGCCCGAAGGGGGTGGGATCGTGACGGAGTGCCGACGTTAGAGACGGTCAGGCGGCTGGAGATCGACTTCCCTGAAGTCGTGGAATTGATCCAGAATCGGAAGTGACCGCCTTTGGGCCTTGAGAAGCAGAACGGGGCTGCCCTCGCGGGCAGCCCCGAAGTTTTGCTGGAGGAGTAGGCCTGGCGGCTAGGTCTCTCCCTTGATCTGCGGCATTTCGCCTAGCTGCTGCGCGATCTGTCGGCCGACCTGCGCCAACTCGGGTGAGAGGTCATAGATGGCGAGACCCTGTCGATCGGCCTCTATCACGCGTGGATCCTCGGGTAGATACCCCAGCACAGGCAGCGAAGGGCTGTTTTCATGAATGAACGCGCGGTCGGCCTCGTCGCGCACCTTGCTGCCGACCAGGAGAACATTCTTCAGGCGTATGTCGCATGCCAGCGATTTGATCTGCCCCGCCGTAGCCAGACTGCGAGCGGTGGGCTCAACCACGACCAGGAGAGCATCGACCGATTCGGCCGTCGCCCGGCCGAGATGCTCCACGCCGGCATACATATCGAGCAGGACGACCTCATCGCGCCGAAGCAGGATGTGCGTGACCAGTGATCTCAGCAAGGCACTCTCGGGGCAGATGCAGCCGGCGCCGCCCATTTCCACCGCGCCGAGCTCGAGCAGGAGAATGCCCTCATGGATGGCCGAGAATCGGTCGGGCAGATCATCCACCCGCGGGTTGAGCTTGAAGAAGCCCCCCGTCGTTCCGGGCTGAGCTCCGGTGCGCTCGTAGATAAGTTCGTCCATCTTGGCGATGGGCGTGAGAGCGGCCAGCCCTTCCTGCGGAAACCCCAGGGCCGCGCCCAGGCAGGGCGAGGGATCGGCGTCGATGGCCAGGACAGAGTAACCCTGGTCACGAAAGGCATAGGCCAGCAGGCTGGTGAGCGTGGTCTTTCCGACGCCGCCCTTTCCGGAGATCGCAAGTTTCATGATCGAACCTCTTCAATCCGAAGGATGGGATGCTGAGGGGGCCACTCCACGCAGCCGGGCCTCCTGCTGCAAGACCTGCAGGATGCTACCAACGTCGAGGCCCGAGTGGCATTGTACCTCCCCGGGCTGGGCATTTCCGTGGAGCCAGATGGTCTGGTTTTCAAGGGCCCGGCGGGAATCGCGGGCCGCGGCCTGGAGCACCTCGCTGAAACTCAAATCTACCTCGGGTCGCTGCTCGGCCTCGCAGCGCCAGCAATGCACGCATTGGCGCACATCCTCACCCGTGCGGGCCAGGATAATTGCCCAGAGGGAACCTCGCCCGGGGTCGGCCGGAGAGGATGCTTCCGGCGAGGCGGCTATCGCCATCCCGCCCCTAGAGCAACCCGCGCGATTGAAGTAAGGGCCGGCCGTCAATCAGATTCTTCTCAAGCGCAGCCCGCTCAGAAAGCCCGAAGGCCACTGCCATGAGCTGCGTAAAGTAGAACACCGGAACCGGAGTCTCGATCGGCATTTGTGTTTGGCGGCCATCCAGATTGGTATGGCAGAGCGGGCAGGCAACCGCGACCAAGTCGGCCCCGCGGGCCCTGGCATTCTCGAGGATCGCCTGGCTCATCTCGAGGACGATTTCTGTGTGAGTGAGCGAAAGGGAAGCGCCGCAACAGGCGACCTTGTAATCCCAGTCCACCGTCTCTGCACCCAGTGCCTGCATCAGATGGTCCATCGACATTGGGTATTCGGGATCCTTGGCCCCAGTGACCGCAGGAGGGCGAGTGAGCAAGCAGCCGTAGTAGCAGGCAACCTTGAGCCCGTCGAGCGGCAGCCGGACCCTCTCACGCACGCCCTCGACACCGGCACGTTCAATTATCAAATCGATGAGCGAGACCACAGCCACGCTGTCCTGGTAACTATAGCCCAGCTCGTGGTCGAGCTCTTGTTTGAGGTCGGGGTCGAGCCTGAGATCCCGCACGGCCGAACGGAAGCGGTTAAAGCAGGCCGCGCAGGGCAGCGTGACCTCAGAGAGCCCCTCTTGCTCCACAAGGATCAAACTCTCCAACGGCAGGCGGGTGGCCAGCTTGTGGTCCACCCGGTGCGCGGGCGTCGAGCCGCAGCAGACCCATCCCTCTGGCTCCACTGGCACGAGATCGAGGGCTTCCAGCGTGGCCCGGGCCGAGAGGTCGAACTCCCGAGCCATGCCGTGCAAGGAGCATCCGGGGTAATAGCCGATCTCGTTGGGTGGGCGTGAAGCCGGAGCGAGTGGCGCCTTGCGTCGCCTCCGGACGATCTCTGGGAAGAGATGAATCTTGCGATGCTTGATCATCTCTATGCCCAGATCGATGTCCTTCAGGGGCTGCTTGGTGCGCAGGTTCATCTCCGCCATCAGGCCCAACTCATATGAACGGCCGAGAATGTTCACATCCCGCAGGAAAACCTTATTGAAGAGCGCCACGGTGGGAACCTTGGGCTCGATACCTCTGGCCATCGCCTCCCCGACGATGAAGTCCATCACCTTGGCGATGTCCAGGCCTTGGGGGCAGCGTGTGGTGCAGGTCTGGCAGGAGGCACAGAGCCACGGGGTCTTGCTTTCGAAGATCATGTCTTCCAGGCCGAGTTGCGCGGCGCGCATGACCTGATTGGGCGCCAGATCGAAGTGCTCCATCAGCGGACAGCCGGAGGTGCATTTTGCGCAGTGATAGCAGAGGAAGACATTCTCACCGGTAGCCTGGCGGATACGCTCTGCCAGCCGGGTACTCAATTGAGTCTCCATAAAGGCCTCACTCTTCGCTTGCCGAGGCGCTTGGCAGCGCTTCAGGCTCCGGGCGCGGGTAGAGGCCGGCGCCCTCCACGATGGGTTTAACTGCCTTCTCCCACTCGATGGCCATGATGTGCACGCCTGCAACACCCTCGATTTGCTTCATCTGCTCTATCAGCTCGATGGCGACGCGGATGCCCTCCTGCCGCCAGGCCTGGGAGCGGGCCTTCTTGTCTTCCTTGTCGATGCCCGCGGCGGCAGCGGTCATGCGATCGACGAATTCGGTGGGCACATCCAGGCCGGGCACTTGGTCGCGCATGTAGCGGGCCATGCCGGGGGATTTCAAGGGACCGATGCCCGCCAGGATGTACACCTTCTCATGCAATCCTAGCTCGCGCACCTTGGCCATGTACTCCTCGAAGCGAGGCACATTGTAGATCAGCTGGGTCTGGATGAAGTTGGCGCCGGCCTGAACCTTCTTCGCCAGACGGTAGGGACGCCACTCGAAGGGGTCCCCGAAGGGGTTGGCCGCCGCGCCCACGAAGAACCTGGGCTCGATGCCCTTCACCTCATCCCCACATTGGAACTGGTGCTCATCCCGCAGCTTGACCACCATCTGAACCAGCTGCAGCGAGTCCAGGTCGTGCACGTTCTTGGCGGTGGGGTGGTTGCCGAAGGATTGGTGATCGCCTGTCAGGCAAAGCACGTTGCGCATGCCGAGCGCATAGGCACCCATCAAGTCGGATTGGATCGCCAGCCGGTTGCGGTCGCGGCAGGTCATCTGGATGATGGGCTCCAGGCCTTCCTGGACCACGATCGTGCCGGCGCCGATGCTGGACATGCGCACGATGGCGGTCTGATTGTCGGTGATGTTCACGGCATCGCAGTAGCCCTTGAGCTGGGCGGCCTTCTTGCGGATGACCTCGCCGTCGGCGCTTTGCGGGGGTCCCAACTCGGCCGTTACGGCGAAGTGGCCGGCCTTGAGCACCCGCTCCAGGCGCGATCCGGATTTGTATCCATTGGTTCGGTCTTCGCTCATGGCTTGGCTCCTTCGCGCCTACTCGGATTGTTCGGCCTGCAGACGCAGGTCTTCGCGTGTAATCTTGCGGGGTCCCCCATCCCGGCTGGTGGACCAATCCTTGGCGGGTTGGATCTCCATCAGCAGATGCAGGCGGCCCTGGGCTTTCAGCCGGTCATAGATAAGCTGCCAAGCGCAGGGCGTATCAGGGTTGATCTCGCAGACTCCGTTCTGGGAGCCCCCGCAAGGGCCATTGAGCAGCTGCTTGGCGCAGCGGGCGATGGGGCAGATCCCGCCTGTGAGGCCTAGGATGCAGGAACCACAGGCCGCGCAGCGCTCCTCCCAAATCCCTTGCTCGACCGGCAGGCCCAAGAAGGTGGTATTCAAACCGGGCAGCACGATAGCCTCCGGGAAACGCTCGGCCAAGGCCTGGACCCCGATCCCGCAGCCGATTGAAAGCACGGCATCCGCTTGCGCAATCTGATCGCGCAGCGGGTCGATGTACTCCCATTCGCATTGGCGCTGAACGGTCGTGTGGGTCACTTCCTTAGGCTGGCCCTCGAGCTTGGAGGCCATGCGCAGGCTGGTTGCCAGGATACCGGCTTCCTTCTCGCCGCCTGCGAAGCAAACCGTGACACAGGTGCCGCAGCCCACTACCAGCACCTTCTCTGCTTCACCTATCAGTCCTCGGATTTCTTCCAAGGGCTTCTGCTCGGCGATGATCATAACCTTCCCTCCTTGCAGCCTAGGGCCCTAGCGTCTGAGGGCGCAGCCGCTTGCCATTGTGGTTTGTAGGTTCTCATGGGGTGTGACTCTCCATTATGGTTTCAGGTTGTGAGCGGGCTTGTTTGCGGAGCGGGCTTGGGCCCAGCGCTTGAATCTGGGAGGCCATCTGCTCAACGATCTCCGCAAATCGCCTTGCCATGGCGGAGGAGAGGTTGAACATCTCCAGCCGCTCGGGCTCGAGTCCAATCTGCTCCAGCAGCCCGCGAATGAAATCCACCCGTCGTTTGGCATTCAGGTTGCCGGATTGGAAGTGGCAGTCCCCCTCCAGGCAACCCGCGACCATCACGCCATCCGCTCCGTGCTCGAAGGTGTGCAGCACTTCCAGCGCATCCAACCTTCCGGCACATGGAATCTCCACGATGCGCGCCGTGGCTGGATACTGGAGCCGCAGCACGCCCGCCAGATCCGCAGCGGCATAGGCGCAATAATGGCAACAGAAGGCAACAATATGCAGCGGTGGACTGGCTTGCACGCTCATGATCCCACCTCGCTGCTTGTCCAGATCTCCTCGGGACGGAGCAGGGCGATGACCTCCTTCTCCACCTGGCTATGGCGGTAGTGGAGCAGTTCAATCGCATACGCCGGGCATTCCCCCACGCACGTTCCACAACCCTGGCATACGCTTGGTTCGATGTAGGCAGCTCCCTGGATGCCGCCGGCCCCCACTGCACTCTCATCGATGCGCGGGACACCATAGGGACAGATGCGCACGCAGGTCAGGCAGGCCACACAAGCAGAGGGGTCAACGCGGGCGATGGCGCCTCCCGTTGGGACGCTCTCTCTGGCCAGCAACCGCATGGCCCGTGAGGCGGCAGCCTGCGCCTGGACGATGGATTCATCAAGTAGCTTGGGATAATGGGCTGCGCCGGCGAGGAAGATGCCCTCGCTGGCGAAGTCCACCGGCCGCAGTTTGACATGTGCCTCCAGGAACCAGCCCTCCATATCGACGGGAACCTTCAAGCGGCTTGCCAGCTCCCGGCTTCCCTTGGCGGGCACCATAGGCATGGAGAGCACTACCAAGTCCGGCTGGAGTGTGATGGTCTCTCGGAGGATAGCATCCAGGATCTGAACGCTGAGGATGCCCTCGGGATGGTCGAACGCCACCATGGGTCGCTCGCCATTGGAGCGGCGGATGAAGAGAATGCCCGCATCGAGCGCCTGGCGGTAGAGGCGTTCCTTGAACCCATAGACACGCAGGTCCTTGTGAATGATGGCCACCTGCGCCTGGGGGTGACGGCGCTTGAAGTGCAAGGCGTTCTTCAGCGTCACCGTGCAGCAGGTTCGGGCGCATACCGTCTCCGCCGGCCCCACACATTGGATCATCACAACCTGACGCACATCCTTCAATTCTAGAGAGGGGCCCTGATCTCGGGGGATGGGGTTCATCTCGGCGGCGAGAAGGGCCTCGAAGTCCCGTTGAGTCAGGATGCGATCGTGAGTTCCATATCCATAGGTGTCGCCGCGGAATTCTGCGCCGCCGATAGCCACGATTGTGGCACCATGATCGATCTCCCGCCGCTCCCCATTCCTATGCTCGATTAGGGAGGTGAAATTGCCGGCGAAGCCGCGCGATTCAACCAATTCGCTCTCGAGGTGAACCTGGATGCTTGCATGCTTCTCAACCCGGGAGATCATGTCCTCCAGAAGGTCCGCCGGGTCGGCGCTCTCGCCCTCGGAGACGCCCGGCAGTCCGAGGTGGATTTGCCTAAGCTGGCCGCCCAGAACGGCTTCCCGCTCAACAAGATCGACCTCAAAACCACCCTCGGCGATGGCCAGCGCGGCGCTCATACCTGCCACGCCTCCGCCAAGAACAAGCGCCGATTGCCGGATAGGGGTTGGTTGGCGGTGCAACGGTTCGAGGGCCAAGGCCCGCCCCAGCGCCATGCGGATCAGGTCCTTGGCCTTCTCGGTGGCCATCGCCCGATCGCTTGAATGGACCCAAGAGCAATGATTGCGGATGTTGGCCATGGCGAAGAGGTGCTCGTTCAGGCCCTCGGCCCGAATAACATCCTGGAAAAGAGGGCCGTGCGTGAGAGGGGTGCAGGAGGCCACGATCACCCGGTTCAGGTTGTGCTCGCGGATGCGCTCGCGGATCTTGGCGGTGCTATCCTGAGAACATGCGTATAGCAAGTCCTCGGCGTGAACCACGTTCGGTAAGCTGGCGGCGTAGGCGGTAAGCGCCTGCACGTCCAGGTAGCCGGCGATGTTCGATCCGCAGTGGCAGACGAAGATGCCCGCCCGGGGGGATTCACCGGTAACATCCTTTTCTGGCGGGTAACTCGGTTCCCGGGTCAGCAGTCCCCGTGCGGCCGCCAGGTGGCCCCCGGCCATCGCCGCGGCGGCGGAGGCGTCGATCACGGACTCGGGGATGTCCTTGGGCTCGCGGAAGGGTCCCACGGCGTAGATGCCTGGGCGGGAAGTCTCGATCGGCTGGAAGGTGGTGGTGGCGCAGAAGCCATAGCGGTCGAGTTCCACGCCGAGCCGCCGGCCGAGCTCCTGGACTTTCGGGGAGATCTCCATGCCCACGGCCAGCACCACGAGGTCGAAGCGTTCTTCGGACATGCGCTCTGCGGCGGAACGGGCACCGGGACCCTCAAGGGCCGGCCCGGCATGGCGCAGGATGAGCTCGTGGGTCTGCGGATCTTCTTTGATCTCGGAGACGCGGCAGCGGGTGAACTGGATGCCGTATTGCTCTTGGGCTCGCCGGTAATACTCTTCGTAGCCCTTGCTGAAGGCGCGCACGTCCATCATAAAGATGCGCACCTCTGCTTGAGGGTCATGTTCACGGATGAGGATGGCCTCTTTGGCGGCGTACATGCAGCAGACAGCGGAGCAGTAGTCATGCTCCTGGTCGCGCGAGCCCACGCACTGCAGGAATGCCACCTTGCGGGCGGGGCGTCCATCCGAGGGCCGCAGGACGTGGCCTTCGGTGGGGCCGGAGGCCGAGAGCAGCCGCTCCAGTTGCAGCGAGGTGATGACGTTGGGGTAGCGGCCAAAGCCGTACTCCTGCGAGAGCTCTGCCCGGTAGGCCTCATACCCCGGGGCGAGGATGACCGCGCCGACTTCGAGCTCGATTTCCTGCGGCTGCATGTTGTGATCGATGGCATCGGTGCCGCAGGCATACACACACTCCAGACATTCCGCGCAAAGGCCACATTGGAGGCAACGCTGGGCTTCGGCGCGGGCCTGCCGCTCGGTCAGGCCGAGAACCACTTCGCGGAAACTGGTCACTCGCTCCTCAATGGGCAGCAGAGCGGGTTCCTGCCGCGGCAAGGCCCTGGCTGGATCGAGCGCGTACAGGCGCGTCGCCTGCTCACGGTCCAGCTTCACCGGGCTCGGCCGAGGCTCTTCGATTGCGCCGGGGCTTTCACCTTGCAGGTAAGCGTGGATCGAGCGCGCCACACGGTGTCCTAGGGCGATGGCCTCCACGATATAGCTGGCGCCGGTCTTTCGTCCGCCCACGACAAATAGGCCCGGAATCTCGCTCGCCAGGGTGTCTTGATCGGCCTCGAGTTCATCGAAGCGGGGATCGAGGAAGCTCAGATCCGATTGCTGGCCGATGGTGCCGATGACCGTGTCGACCGCCAGGGTGAAGATCGTCTCTGGAAGCACGCGGGGCCTGCGGCGCCCCTTTTCATCTACGGTCATGCCCTTGCCGGTCCTGGCCAATTCCACACCGGCCACACGGCCCTCCTGGGTGAGGATGCGGGTGAGAGTGGTGTGCTCGAACAGGTGGATGCCCTCGGCTTCGACGGCGGCCATCTCCCAGTGGTAGGCGGGCAACTCGCCGCGCGGGCGGTCGAGCGCCAGATGGACTTCGCGGGCGCCGAGACGGCGGGCCACGGCGGCGGCGTCCAGCGCGGTAATCCCACCACCCACGACCGCCACGCGCTCCCCCACGGTCACAGGCTCGCCAAGATTGACCTTGCGCAGGAAGGTGGCCGCCGACATCACCCCCTCCGCTTGCTCGCCATCCACGCCCAGCGAGCGGTCGCGGGTCGAGATTCCCGTCGCCAGGCAGACGGCATCATATCCCTCCTTGAGCAGGGCGGCGGGGTCGTCGACCGGCGAGTTGGTCTTCAGGTTGATGCCCAAAGCCAGGATGTCATCGATGTCTTGCTGGAGAACGCCCTTGGGCAGCCGGTGGGCGGGGATGCCCACCCGCATCATCCCGCCGGCGACGGGCAGGGCTTCATAGACGGTGACGCCATAACCCAGTTTGGCGAGGTCGTGCGCGGCAGTGAGGCCGGCCGGGCCGGCGCCGACAACGGCTACCCACTCGGGGCGGGTGCGCGCCGCGGGCTCGACCCGCTCGCGACCATAGGCCAGTGCATAGTCGACCACGAAGCGCTTTAGGGCCATGATGCTCACCGCTTCATCGATGAGCGCCCGGGTGCAGTGCCCCTCGCAGGGGTGGTGGCACGTGCGGCCGCAGACGCTCGGGAAGGGGTTGTCTTCCTTGATGACGCGGAAAGCCTCCCGGTAGCGCCCCTGCGCGATCAGGGCGATGTACCCTTGGGCGCGCTGATCGGCCGGGCATGCGTGACGGCAAGGGGCAACACCGAGCTTTTCGATGGCGTAGGCGTTGGGAACGGCCTGGGGGTAGAGCTTGTAGATTGCCTTGCGGGCGGTGAGTTGCTCGTTGTAGATGTCAGGCAGGCTGACCGGGCAAACCGCCTCACAATCGCCGCAACCCACACAGCGCTCGAGATCCACATAGCGGGGCTTGCGGTGCAGCTTGGCCACGAACCGGCCGACCTCGCCCTCGAGGCTGACCACTTCGCTGTCGACATAAAGGTCGATATTCAAGTGCCGGCCGGTCTCGACCAACTTGGGGCTCATGATGCACATGGCACAATCGTTGGTCGGGAAGGTCTTATCGAGCTGGGCCATGTGTCCGCCAATGGCAGATTTGCTCTCGACAAGGTGGACGCGGAATCCCTGCTCGGCCAGATCAAGGCTGGCCTGCATGCCGGCGATGCCGCCGCCAACCACCAGCACGGCTCCGGTCGGCTGGCGGGGATTCCGGGACTCGCTCATGCCGTCACCTTCTTGAGCGCCTCGGCCACGCGGGTGAGCAACTGATCGGGCGCGACCGGTTTCTGTAAATAGGCGTGGACGGCCATATCCCGCCCCGTCTCGAGTTCGTAGCGTCGCCGGCTGGCATCCTCGACCACTGTGGTGAGCACCAGGATGGGAAGGTCGGCGTAGGCTGGTTCGCTGCGCAGCTCCCGGATGACGGCGAAGCCATCCATGCGTGGCATGAGCAGGTCGAGCAGCAGCAGATCGGGCTTGCGCTTGCGGACCATCTCGAGGCATTTCTCGCCATCCCTGGCGGTTGCCACCTGGTACGGCTGGCTCTCGAGGATGGTGCGCACAGCCTCGAGAACGTCCGGATCATCATCCGCCACAATGATATAAGGCTGTTCGACGATGGCGCTCACATGGCGGAGCAGCTCTTCTGGAGAGGCCGGCTTCTCGATGTAGGCCTGTGCCTCCATGGCGGCGCCGGTCTCAAGTTCGTAACGGCGGTAGGCGGCATCCTCCACGACGGTGGTAAGGATGATGACCGGCAGTCCGGCGTACTGCGGGTCAGAACGCAGTTCCAGGATTACGGCGAAGCCATCCATGCGTGGCATCATCATGTCCAGGATCAGCAGGTCCGGCGTTTCCTCGCGGATGCGCTGCATGCATTCCAGTCCATCCTTGGCCGTGGCCAGCCGGTAGGGCTTGCTTTCGAGAACCGCAGTGATCCCTTCCAGGATATCGGGATCGTCGTCGGCGATCAGGATATAAGGCTTCTCGCTCATCTCATGCATCCCCTGGTGCGCCCTGAGCGCCAGCCTCCCCCTGCTGGCGGATGGGCGCCGCCGCTTCTAGATCGGACCCTTGATTGGCGCGATCGCGGGGCAGACTGAGCGTGCGGGGGATGATGACGGTGAACTTGGTGCCGCTCTTATCCGGCAGGTACGGGCTTTCGACCTCGATGCGTCCTTCATGGGCATCGATGATCTTCTTGGCGATCGAAAGTCCCAGTCCGGCCCCCCCGAATTCGGCCGCGTTGCTGGCGCGGAAAAAATCTTCGAAGATATGAGGTTGATCCTCGGCTGGGATCCCAATTCCCTCGTCCATCACCTCGATCACGAGTGAATCCGGCCTCTCGTGTGCGGCAAGCGTGACCGTGCTCCCCTCCGGTGAGAACTTGATGGCATTGGCCAGCAAGTTGGAGATCACTTGGCGAAGGCGCCGGCGGGCGGCGACGAGGGGCTGGAATTCTGTGGCGCCGATAGCCTTCAGGCGCATGTTCTTCTGGCTGGCCGCCAGCCGCACCTCTTCAAGCGCCTCGGCGCCCACCTCCGCCGGGTTCACCCACTCGAAATCGGCGCGGATCTGATCCGGCTGGATGCGAGCGAAATCGAGCAGATCGCTGATTAGATGGCGCAAGTCAGTGAGGCGGAGCACGCTGCGTTCGAGCAGCCGCTGCTGCTTGGGGGTCAGATTTCCGGCGTAGCCTCCCAGCAGGACTTGCAGATAATTTTCGACAGCGGCAAGCGGCCGCTTGAGTTCGTGCGAGACGATCGAGAGGAAGTAGGTCAGCGTGGAGGTGGCGCTCACCATGCGGGCGCGTACGATCGAAGCCACCCGGTGGAAGATCTTGAAGCCGATCTCAGGCTCGGCGCTCATCAAGGCCCGCAGCTCCTCGCCCTGTATGGCAAGGACAGCCGTGTCTTCGAGACAGAGACCGGATGAGGTGTACGCGTACGGGGGCACTAGGCTTGACCAGCCAATGGCGTGCCAGGGCCCAACGATGCTGATAACGGCCTGGCGAGGTGTGCCGGTCCTGCCTAATTGGACGCGTTTCTCGAGCGAGACTTTGCCCCGCAAGATCAGGTAAAGCTTCTCGGCGGCTTCCCCCTCGTTGAAGATCCACGCGTCGCGTGGATACTCCTCGGGATGGGCCAACGCCGCAATACGCTCCACGGCCGATTCGGGGAGATCGGTGAATAGATCAAAGCGGGTAAGATCCTCAATCTGTGCCATCATGCTCCACATGCGGGGACGGTTCCCGGTCCCCAGCGGGTTGCGGCGCCGGCCCATTTTCCCGCAGCGGGCTGGGCCCCAATTGCTGGATCGCGGCCGTTAATTCAGCCGCGGCGAATGCGAACTCTCCGGCCATGGCGGACGACACGTTGATCATCTGCAAGCGCTGCCCTTCGAGCCCGATTTCCTCAAGCAATTGCCGCGTGTAGTCTACCCTGCGTCTGGCGTTGACATTACCTTCCAGGTAATGACAGTCGCCGGGCAGTCAACCGGCGACGAGCACGCCGTCGGCACCGTCTTCGAAGGCCCGCAGCAGGTGGATCACATCCACCCGGCCGCTGCAAAGCACCTGGATGATCTTGATCGCCGGGGGATACTGAAAGCGCAGGCTCCCGGCGAGATCGGCCGCGTTGTAGGCGCAATGCGTGCAGCAGAAGGCGACGATTTGGGGCTCGAAATCAATCATAACGGACTCTTCGCTCCTAGGAGTAGGGCATCCAGCTTGATCATGATCTGGTCGTCGCGGTAGTGAATCAATTCGATGGCCTTGGCTGGACATTCTGCGGCGCAGCTTCCGCAGCCCTGGCAGATCGTGGGCTCGATAAAGGCCGCACCTTGAATCCCGCCCACACCAGCAAAATCGGGCTGGACCTGGGGCACATCGAAGGGGCATACGCGTACGCAGGTCAGGCAGCCGACGCATTTCTCCGCGATCACCCGGGCGACGATGCCTCCCGCGGTGAGGGCCCGCTGGGAGAGGACCCGTGCGGCGCGGGCGGCGGCGGCGCGAGCCTGGACCAGGGTCTCATCCAGCATCTTAGGGTAGTGGGCCATCCCGGCCATGAAGAGGCCGTCGGAGGCGAAGTCGACCGGCCGCAGCTTCACATGGGCTTCGAGGAAGAAGCCATCGGCGTCCACCGGAACCTTGAACGTGCTGGCGAGGTCCCGGCTATCTGGCGAGGGCACGATCGGGTTGCTGAGCACCAGTAGGTCGGGCGAAATTGTGATGTCCTGGCCGAGTTGCGGGTCGTGCGCCACCAGCTTGAGCCGGCCGTTCAGGAACTCTGCCACCGGCTGAGTTTCGTCATCGTAGCGCAGGAAGACGACACCCTGCCGGCGGGCCTCGGTGTAGAGGCGCTCTTTGAAGCCATAGGTGCGGATATCCTTGAAGAGCACAAAGACCCGGGCATCGGGGCGCTGGCGCTTGAGTTCGAGGGCGTTCTTCAGAGCGGTTGTGCAGCATATCCGGCTGCAGAACCTGTCCGCTGGGCCTACGCAAAGGATCATGGCCACTTCAGATGGCAATTGTCCGCCGATCGCCTCCCAGGCGGCCCTGGCCTGGTCCTCCAGCGGCACATCCGGCTGCTCAGCATGCGCCAGCATGCTCTCGAACTCCAGGCCGGTGAGCACTCGCGGGTGTGTCCCATAGCCATACTCGCCGCCGCGATATTCTTGGGCGCCGGTGGCCAGGATCGTCACACCGTGGCGGATCGGCTCCTCGCCCTGGGGAGTCCTCAGGATCGAGGTGAAACGGCCCATGAAGCCGCTGGTCTGTTGCACCTCGCTGCCCAAGTGCAGGTGAATGCGTGACTCGGCCTGCACACGTTCAATCGTCTCGTCCAGAAAAGCGCGGGGATCCTGTCCATCAAGAAGGTAGCGGACCCTGCGCAAGTTGCCGCCGAGCTCGGCTTCTTTCTCGACTAGGTGAACTTCGAAGCCGCTCTGTGCCAGGGATAGGGCCGCCGTCATTCCAGCTGCGCCCCCGCCCACCACCAGCGCCTGGGCCTCGACGGGCACAGAGGTTGTGTGGATCGGCTCCAGCGTGCTGGCCCGGGCGACGGCCATACGCACCAGGTCCTTGGCTTTGCGGGTGGCGGCCTCCCAGTCGTTGGAGTGCACCCATGAACACTGATTGCGGATGTTGGCCATCTCGAACATGGCCGGATTCAACCCTGCAGCGCGAATCGAGTCCTGGAAGAGCGGGGCGTGCGTGATGGGCGTGCAAGAGGCCACGACGACCCGGTTGAGCCCCAGCTCTTTTACCTGCTCGGTAATATGGGCGATGCTGTCTTGGGAGCAGGTGTAGAGATTGTCCTCCGCATGGACCACACCCGGCAGGCTGAGGGCGTATTCGGCCACCTCAGGCACGTCCAGATAGCCACCGATATTCGAGCCGCAATGGCAGACGAAGACGCCGATGCGTGGCGGCTCGCCGCGAATGTCGCGCTCAGGCGGGAATTCGGCTTTGCGGGTGAGCGTGAACCGCGAGGCCGCCAGCAACTCGGCCGCCTGCGCCGCCGCGCCGCTGGCATCGATCACGGTCTCGGGGATGTCCTTTGGCTCCCGGAAGGGCCCGGCTGCGTAGATGCCCGGCCGAGTGGTCTGCAGCGGGTCAAAGAAGGCGGTATGGCAGAAGCCATATTCGTCCAGCTCGATTCCCAGGTCGCGGCCGAGTTGCTTGACCGAGTCGGAGATCTCCATACCCACCGAAAGAACCACCAGGTCGAAGGTTTCCTCCAACATCTCGATGCCGGAGGACGATTCGCGCCGGTAGCGGACGACCAGGTCCCCAGTCTCGGGATCCTCGCGCAGGGAGGAGATGCGGCAGCGAGTGTACTCGATGCCGTACTGCTCGCGCGCACGGCGGTAATAACCTTCATAGCCCTTGCTGAAGGCCCGCATGTCCATCATGAAGACATGCACCTGGGCCTGCGAATCGTGCTCCTTGATCATCACCGCCTCTTTGGCGGCGTACATGCAGCAGACAGCCGAGCAGTAGTCATGGCTCTGGTCGCGTGAGCCTACGCATTGCAGGAAGGCAATCTTGCGGGCGGGCTCCCCATCGGAGGGGCGGGTGACGTGGCCGCCGGTGGGCCCGGAGGCCGAAAGCAGGCGCTCCAGTTGCAGCGCCGTGATCACATTCGGGTAACGGCCGAGCCCATATTCCTGGGAGAGTTCGGCATGGTAGACCTGATACCCCGGTGCGAGCACGATGGCTCCCACCTGGATCTGCTCCTCCACGGCCACCATATCGTGATCGATGGCCTCCCGGCCGCAGGCATACACGCAGGAGAGGCACTCAGAGCATACGGCGCAGGCCAGGCAGCGGGCGGCCTCCTCCTGGGCCAATTCATCGGTATAGCCGCGCTCGACTTCCGCGAAGTTCGCCCGGCGTTGCTCCGGCGGAAGCTCTGGCATGGGAACGCGGGGCTTGGGTCTAAGCTCGCCCTCGAGCACCCGCTGCTGAAGTTCGGCGCGGGTGAACTTGACCACCGGCAACTCCGGCTTGGGAGGCAATTCGAGATCCTCGCCTTGGAGGTAGCGGTGGATTGCTTCAGACGCCTTGTGGCCGGAGGCCACCGCCTCGATCACGAAGGCCGTCCCCGAAACGCTATCGCCGGCGGCGAAGACGCCTGGCCGGGTGGCGGCCATGGTGTTGGGGTTGATGGCGATGGTTCGCTGGCGGGTGATACCCACGCCAGCGTCGTCCGGGATGAACGCCAAGCCGGCGCGCTGGCCCACGGAGAAGATCACCGTGTCGGCCTCGAGGATGTGCTCGGAGTCGGGTTCCGTTTCGACCGAGAGGCGGCCCTCGTGGTCGAATTCAAAGTGGGTAACCTTGGCACACTCCACGCCGGCGGCGCGCCCATTTTCGTCGGCGACGATGCGCAAGAAGCTGCGGTCGGGATGGATGGTGACGCCCTCCTCCTCGGCCGCATCGGCCTCCCAGGGATGGCAGGGCATCCCCTGGCGTGATTCCAGACAGGCCAGATGGACCTCCGCACCCAGCCTGACTGCGGTGCGGGCGCAGTCGATAGCCACGTTTCCGCCGCCAAGGACCAAGACCTTCTCCCCCAGCGGTGGAGGGTTGCCCAGGCGCACATCGCGCAGGAAGCGGGTGTTGATCAACACGCCGTCGAGGTCGGCGCCCGGGATTGGCAGACGAATCCCCTCATGGGCGCCGACCGCGATCAAGACGGCGTCGAAGCCTTCATCGAAGACTTCGTCCAAATCCTCGACCATGGTGTTCAGACGGAGTTCGATCCCCAGGTCGAGGATATCGGCCACTTCCCGATCGATGATCTCAGCGGGCAGGCGATATTCGGGAACGCCCACCCGCAGCATGCCGCCAGCCACTGGCAGGGCCTCGAAGATGGCCACCGGGTAGCCCAGCTTGGCCAGGTCCTGGGCGGCGGTGAGGCCGCACGGACCGGCGCCGATGATCGCCACGCGCTTCTCCTGCGTGATCTCTGCCGGCGGGCGCGGCTCGCGCGGCTTGGCGTAGACTTTGTCGGTCACGAATCGCTTGAGGGCGCGGATGTTGATGGGCTCATCCAGCAAGCCACGGTTGCAGGCATCCTCACAGCGGTGGTTGCAGATACGGCCACAGATGCCGGGGAAGGGATTGTCTTCCTTGATAACACGCAGCGCGTCCTCATATCGTCCCTCGCGAATGAGGGCGATGTAACCCTGGGCGCGCTGGCCGGCAGGGCAGGCGTCTCGGCAGGGGGAAATGCCGAGCTTCTCGATGGCGTAGGCATTGGGGACGGCCTGCGGGTAGAGCTTAAAGGCCGCATGCCGCTGAGATAGCCCCTCGTTGAAGGGGTCTGGGATGACGATCGGACAGACGTCGGCGCAATCCCCGCAGCCGACGCATTTCTCCAGGTCGATATAGCGCGGTTTGCGCCTCAGAGTGACGGTGAAATCGCCGGCCTGCCCATCGACACGCAGCACTTCACGATCCACCAGTACGTCGATGTTGAGGTGCCGCCCGGTTTCAACCAGTTTGGGGCTGATGGTGCACATGGCGCAGTCGTTGGTGGGGAAGGTCTTATCGAGCTGCGCCATATGGCCGCCGATGGCGGACTTGTTCTCAACCAGGAAGACGCGAAAGCCCTGGTCGGCCAGATCGAGGCTGGCCTGCATGCCGGCAATGCCACCACCGACGACCATGACTGCGCCCACGGGCGCGTGGTCGCCGGTCGGATTCGCCAATCCGAGGGCGTCTGCCTGCGCACCGTCCGTCACGGAGCGCCCCTCCCATGGCTAGGAGCCTCAATTGTGGGGAGAATCGCCTCAGCTATGGGCTCGCCGTCTTGTCACTAATCATAGGTTGCGGGTCTCTGGTGGCTCCAGTGCAGGATGTCACCCACAGACCGGATAAACTTCGTCCGTTTTAGGGGCGCACTCGTCTACGATCAGGCCTCGCGTTTTTCCCCGACCAGCAGAACCGATTGAATGATGACCCCTGCCAATAGGCAGCCGGAGATGAGCAAAGCGTTCTGGACGGGCGTCGACTGAAAGGACTGCGCGATCAGCAGCGCGCCGCTGAGCGAGGATAGAAAGATCAGCGAGACTTCGAAAAGAGCAGCAACCAGGATCGTGCCCAGGAAGCCGCCAACGACGAACAGGATCCATGCCGCCGGGCCGTAATCCAGTCTCAGGAGATCGAGCAGGATGACGAAAAAGTAGCCGCCAGCCAGGAAGCCCGCCAGGCCTACGGCGAATTTCTGCAGGAGGATGGCGAGCAGAGCGCCCAGAAGCCCTGCGGCCACAGCGATCGCCAATACCAGCATGCGCGGCGATCCCTCCAGCAGGCGGCTTGCGAGCGTGTTCGCGGCCAGGAAGCCAACTCCGCCGACGAACAGCCAGTATAGACTACGGCCAAAGCCCAGCAGGAATGCCCCCACCAATACCCGCAGCAGATTCATCGTCTCTCTCGCTCCCATTCGGGAAGGTTCATGGTTGGATCAGGATTCTGGCATAGTCGAGCCGATTCTCCAAGGGCCCGGCGCCAGCCAAGCCCAGGCTTGCCAAGGTCCGGCCGCATCGACATAATAGTATCCCCAGACCAATGGCCAGAAGTGCTTCAGGGAGGACGAGATGACCGCGTTGGACACCGTTGCTGAGTTGATGGAGATTGCCGCCACTACCGCGCCAAAGACCAAGGGGGATGACTTCGTGGTTGTGAGCACCGTGGCGGGGGAGGACTTGCGCCGTCTGGGTGAAGGGATGATTGCCTATGGCGAGCGGCATGGCCGAACGAACTGGGATCGTGACGGCCGCAACGTGCTTGACTCAGGCGCCGTGGTCCTGATCGGCATCAAGGATGCCGAAGTCGCGGATCTGAATTGCGGCGCCTGTGGCGAGGAAGCCTGCGTCAAGATTAACACGCACGAGGGCGAATTCAAAGGGCCTCAGTGCGCGCTGCGTGTGTTGGATATGGGCATTGCGCTAGGCTCGGCGGTTAAAGTGGCTGGCATGCTCAATGTGGATAACCGCATCATGTATCGCGTGGGGGTCGTGGCACGTGAGCTGGGGTTGATCGACGCCGACTTCGTCATGGGAATCCCGCTATCGGTGACGGGCAAGAGCATCTACTTCGACCGGCGTTCGTAGCCTCGGGGGAGAAAGGCCTCAGATTCGAAGCTCCACGATGTCGCCCTCGTGGAGCATATAATCCCTGCTGACCATCTGGCCCTCAAAGTCGCCGCTGCCCCAGACGCGGGCGGCTTTGAGATTCTTGGCGAAATCCTGGTGCACCTTGGCAGCGAACTCTTCCACCGTGCTGCCCTTCTTGAGCACGAAGGGGGCGCTCAAGTCGGGCTCGCGGCCGGGCGCCTTGGAATAGATGCGCATGATTCCCAGGGCTTCGTATGTGGCTTGCTTGAAGGCCTCCACGCCGAAGCCCGTTGTGGCCGAGATGGGCAGGCACGGCCAGCCCTCCCCGCTTAGCTCGCAGAAAGCCTCGAAATCCGGGAGCAGGCTTTCATTATCGCATTTGTTGACTAGCACCAAGAATGGACGGTGGCTCCATCGGCGGTCCTGAGGGTACGAATCGCTGCGGAAGGCTGGCACGATGCGATGACTTTCGAGAAAGGCCGCGGAGGTCTCAAGCTGTTCGACTGGGAAAGCCTGTAAATCGACGATGAGCAGGATCAAATCGGACCGCCGGATCATGTCCATCATCTCGGATTCGACGAACTCGCGATCCAACGGGGGTGTATCGATCAACTGCACCTGGATGTTCTCGATCGGCATCATGCCCGGGGTGGGTTTCCAGGTGGTCATGGGGTAGGGAGCAACTTCGGGGTCGGCGTTGGTCAGGGCCGCGACCAGCGAAGACTTGCCGGTGTTGGCAGGACCCACCAAGACGGCCGTGCCGGCACCCTCCTTGTCGATGGAGAAAATCGATGAGGCGCGGCCGACCTTGCTGCGGGCCTGAGCGGCGTCCTTGAGCTTGGAGAGCTTGCGGCGCAGGTCGGCGCGCAGATGATCGGTCCCCTTGTGTTTGGGGATGACGCTGAGCATCTCCTCGAGAAGATCGATCTTCTCGCGTGGCGTCTTGGCCTCGCGGAACTGCTCCTCGATCTTGTAGTATTCCGGCGGCAGATTGGTCGGCATCGATCCTCAGCGTTCGACTCGGGGCACGGTGCTCGTTCCTGACACCCCTGTATTCATTCTATCCTGAAGGCACGAATATCGGGAATGGTCTTTCGACTCAGCGCGCGCCCAGCCTGCGCTGCACACTCTCAATCTTATCCTCTCCGGTCTGGGGACGGTCGGTGCGGGTGCCGACCTTGATGGTTGTTGATATTCTGGGCACGCCCATCGCATGCAAGCGTTCGTGACAGCGCTTGATGGCTGCGAACACCAAATCCCAATCACCCTCCACATTGGTTCCGTAGGCATGCAGACGCGGCCTCAATCCGGCCTCCTGGAAGATTTCCTCACAGGCGGCGATGTATGCCGAGAGCGAAAGCCCCACACCCAACGGCGTCATGCTGACATCGGCGATGGCGTACATTTCAGCCTCCACGTCTTAGATGGTTGCCTCACGGTCAGTCTACAACAGGGAAAGAATCCAGCGAGTTCCATAGGCGATGATCAGGCCGAACAGGAAGCTCGCCAGTGTGCCGATGATGATGTACTCGGCCTCCATGCGGTTTGCCCCCTCGCGAACCTCCCCGAAGCGCAGCAGCGATTTTGCGGCGATGAGAAACCCCACGCCCGAAGGTTGATCCATGAGCACGAAGAGCAGGATCAAGGCCCGCTCGAGTTGCCCGATAAGGCGTCCGCCTCGAGCAAAGCCCTGGCGGATAAGGTCCTGCCCCTCCAGGCCTTCAGGCTCGAGGGCCCGGCGGGCTGCCTGCATTTGGTCGATGAAGGGCTCCACCACCCATCCGATCAACTGACCGCCAGCCTGCACAGTGAGCAGAATCCCAGAGAGCAGCGCCAACAGGGAGAAGTAGGCCGGACGGAGCCAGGGCGCGTCGGGGCGGAAGGCGGGGCGCATGGCGGGAAAGATCAGGGGGAGCAAGGCGATCAGAATGAGGGCGAAGAAGTGGGCAGCGTGCTCGGCCAGAAAGCTCGGCAGACGGCGAGCCTGCTGGCGGATCGAGAGACCATCGATGAGCCCGTGGAGCAGAAGGACGGCGGCCGGGATGGGCCAGGCGCGCCAGCGTCCGGCCAGGAGGTAGCTGAGTATGGCCGCGATGGCTGCGCGGGACAGGACGCGCCGAAGGCCCGAGGTCTCGCCCTCTCGATCCTGCGTGAGCACAAATTCCGCCAAAAAGTAAGCCGAGAAGAGCGGGAGGACGAGCGTCAGCAGGGGTGGCATAATGCAATGCCTCCAAGCCGTCCGGCCAGCGCGGTGCTCGAGAGCCGCGGATCTAGGCTTCCAGCGCCTCCAGGCGGCTCTCGAAGTAAGTCATGGCCTGGCTGATGGCCCGCCAGCCGGCCCGGCTTAGATGCTGTGCGATCGCCTGCTGGCTGATCGGGGGCGCAAACAGCTCCCGGGCGGTCTGCGCCTGGGTCCAGCCCAGCAATGCGCCTGCGATTGCCCGTGCCTGGCGGTCCGACCATCGCCGCGCTTGAATATCGACCAGATCGAGGATCACCCGAAGGTCAAGGACATCGATGTCGGGATGCAGAGCCAGCCCCATGCGGGAGCCACGCGGCAAGCGCTCCAGCGCCTGGCCTGAGCGGCGGAAAGCCTCTCCATCACCGCCGGAAAGATCTTCGCCGGGGATAAAGTCTAGAGTGCCGATGCCGATCGCAAAGCGGGTGTCGATATCGCGGGCCTGCATGCGCGCCCGCAACCAGACTCGGAAATAGAGCCCGACGCGCAGGGAACGTGCGGGTTTCGCGACAACGAGCTGCCAGCTATCGCCTCGAAAAATGGCAGGGGGAAACGGAACATCATCCCCGAACCACCTGCGGAGATCCCGGCCCGCGAACTGCAGCGCCTCGTGGAGATTGCGGCGAGGGGCCTCGCCCAGGCGGGAGGATCCGATCACGTCGCCCGTTAATACGGCATACAGCCGCTCGGCCTCAATCTGCATCTGTTCTCCATCTGAAGGCCAGCCCGATACAATTTATATCACTTGTAAGGGCGTCTGACAAGCCAAGTGACTTGTATTGGACTCAGGCTAGCGTGGCTATTGGCTGGCGGAGATCTGAACCCGCAGCTCGCTGGCTTGGTGCACACTGGCCGGAAGTGCCTCAGTCGCGTCGCCGAGGATAGTGCAGGCGCCGTTTGCCCAGGCCGTAAGCCCCGGTTGCGATCATGGCCACCGGGATGGCACCGGCCAGACAAGGCAGACGGATCCCCGAGGCAAACTGCGGTTCGTCCTTGTCTGGAGTGGAAGGCAGGGGGGGCGCCTTCGGCGTGGGCGTCGGCTGGGCCGCGACCGAGGTCGGGGTTCGCGTCGGTGGCAATCCCGGGGTGGGCCAGACCAGCGCGGTGGGGGTTGGCGCGAAGGGCTGGGCTGCGCCGAGCCATTCCGCCCACGCATTCTGGAAGGCGCCCAGATCCATGCCCAGGGCAGCCTTAAAGGCCTCGTCGGTGCTGAGTCCTTGCCCATAGGCCTGGATCAGATCGGCGAGCGCCTGGGCGCCATAGGTTTCGAGCAGGAAGACTACGGCGCTATAGCTCTCCGCGTAGGCTTGGTAGAAGCCTTCCGGATCATAGGGGCCGAAGCTGCCGCTCAAGGCGGTCAGCGGCCGGAGCCGGCCATCCGCGGCGACGGCCAGGGCGATCTGCATCATGTGGCTCTGATCGGCCTGCTCGTTGTAGACCGATAGGCCCTCGTTCAGCCAGCTAGGAGGCTCTTGGCCGGCAGGGTGAAAGGTCAGCTGGCGGAAATACAGGTGCGAGATCTCATGTGGAATGACCTGCGGGAGCCACGATTGGCGGTAGGATTCGGAGGGCAAGATCTGGGCTGTGATCCCGAATCCG
Source organism: uncultured Anaerolineaceae bacterium (assembly GCA_964591485.1). GTDB lineage: Bacteria > Chloroflexota > Anaerolineae > Anaerolineales > E44-bin32 > E44-bin32. Next base: position 46,768 of record CAZQDE010000004.1, on the reverse strand, counting down.
GTGTAGGCCTCGCCGCCAACGTTTTCAGAGACCCGGGCATGGTACTCGGCGAATTCCTGGAAGCTGTTGTAGAGCAGAATGCGGATGGGGAATCGTAGGGAGGTTCCGTAGAGTTCGGATTGGGCCTGGAGCGCTTCCTGCGCGAGGGTGAAGGCATACTCACCGAGGCTCTCGGGCTGGTCATGCAGCCAGAGTGAGAGAGCTTCGGTCTCGTAGACCTGCCAGTTGAAGCGTGTGTCTTCATAGCGGAGGGTGTGCTCGTCGCTCCTCGCCCTTCGTCCCAAGGAGTCCTCGACTTCCCACCAATATACGATCGGCATACCGGGAACGACCAGGCGATCCTCCGTTTCCCAGGTGTAGCTGAGCCCGACGATCTCGCCAGCTTGTACCTCCAATTGAACCCGCTCGACCACAGGTGTGGTCATTTCGTCACGCGGGTAGAAAAGCAGCCAGGCCTCCGTAATCGGGGCGCCTTGGCTGCGGGCAGTCGTGTGGAAGCTGAGCTGGCGAGGGAATTCGTTGACCGTGAGAGGCGGATCGAAGCTCACCACGGGATGGGGCGTGGGGGTAGAAGCAAGCAGGCTGCTGCAACATAGCAGCAGGAGAATGAGCCCAAGGCGGGCTCGCGCCTTCTGTGATATCCATCCAAGAGCCAGTGACGGTGGCATCCAAGCTCTCCGCTGCTGGCTGCCGAAAGCCATGGTCTGACGGTGGCAGCCAGGCCCATGCTACCTCGAATTAAGGCACTCTGCCATCGCATCAGCCGGCGCCGGGATTGGCTGTAAGACACCGGATGACATCTGTCGCTAAGAGAGATGACACCTTTTCCTAGGCTGTGCAGCCAAAGCTTGTGATAATTGTCACGATCGGCAATATATCTATATAAGGATAGGTGAATAGACATGCATAACCCACAACTGGCCGAGGAGGTCACCCGCCTGCATGCAGATTTCTGCTTCGCGCTCGCCGATGCCCGCCGATTGCTGATCCTGTACGCACTCGACGCGGGTCCCAAGAACGTGACCGAATTGACCAAGACCCTGGCTGCAACCCAGCCGACCATCTCCCGGCACTTGAAGATTCTTCGGGAGCGAGGTCTTGTGACGGCCACGCGTGAGGGCACATCGGTCGTTTACCGGCTGGCCGATCGCCGTTTGATCGAGGCCCTCGATCTGCTTCGGGCGGTCATGCGGGATCAATGGGTACGCAAGGCTGAGTTAATGGACTCGGAGTCTTAGGCTGGTCTGGGCAGGCTATCGAGAATTCCATGTTGATGGAACCTATGCGCGCATCCAAGTTCGGAATGAGATGCTCTCTTTCATCCTGGCCCTGAGCCTGGTGGGATAGAGGAAGATCATGCAATTAGTACGGGCGGAAGTAATGCGCCTTAGGCCGGCGGAATTTGCCGAGAGCGCTGCGGCGGTCGGAACTTCCTCCATCGGGATCATCACGCGGCACATCTGGCCCAACCTGTTGCCTTCGCTGGTTTAGATTACGGCGATCGAAATAGGCGCCGTGCTCATGCTCTTGGGGGAGCTGGGTTTCGTGGGCATTTTCATGGGGGGCGGAATCTTCGCGGGAGAAGATATGCGCATTCATTTCAGGGGCGCTGCGAGCCAGGAAGAGCTGCAATATGCCTTCGATGCCGCGCTGGGTGACAACTAGCCCGCTGCCGAACCCGATCCGCACGCATACGAACTCGAATATAAGCCGCGCTTGAAACTGGAGATTAAGCGGGGGCCGCTAGGAGGTGGTTGCGGCTGAGCGCCGGCCGAGGCGGACGCTGCCCAAGGCCTCGCGTCTATTGAAGCCCCGAAAAAATCACGCCGGGGCGCCGCGCATGGCGCTCCGACTTTCTTGGTCCTTTGGCAATAAAAGCAGCCTGGGCGGTTTGGACCGAGGACTGGATTTCTCATCCTTCTATGAGAGCCTGGAAGGTCGGGTGACTCCGCAGCGAATCCAAGTCGGGGTCTTGCTTCGACCAATCGATCAGGTCTGGGTTCTGGGCAAAGGCTGAGGCGAGGCAGTCAAGCGCTGCTTGTGGCAGGTTGTGGAGGGCATAGAAACAGGCCAGATTGTACTCCACCGTGCCCTGCCAGGATGACGCTGGATCGAGGGCGGCCATCCGCTCGGCGTACTCCTCCTGGAGTGCTCTGGCCTCCTCGATCTTTGCCTGATCGGCCAGCACATCGCAGACGTGATGGATGGCATGGTACACAGGCGTGAAAACCAGGCTCTGCCAGAGGGGCCGGCCTGCGGTCCAGGGAAAGCGCTGGCGATCCTCGAGTGTCTCGTCTGGAAGCCGGTCGAGTGCCGTGAGCAGGTCTTCGTAAACCGTTTCGAGCCAGGAGATGATCTCAGACGCAGGGCGAGTTGCATGCTCACGGAAGACTCGCTCGTTGGTTTCCTGGAAATGCTCTTCCAAGGCTTCAGGCGCCGGCCCGCCGAGGATATGCTTCAGGCGAGCGAGGGTTCGGGCATCCCAAAATGCGACGTGGGCGAGGTGATCCTTTGGCGCCCAGTGGTCGATCTCGCCGCGAGCTTCCTGCTGCACTGGTGGGAGTCCTTCCCACACCTCGAGCAACACCTTGCGGGTGTCTTCGATCAGCGTTCGCAACCTTTCACCTCGTGATGGCGTGGTCATCGGAGGATCCTTTCCGCGTTTAGCGAACGGGTGTGCCCGGGAAATGGGCACGCGAGCGGCAATATGGCCGCAGCTCGTGCAATGAATCTACATAGCAAGGCTCGCTAAGGTTCACTCGGCCCAGTGGTCCAGACAATCGCAAACCATGGCTTGCGCTAGTATGCGCTGCGGCCGTTCTGCGTGCCTAACGCGATCAGCACGCCCTGAACCTCGGCTTGCCGTATCAGTGCCCAGCCCCAGGCGAGCAAGCGGCTTGCGATATAGAGGCGGAGGCGCAAGCCGATCGGCCGCGTGCCGCGGCGCTCGTTTTCCAGCGCACGGATCAGACGTTCGCGTTCCGCCTCCTCCATCATGGCCGCCCGGTGGGCCGAATCGACCGCAACATCTCGGAAGGTCAGCATATCGCACCTCACAACGTTTTCTCAGACCGCAACGCGCCGGTCGGGCATTTCGCGATGCGAAGGTCGCAACCCTTGCATCCACTTGTGCATGGCGATCCCCAGTCGCTTTATCCCTTCGCGAGCGCGCTCTGGTGGATGGATCACGAAATTGAGCCGCAGACAGGGCTGGCTGCGTTCGGCGGGGAAGAAGTGAGAACCGGGCGCAAAGACCACCCCCTCTGCAGCGGCGACTGGAAAGAGGTCATCGGCGCTCCAAGGATCTGGAAGCTCAAGCCAAAGGAAAAGCCCTCCCCTCGGGACAAGCCAACGCACGCCCGTGGGCATATGGGAAGCGAGTGCCTCCAGAGCGGCATCGCGGCGCTGGCGGTATACGCGGCAGGCGCGGCGCAGATGGGTCTGATAGCGGCCGACAGAGATGTAGGCCTGTAGACCCCGCTGGATGGGCTGGCTGGTGGCAAGGTCGAGGACATTCTTGCAGTCAAGTAGTCGGCTATATACCGGGCCAGAGGCGACCAGGTAGCCAATTCTCAATCCGGGCATAAGGATTTTCGAAAACGTGTTAACGTAGATCACATAGCCATCAGGGTCGAGTGCCTTCAGCGCTGGCAGCGCAGGACCCTCGTAACGCAGATCCCCGAAGCAATCATCCTCCAGAATAGGCACCTGGAAGCGGTGAGCCAATTCGATCAATTGCCGACGACGATGCCCACTCATGCAGATCCCCGTGGGGTTTTGAAATGTTGGCATGGTGTAAATCAGGCGGGGGCGATGCACGCTGAGCGCCTCCTCCGCGGCATGGAGATCCATGCCCTGCTCATCCATGGGAATGCCGATGACGCGAATATCCATCGAGCGGAAGAGGTCGATGGCGTTGATGTAGGTCGGGCTTTCCACCAGCACGGCATCGCCGGGCCTGATCAGCAATCGGGCGACAAGGCTGATGGCCTGCTGGGAGCCATTCGTAATGAGCACCTCGTCGGGTGAGCTAGGGATGCCCTGGTTGCTGAGTATGCGCGCCACATCCTCGCGGAGCGGGGGGTAGCCAGCACGATCGCCATAATCGAAGCAGGCCTGGCCCTCACGGCGCATTGCGGCGTTCAGTGATTTCCTGAATTCCTCCGCCGGGAAGAACTCTGGAGCGCCTAGCCCGGCAGCGAAGGATATCGGATCCGGATGGTCGATCTCAGAGAGTATCTCGCGCAGGTGCTGGTATGCAGGGTGCCATGTTCGCGCCAGGAGGCTCTGCTGCCAGAGTGGCCAATCGGTGAGCGTGGCTTGTTTTGCGTTTCGCGAGCCCAAGGGTATGAGTGGGGATGCCACGAATGTGCCACTGCCAGGGCGTGTATAGATCAGGCCATCGGCCTGCAACTCGGCGTAGGCATTGGCGACGGTGATGCGGCCGACCCCCAATGCCGCGGCGAGCTCCCTGGTCGCGGGCAGACGTGTGTCGGGAGACAGCGAGCCGGCTTGAATCTGCTCAGCCAGGAATCGCTGGATCTGCCGATAGAGCGGGATTTCGCTTTCCCGGTCGAGTGGGATCCTCATCATCGTCCGTGTATCCTTGGGTCCAGTAAGGTCATTGGTACTATCATTATTCCCGAAATAGCCCATTAATGATAGTGCCAATTGGCTCCCGATTGGGCAAGCCAGGCGCAAGAGGATGCCAGGTCCCGAGCATGTGCTGGAGCGAAACCCGAACGGGCGCGCAGATTGGTATATCCTATGACCCATAGCGCCCTGTGCCTCGGAAGTCGCATTCTCGAGACTGGAGTTGCGCATGCATAGGAGTCAAACGTGAATCGAGCGCCGTCATGCCAAGCCATCCCGAAACCACAGAAGAAGACCCGGTAGCGCGATTCCGTCGGCTCATCCGAGTGGAACCCCGCGGACACACATCCCCAGGTATTCAGCCCACCGAGGCGATCATCCCTGCGATTCCAGGGCAGGCCCCCCGGCCGCCACAGACAAGAACGCTAGTAAAGGCGGCGGCCATCCGGAGATGGCTCGGTCTGCTCACGGGCCGGGCGAGCATGGTCATCCTGACCTGCCTGGCGGTCCTCTGGCTGACCTTCTTTGGGTTGGGGATGGCAAGTGGACAGCCCTTCGATGCGGCCGCAGCTTCCGCCATAGAGCGCACAGGGGCGTATGTGCTGCGTCTCTCCCATGGCGATCTGGGTGAGACGGGCGAATATGGCTTCTCACGTCTGCCCAGGCCTGTTCTGGAGATTCTTCCTGAGATTGTGGGGCGCAGCTTTGCGCTGCTATTTGGCGCCCTGGCGCTGGCTGCGCTTTTGGGTCTGCCTCTGGGGTTATGGAGCGCGCGAGGGAGGAGGGCTCTCTGGTCTCTTCCCATCGTTTTGCTCTCCTCGATAGGAATGTCGCTTCCCAGTTTTTTCGTAGCGCTGCTGTTGCAGATGCTGGTCATCCGACTGACCCAAGCCACAGGGCGAACGGTCCTTCCTGTAGGCGGAATGGGGTGGGATGCCCATCTAGTGCTCCCCATACTGGTATTGGCAGCGCGTCCGCTGGCACAGATTGCTCGCGTTGCGAATGTCTGCTTCGCAGAAATCCTTGATCAGGAGTACATACGCACCGCCCACAGCAAGGGCCTGACACCGGCCTGGATCCTTGGGAAGCATGTGATGCGCAACGCCGCCGTGCCGGTTCTGACAACTATCGGCGTGGCTTTGCGCTATTCGCTCATCAGCCTCCCGGTGGTTGAGTACTTCTTCGGCTGGCAGGGCCTGGGCTTCTACCTGCTGAAGGCCATCGCGACGAATGAGGCTGATTTCGCGGCTGGGATGCTGCTCTGCCTAGTGGCGGCCTTCCTGCTGGTGAACTTGCTCTTGGAGGCAAGCTACGGGCTTTGTGACCCTCGTTTGCGGGGCCAGGGAAGTGCGGATGTTCGGCGCGCCCGTGGTCGCATTGGCGATGCTCTGAGAGAGATCCCGGAAGCAATATGGGGAATCGTGAGGCGCTCGAGGCTGGGACACCTGATCGCACGAGGGCGAGACGAAGACGGATTGCCACCCTTGGCCGAACTCGCCAAGGGCATGCGCCTGGAGGAGCTTGATGAGACTAGACGCATGCCGCGCCGACTGTGGGCCCGAGCCACCTTGGGCAACCCAGGGTTGATGCTGGGGGGGCTGCTTGTGCTGGGGCTCATCTTCCTAGTGCTCTTTGGGGCCTCCTTAACCCCACATTCCCCCTATACCACTAGGGGTCTCGTCTTGGGGAATGGAGAGTTTTCTGTGCCTCCTTTTCCGCCAAGTGAGACTTACCCATTGGGGACCGATCTCTTGGGACGGGACCTCATGAGCCTCATTATGGCCGGAGCGCGTCAAACCATGCTGCTCGCCGCCCTGTCGGTGCTGGGAAGGCTGGTGCTTGGAACGGCCCTGGGCGCGTTGGCAGGATGGTGGAGCGGGAGCTGGATTGACCGCTTGGCCTTGGCGCTGGTGGAGGTGCTGGCGGCTTTCCCGGCCCTGCTCCTGGCCATGGTGCTTATCCTGGCCTTCAATATTCGAAATGGGATGCCCCCTTTCATCCTGGCCCTGAGCCTGGTGGGATGGGGGGAGATCATACAATTTGTGCGGGCGGAAGTAATGCGCCTTAGGCCGGCGGAATTTGTCGAGAGCGCTGCGGCGGTCGGAACTTCCTCCATCGGGATCATCACGCGGCACATCTGGCCCAACCTGTTGCCTTCGCTGGTTTCGATCACGACGATCGAAATGGGCGCCGCGCTCATGCTCTTGGGGGAGCTGGGTTTTGTGGGCATTTTCATCGGGGGCGGGATCTTCGCTGAGCTGGAGTGGATGGCGCCTCTATTTCATTATTCGGATGTACCCGAGTGGGGGTCGCTTCTGAGCAATGTGCGCACATATGCGAGGGGCTACCCATGGATGGGTCTCTATCCCGGACTGGCGTTCTTCGGTGCGATCCTTGCGTTCAATCTTTTCGGAGAGGGTATTCGAAAGTTGATTGATCAGGTTGGGGTCCATGTGATGCGGATACTCAATCGCTATACCTTGGCGTTGGCTGCAGGGCTGGTGGCGGCGATCTTCTGGATCCAGGGGAGCACCGGATCGATCGTGGCCTATCAGCAGAATGCCCGTACCTTCGAGGGAAAGGCGGCAAAGGTCGATATCGAGGCTTTGACGGCGCCCGCGGCGGAAGGACGCAACCTCGGAACCTTGGGCCTGCAGGTTGCGGCGGAATGGATCGCCGAGAGCTTCGAACGTCTTGGGCTGCAACCCGCGGGTGAAACCTTCACCTATTTTCAGCCGCGCCGGCGGGATTTTCAAGTGCTGGCAGCCCAACCTGTTCTCCAATTGAATGACGGCGGGGAGCCGTTGCGATTTCAAGAAGATTTCAACGTCTATCCAAGCAGGAACACCATCGCCGGACACGCTGCGGCACCGTTTCGATTCCTGGGCCTCGGAAGGGTGCGTTCCTATACTCAGCTCGGCTACCGCTATTATGACCTGGAAGATTTGGATTTCCGCGATCAAATCCTGCTGGTCTTTGAAGAGGATATGTTCTATCTGGACCAGATCCCTCATGGCGGCGCGCTGGTCATCGCCGCATCGCCGGAGGTCCTGCAACAGCATTATGCACTTTCTCCATTCCCGGCAGGGGGGAGAGAGGCGCCAGCTCTATGGGTGAGTGAGGTGGTGGCCAATCGACTGCTGGAACCCGCTGGGAAGACGGTGCGGGAATTGCGCCAGGCCTTCCTGGAGCTCGGAGAGGAGGAAAGACTTGAGATTGACCTTGGCGTTGAGGCGGTTATCGATATCCAAGGTGTGAATCATGAGAACGTTCCCACTATGAACGTCATTGGCCATCTTCAGGGCGTAGTGAGCAACGAATACGAGGGCATGGACCAAGAGCTGTTTGTGGTGTTGGCCAAATATGACTGCCCGCCTGCTCCCCTGGGGCAGCAATCGCTTCCATGCGCCAGCGACAATGCCAGCGGTGTGGCCGTGATGCTGGAGGCCATCCGCGCACTCCAGGAAACGGGATACCAACCTTACCGCACCTTTCTCTTCGTCGCCTATAGCGGTGAGGGCTGGGAGGGTGGTGGCCAGGTTTCGGCGGAGGATGTTGGGCAGTTTCTCGTCTCGAAGCATGGTTTCGACCGGTTCTATGATCTCAAAGGTGTAATCGAAGTGCGGGCCGTTGGCTCGGGTGGCTCGGATCTGGAGGTGAAGTCATTTGGAAGCCTGCGCCTGGCGCAGCTCTTCGAGCGCGCAGCAGCTCGTCAAGGTGTTTCCGTGAGTCTGGTGCGCGAGAGTATGGATGTGGGGAGGCTATTCCGGGATGGCAGCGGGCTTGAGAGCGGCGAGCAGGTTCCGCGCATCATCATCTCACGGGCAGGGTGGGAGACGATCTCCGCAACTAGGGAGGACACTCCCGACCGGATTGACGAGAAGCAGCTGGAAGAAGCTGGCAGAGTCTTCGCACTCTCCTTGATGATCCTGGGGAGAGAACTGGACTATTGAGCCGCGGCCACCATGGAGCGCTTCAGCTCAGGCCGCATAGGCGTCGGTGAATGTCGTACTAGGCCTTTTGGGCGGGAACTTTCAGCGGGCTGGGCCCGAGTTCCTGCAGTTGCGCGGTCATCGCCCGGATGTTCTCGGCGAAGGTCGCGCCCATCCCGCCCGATACATAGTATATGGCAAGACGCTCCGGCTCAAGGCCGATGGAGGCGAGCAGCGCCTTGGTGCGTTCGACACGGGCGGTGGCGCGTTCGTTGCCATGCTCATGATGGCAATTGCCCAAGCTGCAGGCAACGATCATGACGCCATCGGCGCCCTCTTCGAAGGCGTCCAGCAAGTATTGAACATCGGCCTTGCCGGTGCAAGGGAGACGGACGATCTTCACGTTTGCGGGGTAGCTCTGGCGCAGCGCGCCAGCCGTATCGGCGGCCATGTAGCCACAATAGATACATGTGAAGAGGGTGATTTCGGGGGAAAACTTGGATGGGTCGGTCATACCCGGATCCTGGATTGGATTTGCAGTGCCCCGGTGGGACAAGTAGTCACGCAGTCGCCGCAACCCGTGCAGTCATATGCGTCCACCAAGGGCATGCGTTCACCCGGCACGGTGAGCAAGGCACCATGTTTGCAGACCGGGAAGCAAAGCCCGCGGCCATCGCAAAGGGTCTCCTCTAAGGAGGCATGGAAGCGACCGTTGCTGTCTGCGTGAGCCGTTTCAGCCATGCGCGGCCTCCGTATGCTGGGCCCAAGTACCGAGCCCGATGCGAATCTGTTCATCCCGGTAATGCCGGAGCTGTATCGCTTTCGCAGGGCATTCTGCGGTGCAGGTGCCACAGCCTTGGCAGCGGGCGGGATCGATCCAGGCAGCACCTCCCAGGCCGCCGACGCCGGATTGATCGTAGCGCATCTCGGGGATCCCGAAGGGGCAGGTGCGCACGCAGGTCAGGCAGCCGGTGCAGCGGCTGGCATCGACCTCCGCGACCACGCCGCCGAAGTGCAGCTGGGGTCGGCTCAGCACCGTGATGGCCCGCCCGGCACAGGCCAGGGCGTGGGTGATAGATTCCTCGATGAACTTGGGGTAGTGCGCCATGCCGGCAAGATAGATGCCCTCGTCGTGGAACTCCATAGGGCGCATCTTCAGGTGGGTCTCGAGGAAGAAACCTTCGCGGGAGAGTGGCAGGTTGAGCATCTCCGCCAGCGCACGCGTTCCGCGCGAGGGCACGATAGGCATGCTCAAGGCCAGCAGGTCAGGCTCAAATTCGAGCGTCCGGCCAAAGATGTGCTCCGGGACAGATACGGTCAGCTTCTCGCGCGCCCCGCTCATCTGCAGGCGCACATCGGGCGGCTGGTCCTCTGTGTAGCGGACGAACAGCACCCCTCGGCGCCGGGCCTCCAGATAGTACTGCTCGCGGAAGCCGTAGGTGATGATGTTCTTGTAGAGGATCACCACCTGGCAATCGGGGTTGAGCATCTTCAATCGCAGCGCGTTCTTCAGCGTGTTGGTGCAGCAGATGCGTGAGCAATAATCGACCCCATCCTCGGGTTTGACGCACTGAATCATCACAACGCATTTCATCTGGGTGATGCGCTCGGGATGGTGGGTGAGCACTTCTTCCAGCTCGGTCTGGCGGAGGATACGCGGATCCTTGCCGAGGCAATAAGCGCCGCCGCGGGCCTCCTTGGCGCCGGTGGCCAGGATAACGACGCTGTGGCGGATCTCCGTCTCGAGGGTGGTCCCTTCGGGACGGCGAGTGACCAGACGAGCGCGAAAGTCCCCCACACTGCCGGTGTGGGATTGAACCTCGGTATTCAGGTAGTGATGAATGCGCTCGTGAGAGACCACGCGGTTGACGAGATCCCGTAGGAGTCGCTGTGGATTTTCGCCCTCGGCGACGTAATAGATGTGGTGTAGGTTGCCGCCCAACTCGCCCTGGCGCTCAACCAGATGGACATCGAAACCGGCGTCGGCGATGGCCAAGGCTGCCGTCATGCCGCTGACTCCACCGCCGATAACCAGGGCGGCCAGCGCGGGTTGCCGCGCAAGCTTGTGGATCGGCTGTGATTGCCGGGCCCGATGAATGCCCATTCGGATCAGTTCGATGGCGGTATGGGTGGCGCCTTCGGGGTCATCGGCATGCACCCAGGCGCAATGCTCGCGCAGGTTGACCAGCTCCAGAAAGTAGGGATTCAGGCCCGCTTCGGCCACGAGCCGCTGGAAGAAGGGCTCGTGTGTGCGGTGGCTGCAGGCGCCCACGACCAGGCGATTGGCACCGCTGGATTCAAGCCAGCTGCGCAGCTGAGTGCTGCCCGGCTGGAAACAGGCCAGCGGCATCCGCTGGATGGCCACCACATCTGGAAGGCGGCCGGCTGCATCTGCGACCCGATCCAGATCGATGACCTCCGAGATCTCGCCGGCGCAACCGCAGAGTGCCACCGCAATGGCAGGCGGCTCGGCAGCATTGTGCTCCTCGGTGAAGCCGTCCTGGCTTACAAAGGGCTGGGCCCGGCTGAAGTGCCGCTCGCCGATATGCTCGCGCAGCAGGCGCATGGCCTCCGCCGCCGCGCCGGAGGCATCGAGAATGGTCTCGGCAATCTCTTTGGGCGAGGCGAAGGCGCCGCAGACGAAGATCCCAGGGCGTGAGGTGGCCAGCGGGGCGAATTTATCCGTCTCGCAGAAGCCGAACTGATTCAGTTGGATGCCCAGGATACGGGCGGTTTCGACCGCCTTCGAGGGCGGACGGATGCCCACCGCCAGGACCAGGAGATCGAATCGCTCCTCGCGGATCGGACCCTGCCCCGGCGCGGATTCCTCGTGGGCGCGGCCCGTGGGGTATCGCAGAATGATCTCACCGGTCTCGGGGTCCTCCTCCACTCCCGAGATCCGACAGCGATAGTAGTGGATACCATAGAGATCGCGCGCTTGCTCGTAGTAGAGGTTGTACTCTTTGTTGAAGGCCCGCTCATCCATTGTGAAGATGGCACATTCGACCTCGGGGATGCGCTGTTTGGCGAGCATGGCCTCCTTCGTGGCGTACATGCAGCAAATGGAGGAGCAATATGCGTTGCGCTGATCGCGTGAGCCTACGCATTGCAGCCAGGCAATCCGCCGGGGGATTTCTCCATCAGAGATGCGCCGTACGATGCCCTCTGTGGGGCCTGAGCGGGAGGCCAGACGCTCGTATTGCATCGAGGTGATTACATTGGGGATGCGGCCATAGCCAAGTTCCGGCATTTCGACCGGATCAAAGGGCTGGAACCCCATGGCGAGGATCACGGCGCCGACATGGATCTCGAGCTCGCGAGGCTGGGCGTTCAGGTCGATGGCGTGGGTGGGGCAGACCTCTACGCAGGCACCGCAATCCGCACAGCGTTCCGTGGGCTCCAGAAGGTAAAAGGCGTTGGGGACGGAGCGTGGTGCCGACTTGTCGATTGCCTTGCGGGTGCTAAGGCGAAGCTGGAAGTCGCTCAGACGCGATTCGGGGCAAACCTCCGCGCAGCGGCCGCAGTTGGTGCAAAGCGCCGGGTCCACATATTGCGGACGTTGGCGGATGCGGGCTCGGAAGTCCCCGGCCTCTCCTTCGCAGCTTACCAAATCAGAGGAGGTGAGCACGGTAACGTTAGGGTGACGGTTATGATCGAGCAGGGCAGGCGTAATGGAGGGGCGGGTGCAACCGAAGCCGTGATCGGAGGTCCCACGGCAGAGCACGCAATCGTGGGTCGGGAACATGAAACCCAATTGGGCCACACGTCCCCCCAGTGAGGGGGTGGACTCCAGCAGGTAGGCATGGATGCCGGCTTCCGCCAGATCGATGGCGGCGCGCATCCCACCGACGCCTCCGCCGATCACCAGCACGCTGTCGGCGGTTTCCTTGCCGTTAGCCCCGGGGAGGGTGGTGACATTGGTGGGGGGTTGCATCCGGTTGACTCCATCCAGGGCGCCGCCATGCCCGGCACAGCGGCGACAGAATTTTCAGGCAATTCTCATCCGAGATGCTAGCCTCCCGCCCCCGGTGACCATAGTGCCGGAAATCACCAGGGGCGGGGGATGAACTTCGCCCGGTCGAACCTATCGGCGTGCGAGGCTGGTCGGCTTTGCCGAGCAGGTACTCGTAGGCCATAAGTGCCGTTTCGGCGCCCTCGGCGACGGCGATGAGGACTCGCTCGACGATGACTCGGTGACGTCTCCGGCGGCGAAGAGGCCCTCCATAGAGATGCGGCTGCGGGCGTTCACCATGATATGCCCCTGGGGATCGCGCTCCACCAGGTCAGCGACAATCTGCGATTGTGGCACCAGATCGAGCTCGACGAAGAAGGTGTTGGCATCGAGCTCGAGCTGGTGCCCGTGCTTGGTGACTACTAGTTCGCGGGTGTGATCATGGCCATGGACGGTCTCCACCCAGAAGCCCTGCTCCTATTCCGACTTACTGATCGCAGGGGGCGATGAAGCCCTCGGCCATCATCGTTTCGGTGAGCTTGCGGGAGCGGGCGATGATGGTCTCGGCGTTCTGGAACTCCTCCTCATAGGTCATGGGAATGCGAGCGAGGCCCTGCTCGACGGCCTTGACTGCCACCGCCGCGGCTTCGCGCGGGAACACCTGCCATTCATCCATGTTGGGGAGGATATAGTCCGGGTCGAGGCCTTTCTCTTCGGCCATGCTGGCAAGGGCATCGGCCGCGGCGATGCACATCTCATCGGTGATGGTCGAGGCGCGGACGTCCAGCGTCCCGCGGAAGATACCCGGGAACCCGAGCGAGTTATTGACCTGATTGGGGAAATCGGAGCGGCCTGTGGCGATCACCGCCGCGCCCGCCTCCTTCGCCTCCCAGGGCCAGATCTCGGGGATGGGGTTGGCGCAGGCGAAGACAATGGGGTCCTTTGCCATCTTCTCGATCCACTCCGGCAGGAGCGTGCCTGGGCCGGGTTTGGAGAGGGCAATGACCACATCCGCGCCCTCCAGGGCCTCGGGGATCCCGCCCTGGCGCCCCTCCTCGTTGGTGATCTGGCAGAACTTCCATTTGTCGACATACTCGGCCTTGCGCAGTTCGATGTCGCTGCGGCCCTTGTGCAAGATTCCCTTGCTGTCGACCACACGGCACAGGCCGGGCGTGGCGCCGGAAGCGAAGATCAGCCGGGCGCAGGCCACATTGGAGGCGCCGGAGCCGACGAAGGTGATCTGCACATCCTCTAGCTTCTTGCCCACGATCTTGAGGGCATTCTTCAGGCCAGCCAAGGTGACCGTGGCGGTGCCTTGCTGGTCGTCGTGCCAAACCGGGATCTCGGCCCGTTCGCGCAGCGTGTCGAGAACCCGGAAGCATTTGGGCTGGGAAATGTCCTCCAGGTTCACGCCGCCAAATCCGGGTTGAATCAGCAGCACGGTTTCGATGATCTTGTCTGGGTCCTTCGTGTCCAGCATGATAGGCCAGGCATCCACGCCCCCCAAATACTTATAGAGCAGCGCCTTGCCTTCCATCACCGGGAGGCCGGCCTTGGGCCCAATGTCCCCCAGGCCGAGCACGCGGGTGCCATCGGATACGACGGCAACGGTGTTACCTTTATGAGTGTGCTCATACACCAGTTCGGGATCCTCGGCGATTGCCCGGCAGGGGGCTGCCACACCGGGCGTGTACCAGATGGCGAAATCGTTGAAATCACGGACGCAGCACTTGAGCGCCACTTCCACCTTGCCGCGGTAGAAGGGGTGCATCACCATGGCGTCCTCCGAGGGCTTCTTGGCTTTCGCCAAGAGCTCCTCCACGCTGAGTTGCTGGGCCTTTTTGGCCATCAGTGGACCCTCCTTTGTTTGTCCCGAATTCTGCGGGTATGGGATCAACGCGAAAGGGGTCTCGCCCCCGGCGAGACCCGTCGCTTAGAACTGTAGATAGGAATCGGTGTAGATGACTTTGTTCAACAGGATCTGAACGGTTTTCCAGATAGCAGCCTGTTCCGGATCGGACATGTCGACCTCATCGGGTTGGAGTTCTTCCATGGCCGCAACGGCGTCATGGAGTTTTAAGTAAAGCGCTTTTGTTGGTGTACTCTCGTCCCGCTTCTCGACGGCCGCGATGGTGTCCATCAGTTCCTTGTCCAAGGGATCCAGGATAGCGGCATCCAAACCAGCGCCCATCAGCATCACCATGTAGACGCGGTTGATGAGCGGGCGCATCTCGTGTGGTACTTGGTTGGAGACGTTCGAGAGCCCAACGACCGTCATCGGCGGCGGGTCCATGACCATCTTGATCATACGCACCGTCTCAACCGCTTCCGGCACATACTCCTGACACCCCGAGACGGTGAGAATCAGGGGGTCGATGAGCAGGTTCTCCATCGGGATGCCCACCTCTATCGCCCGGGGGATGAGCTTCTCCATGGCGATGGCGATGCGGGCATCGGCGCTGACCGGGATGCCGCTCTTCTCCATGCAAAGAGCGATGAGTTTGGCTCCATAATTGGCGGCGACCGGCGGGACGTTTTCAAGGCGCTCGGGCTCGGCCGAGGTGCTGTTCACGATGGCGTTGGAGCCCCAGCGCTGGAGGCCGGTTTCGATGGCGGTCAGGTTGGTGGTGTCGAAGGATATCGTCATCCCGGGGACGGCCTCTTGCATGCAATCCAGCAGGAATTCCACCACTTCAGGGCCATCCTTCTTGCGGGGGCCGATGTTGAGGTCAATGGCATCCGCCCCGGCTTCCTTCTGTTTGCGCGCCAGGTCAACGAAGAAAGCACCGTCGCGTTCCTTCAAGGCCTCCTTGACTTTAGGTGACACGATATGGATATTTTCGCCGATCTTGTACATGGATCAACTCCTCGTCGGCCCCCACGGGCGGGAGGCAAGGCTATAGCGAGGCGAGAATCCGCTCGGTGAGCGCATCCACGACCTTATAGGCCGGGGATTGGCCGTTGAGATGAATCAGCGGTTCGCCAAGCGCGTCGAGCTCGTTGACTTTGGGGTCGGCGGGAATGATGGCGCCAACCTCGCCATCGATGCTCTGGATGGCTTCCTGAAGCGGCGCGGGCAACTCGTCCTGCACGCGGTTCAAGATCAGGAGCATGCGATGGACGTTGATTTCCAATTCGCGGGCCAGCTGCATGATGCTTTCGGCCGCCTTGATGCCCCGCAGCGTCGGATCGCTGACGACGAGCAAGACGTCGACATCCCGGGTTGTTCGGCGGCTGATATGCTCCATGCCGGCCTCGTTGTCCACCACGACGAAGGGGTAATGGCGGGCGTAATCGTCGATGATGGTTCGCAGCAGATGATTGGCGGCGCAGTAGCAGCCCTGGCCCTCCGGCCGGCCCATGGCCAGCAGGTCGATCTGCTCGCCCTCCTCCAGCACCATGCGAATCTCGTGTTTGAGGTAATCCAGGCGGCTCATGCCACCCGCCGGGCTGCTGGAGGTGGTATCTTGGGCCATCGCTTCCCGAATTTCGCCCACCGTGGCGGGCATGGGCAGGCCCAGCGCCAGATGCAGGTTGGTGGAGGGATCGGCGTCTATGGCCAGGATCGGACCGCCGACCCGCTCCAGCAGCGACCGGATCAGGAGCGCCGACACGGTGGTCTTGCCGGTGCCGCCTTTCCCCGCCAGGGCAATAGTCTTCGTCATCTCGAACTAGCTCCTATCTCGAAAGCTACCTCATCAAGGCACTTAACCATCTGATTGCTCTTTCATGTTCGTAGCGGCCGTCGGCTGCGAAGCCGTCCCCTGGCGTTCCCAGGTTTCGGCGACGCTTGGGAAGCGGGCAATGTCGGTGTGAGGCAGGAAGAGCGCTGCCATAAAGGCATCATAGAAGGTGTTATCCGCCGAGAGCTCAACGTAGGTCATGCGCTCGGCGATTTCCTTCACCCGCTGCCGTGCTTCCTGGGAAAGCAGGGCCAAATATGCTCCAAGCACGGCCGTGTTGCCGAGGAAGTGGAAACGATCCCAGGGCAGATCAGGAAGTAGGCCGATTTTGACCGCGTTCTCGACATTAATATACTTACCGAACGCGCCCCCGATCAGCACCTGCTGCACATCGGCCAGATCGACCCCCACGCCATTCGCAAGCACGCTATACCCGGCGTAGATGGCAGCCTTGGCACGCAGGAGGTTCTCGACATCCACCTTGGTGAGGGCGATATCCCGGCCGGTGGCGGTTTCATCGGCCCAGGCTACGACGTACTCGGGGCCATGCTCGCCCTCACGCACACGCGGCGTGTCCAGGTTGAGCTTGACGTTCCCGCCTCGATCGATCACTCCGGTCACGAAGAGCTCCGCCAGCAGCGAGATCAGCCCGGAACCGCAGAGGCCGCGTGGCTTCCCGCCGCCGATCACGCGGTAGGTGGGCTCGTAGGTTTGCGAATGGACCCAAACCTCCTCAATGGCGCCCTCGGTGGCGCGCATGCCATCGACCACGCCGGCGCCCTCGAAGGCCGGGCCGGCTGAGCAGGCGCAGGTGAGCAGCCAATCGCGGCTGCCGAGCACGGTTTCCCCGTTCGTGCCCACATCGATGAAGAGGCTCAGCCTATCGTCGTCCGTCATGCTGGAGGCCAGAACACCGGCGGTGATATCCGCGCCCACATAGGATGCTACCCCTGGCAGGCAGTCGACCGAGGCGTGAGGGTGAAGCGGCAGGTCGAGCTCGGAGGCCAGGTAGGGCTTCGGCTGGTTGGCGGCAGGGATATAGGGGGTCAGCCGGATCGACTCGGGTGGCAGGCCCAGGAAGAGATGGATCATGGTCGTGTTGCCGACCACCGTGGCCTTGTGGATCGCTTCGGGCGGGACGCCGGTGCGGCGTTTCAGGCGTTCGAGCAGGGTGGCGAGGGTCTCTCTCATCAGACGCCCCAGCTCCTGGAGCCCGTCGCCCTTGCTGGCATAGATGATGCGCGAAATGACATCTTCGCCGCGGGCGATCTGGCCGTTGTATTCGGCGGCCGTAGCCCGCACCTGCCCGGTCAGCAGATCGACCAGATACGCGGTGACGGTGGTGGTGCCAATGTCGATGGCCAGGCCGGTGGGCTCGAAGGGCTGGCTTGCGAGATCGATCAGGCGCGCCGGTCCGCCGCCGGGCATCTGGGCCTCGAGCAGAATGTGCGGTGCCCAGTCGCTCTCGCGCAGAACCGGTCCCAGGCGCCGGAGCAGCCCCAGAGGCATATCCACCGGAGCGTATCCCTGGCGTCCGAGTGCACGCTGCAGGCGGCTGAGGTCGTCGAGGTTGTCATCCAGCGAGGGAGGGTCCAGCCGCAACTGAAAGGTTTGCACCGCCTGGGATTTGGCGGGATCGTACTCGAAGGGGACTTCGATCTTACGGGCTGTGTGCTCAGTGACGAGGCGCCGCTCGACGCGCTCTTGCTCGGGGATGGTGATGGTCGCATCGCCTTCGACCACTGACTGGCAGGCCAACGCCCAGCCGGCTGCCATGTCGTCGGCAGAAAGGCGGATGGTGGAGCGTCGGCGAACCGTGCCCTCTTCAACGAGCACGGCGCAGCGGCCGCAGCGTCCCTGGCCGCCGCAGGGCTGGTTCAATTCTTGTCCGCCCAGGGCGATGGCCTCGGAAAGCAGGGTCCCGGTGGGAACTTCCACGCGGATATCAGCCGGTAGCAATCGTATCGTATGTGTCGCCACTGCCTAACCGTCTCTGGGATCTAGAAGACCGCCTCGGAGCATCGCAGGCTTTGGGGCGAGAGCCCGAAGGTGCCCCCCGGGCAGCCCGTGAGAGGAGGACGGTTTGCAAACCGCCCTCCCCTCCAAGCCTGGATGCTATTTCCCGTTCGTCCACATGGCCTTCAGGAAGGGGCCGATGTCGACCGCCTCCCGCGGGCCGACCATAATCTCCCAGCCTGGGAGCTCCTCCTCCAGTTCGCCGGAGAGCACCGAGACATGGCCTGGGATGATCAACTTGCGGTGCTTGACCTTCTCCTCCACATTGAAGGCCTTGACGTCCTTTGCGATGCGCTCGGCGTCGAACTTGCCGGCCGCCCAGGCCGTGAGCACGCTCATGCCCTCGGCGTCGGCGACGAGCAGCCACCCTGGCCATCCGGAGCCCTCCACCTCGTTGGCGACGGAGAAGTAGGTGATGGAGAAATTTGTGGTGACCATCAAGGGGGCATCACCATCGGGCTGGTTGATTTCGTAGATGCCGGGCTGCACCTGAATGGGTTTCTGCGGATCAGTGTAGATGTTTTCACGCAGCACCAGCAGCGCATAGAGGCTGGCCGGCTCGAAGCTGTCGAGCACAATGAAGCCCGCGTACTTGGCGATGTATTGCCCGGCGAGCAGGGTCTCGTCCACCCCCTCTTTGCCGCCCGCGAAGCCAATCAGAGGATAGCCCAAGGAGCGGAAGTTATTCAGCGCCAATCGACGCAGGATGGTGAAGGTTTCAAGTGAGTCGAGGTAGCCCTTGGGCTCCGGATCGAGGACCATGTCCTCGATGCCTCGCTCCTTGATCTTCTCCGTCAGGTCGGCGAGGGTATCGAGCTCGGGGGCCCGGACGGTCAGCGGCACGCCTGCGCTCTTGGCGACTTCTGCCATGGCTTCCCAATTGCCCTCATCGGCTGCATAGAGCAGCGGACGAGTGCCCTCGGCGGCCTCCAGCCCGGCCTTGGCGGTTTCAGGATCCGAGGCCAGGAGGATCAGGGGTTTCTTCGAGGCCGCTCGAACGGCTGCCACTGCTTGCTTGAAGGTGGCTGGGTTGCCGGAAGCCGCTTCGATGGCGAAGCCGTCCAAGACGAGGCTGATGCCGACATAATCCGTGTGGTAGGCGTCTGCGGCGGCGACCATCTCCTGGATGGCATCCGCGGGTTCACTATCGCGCACGCGCACAAAGAGCCCCGGCTTATGGAAGAATTTCTTCTCGTGGCGGAACAGCACGGTCTCGTTGCCGGTTTCCACCTTGCCCGCCTCGGCCTCGATGGTTACCAGCCGGATAGGCGGTGCGGAGGCGGCCTCCAGCTTGGCGGCGGCCTCCTCGCTCACGTGGGGGCAATCCTTCAATTCCGCCTGCTTGGCAGCCAGCTTCATGGCGAAGGCCAGGCAGGTGGGATAACCGCAATCCTTGCAGTTTGTTTTCGGCAGGAGTTTGTAGATCTCAAGACCAGAAAGCGCCATGGTTGACCTCCACCTTGCCTAGGCTGCCGTTTCGGGGTTCATCAAGGCATTGAGGAGCCCGCGCACTCGCCGGACCGATTCGGGATGGCGCAGGATGAGCAAATCCGCGCCGGAATGAACCAGGGCAGCGGCGGTGAGCGCCTCCCAATCCAGAGCCCGGCGCTCCCAGTCGCCCCAAGATTCGGGCACTCCTTCGCCGACCTTGGATTCCTTGACTTTCCAGGTCTCAGCGCCGGGGTCGACGAGCATGGGCTGCTGCGTCATCTTGTCGCCTTGGAGGGCGGCCATGCGCAGTCGCTCCATGACGGAGTAGCCGTATTCGATCCCATAGCCCAGGGCCCCCGTCGTGGGGTCCATGACGATGCGCTCCAAGGGCATGCCCATATCATTGATGAGGATCACGAGCTGCTTGGAGAGATTCACGTCCATCGGGGTCTTGGACTGCACCAGGTGATCGTTGGCCATAGCGGTGGCGACGATGGTGCGGTAGTTGCCCTCCTCGCAGATTCCCAGCAAGATGCGCTCCCCCTTGGCCTCCTCGGCGACCGCTACAAGCAGTTCGTTATCCACATCGGCCTGGCCGGGCCCAGCCACCCCCAGGGGAATGCCGGTGGCATCGAGCACCTTGCGCACCACGGCGCGGGCGTTCTCGGGTGTATTGGGTTGGCCATCGGCTGTGGTGAGGCTGAGCTGCAGGTAAATCATATCTGCGCCTGCCTCCTCCGCCGCCTTGGCCCAGGCCGCGGGGTCATTCATGGTCTCCCCCCAGACCTTCTCCAGCAAGGGGGACCAGTCATCCGGCTTGCGGTCTACAATCTCGATCGCCAGCGCCGGGTGGTGTGGAATTGAGCCCTCGAAGTGCAGGTAGGGCATGGTGGTCTCCCCCCCGATGGTGACGGTGTGGGTGCGCGTGCCACCCTCCTCGGCGGTGGCGCCGATGGTGATTTCGCGCACCGAGCCCGTCCAGCTTTCTTTAGGGATTTCGACGCTCATGATTGATGCTTCCTCCGGATACAAGCGGATGAAAGGGGATCAGGGATCCGGGATCAGGGATCAGGTGAGTTCCTTGTGGGGGGTGTCATCGCAAGAATCCGCGCCTGATCCCTAACCACCGATCCCTGATCCCACTATCGCCGCCTAGATCATGGGCTCCATCTCGAGAGCCGGATGGCCCTTCTCGCTCAGGAAGGCGAGCAAGCCTTCCACATCGGTGCAGATCGTCTCATCGGCGATCTTGTCGATCAGGTCCGGGTCGCCCTCACGTTCGGCCACCTGCTTGAGTTGTTCGGCCATCTGCTGCTTCAAGATCGAGGACATCCAGACCACGCGCTTGAAGCCTCCGTCGGCCGAGATGAACTTGGGGCTGGTGATGTAGAACTTGCCGTGCCCCATGACGCCGGGGGTTTGCAACCCCCCGCCAGCCATGCCCGCCAGGGTTGAGAAGGTCATGCCAGCGGGTGTCATGCTGGTGTCCTCCCGGCTGACGATCATGATCCCGTTGGCCTCGGGGATGAGCATGGCGATGCATTCGAAGCAGCCGCAGGCTGTCATGGGGTTCTCCATGATGGAGTACATGGCGACCATCTCGACGCTGCCATGCGAGGCTTGCTTGGCGTAGGCATTTACGCCATCAAAGTAACCCTTGACGGGATCGTAGCATTGGCCCTTGACAATGGGCTGATTGGGGCCGGTGGGATTGATCTGGTAGGAAGCCTTGCAGTCGAGCCAGTTATAGGCACCACAAAGACCAAGCCGCTGTGGGCTGACGATGCAGACATGGTCGGGCGCGAAGGACTGGCAAAGTGTGCAGGAATAGAACTCTTCCACGCTCTCGTCGGTCATGGCGCCCATGCGCTCGTTGCGCTCCTCGTAGGCGACGCGGGCCTTTTCAAGCCATTCGGTATGCAAGTCGGGATCAGTGATGATGGTTACTTCGACCTTATCGACGATGGTTCCGAAATCCTCGTGGAAACGGGCGTGCAAGATGTCGCCGAAGTGCTTCAGATTGAATCCCTTCTCGGCGGCGGTCTTGCTGATGCGGATCCAGGTGATGTCCCGCTGGCCGATGTGCTGGATGCCTGAGGCGCCGTTGATGAAGTAGTGAATCTGGCGCTCGAGGACGGGTTCGAAGTCCCTCTCCATCTTGCGGCCGGCCACCTTGACGAGGATACCCAGGTCCATCGAGCCGCCTTCTTCGATCTCCTCAAAGTCCGGGCCGATGAGCTCGATCTTGCCATCGTCGATCTCGTCCATCTTGGTCATGAATAGATACTCAAAGGCGCGGCTGTTCTTGCCGCCGAATTCGACCCGCATGTCGGCGCGGCGGACGACCTCGCCCTCGAAGGCCGAGCCATAGGGAACCGGCACGGGTACTTCGCTGATCTTGACCTTTACACCGCGCACCTCGATGGCCTTCTGGACGAGCTTGGCGGCCTTCTCTTGATCGGTCTCGCCATCAATCTCGTTCCAGGGCATGGAGATGACGTGTTCGTAGCGCGTGACCCCCGTGGGCAGGATTTCGGGTATCACCGTATCAGCGATCACCGGGAAGCCGTAAGAGATCGCCCCGGCGGCTGTGGCGTATTTGAGGTCATCCACTTCCCCCAGCGCGAGGACAAAGGCAAAGACGCGGAACTTGTTATAGAGCAGGATCTTGCGCCATTGCCCTCCCTTCATGCCGCCGAAGGTAAGCGCCGAGCGCGTGGCAAAGCCCAGCGGGTAGATGGCACCGATGGTGTCACGACTGAAGGGCACGATGTACGTATCGTAGCCCATCTCGACGCCCTCTTCTACGAGCTGATCGATGATTGAGCGTCCGTTGACGTTGCCCACCAGGAAGGTGAGGATATTCCGCTGCTGCAATTCGCGCACGATGGCGACGGCAGCCTCATTCGAGCGGGCCGCGCCCACGATGGCGGCGAAGCCGGGCATGCGGCCGTCGACGAGCTGGATGCCCCAGGAGCGGAGCTGGATGTCGTCAATGGGGCCATTCAGGTGTCCATCTGCTTGCGCAGCCTTGCCGTTGTCAGGACTCGTGAAAGCTGTGGCCCCGGCGAGCTCAAGACCGGGATAGGGCTGGGGTTCCTCGCCGTAGACGAAGCGGATGGCTTCAATGGTCTCCTCTGCGAGCAGCGTCGCCATGCCCGAGTCGAGCGTTTCGCCTAGATAGGGGGTCCAAGCCCTTCCATCGGGCAGGGGATGGAGCAACTTCTTGGCGTGCTCGAGGACCGGTTCGAGGTCGGCTAGCTTGGTGACCTCATGGCCGAGCATGCCCAGGATGACCGGCAGGTAGTAAGCGGTATTCGGGAAGGCGACCGGGGTGTCTGGACCCTTCTCCTCGATCGCCCGGGCAAGCATGGCTTGCGCTTCGGCGACGATGGCATTGGCCCCCCGGATAGCGCGTGTCGCGATGTAGCGTGACATGGCTCTCTCTCCCTAGTTGGCGATGTTGCCGTAGGCGGCTTCGATGCGCTCCGGCAAGGGAAGTTCAATTAGCTGTTGCATTCTCCAGTCCCCGCTCTTGCCCCATTTGGAGGGGTCGTATTCGGGCAGGCCGAGCGCCTCGCGCTTCTTGTGGATGTGGGCGATTGCCCTGCGGACGATCTCATCGGCCTCGCTGATGAACTCCATGCGCCCGCCCACTTTGGCCTCCCAGCCATCGGAGATGAGCCGGGTGACTTCTTCCACCCCGGCAACGGGGCTGTGGTGGCCCATGATGACGTAGGCGCCTGAAGCGACGCAGTACGTCGCGATCGAGATTGCCTTCTCGCTCATCCATTCGGGCGCCATGCCCACGGCGGGGATGTCGCTGATGTCGTTGCCCAACCCACCCTCGGTGGCCATCTGAGCGAGGACGGTCAGGATACGTGAATTGTCCACGCAGGATCCCATATGGAGCACAGGCGGGATGCCGACGGTCTCGCAGACCTCGCGCAGGCCGGGGCCAGCGTGCTCAAGCGCGGCTTCAGGGGTCATGTAACCCTGCTTGGCGCTCGCGATGGCACCACAACCGGTTTCAACAACGAGGATATCGTTCTTGACGAACTCAGTGACTACGTAGCGGTGGAGCTCGTCGTGGCAGATGCGGGCATTATTGCAGCCGATATTGGCGACTACGCCTTGGATGCGCCCAGCCATAATGGCATCGTTGAGTGGCCGGAGTGAGCCGCGGTAATAGCCGCCAAGCGCGTAGTTGATGTATTCGTGCGAGAACCCAGGGACGAGTTCGCTCCGGTAGTCCGGAATGCGGGTTTCGCCCCGCTTGGGGAAGCGATCGCAAGCCCGCCGCACAATTTCCTTGGCGGTTTCCATGGCGGCATGCTCTTCGAACTCGATATGTGTGGCGCCCGTAATCTTGGCCTTGCGCGAAGTGGTGATGATCTCGGTGTGGAACTGGTCAGCGAGCTTCACAATCCCCTGCATGATGCACTGAATGTCGACGACCATGGCCTCGACCGCGCCAGTGAGCAAGGCCAATTCTTGCTGAAGGAAGTTGCCTACCAGGGGGACGCCTTGGCGCATCAACGTTTCGTTTGCCGTGCAGCAGATGCCGCCCAATGTTATGCCCTTGGCGCCCTTGCTCTTGGCATACTCGATGAGCTCGGGATCCTGGGCCGCGGCGACAATCATCTCGGATAGCGTGGGCTCGTGCCCGTGCACGATGATGTTGACTTCATCGTCCCGGAGTACGCCGAGGTTGGACTCCGCGAGAAGAGGGGCTGGCGTGCCGAAGAGGATATCCGAGAGGTCGGTTGCCAGCATGGAGCCGCCCCAGCCGTCCCCGAGGGCGCAGCGCAATGCATGATCAAGGATGTGCTCGGCATCCTGATCGTTGCCTATATGCGTGCGGTGCAGCGTCTCGACGATCTCGCGATCCACATTGCGTGGCGCGATACCGAGCTTGTGCCAGACCTCCTGCCGCTTCTTCGGCGCTCGATTCAGGTAAATGATCTCGCCTGCGGGCTTGCCGAACTCGTTCAGCGATGCAAGGGCCACATCGCGGGCGAGATCTTCAATGCTCTTGCCTTCCGTCGCCACGCCCAGGTAGCCGGCCACCTCACGGAGCTTGGAAGTGTCGCGGATCTTGTAATCCGGCGCCTCGCCCTCTGCAGCGGCGAGCAGCGTGTAGGCGAGATCGCGCCCGTGGTCGGAGTGAGCGGCCGCTCCCGCGGCGACCATGCGGGCGAAATTGCGGGCCGCAACGGTCTCACGAGTGGCACCGCAAATGCCAGTTTGACCCTCCTTGACGAGCCGGCAGGGACCCATGCTACAGACCTTGCAGCAGAGACCATCGCTGCCGATCGGGCAGGGTGCAAGGCCATCGGCGCGGGCAAAGGAGGTTTCGAAGCCCGCCTCGTCGGCGAAGGTGAGCATCTCGATCGAGGCTTGGTCCCGGCTTCGTTCTTCGGGGGTTCTCATTTTCTTGGGCATGATGGGTCTCCTCGCATCCTAGTAACGCCGAAACTCACCCGACATCTCTATATCGGCATGCTGGGTTTTGGTCATACGCAAATCCAAGATCTGCCATTGTGGATCGCGTTTGATGGCTGAGGCCTCCACAAGAATGGGCGGGCCTCCCTCGCCTGGAGGGTATCCTGCGGACTTAAGGGCCTCCTCGATCTCACCCGCTTGAAGCGCCTTTGGATCATAGGAGATCATGACCTGCTGCCATGCGGAGCTGGCATAGACATCCTTAACGCCTTTCAAAGCAGACAGGGCATCCCTGACGCGCAAGACATGGTGATCTGCATACATGGATGGCAGGTCAAGGGTTAGCGTTTCCATGGCTTCATTCTCCTTCGTCATCGCTTCGTCCGTGTGGGCGCAGATACGTAATAGTGGTGTAACTAGAAACCTCTTCTTGGATGGCATCCTTCAGGAAGTTCCCCGAAACGTGCATTAGTGTGTCGCTGTAATCACCGTCCTGGTTCATGCTCGCTAGGCAAGGGTAGTGATGATGGAGCATGCCGGCCTGCTCGGCGGCATCTTCAAGGCGCTCGCCGGCCAGACCCCGGGAGACGTGGCGGGCGCAACCGCAAGCTGCGTCGCGGACCACCCGGACCTGGGCGATGCGATCGCCCTCCACCGCGACTTCGAAGGTGGGCCGGCCGAAATGGTGGGCGAAGCGGGCGATGAGCGGGATATCGTAGGTCTTGACCAACGGCGAGCGGTTGCACTGGGTCTCGGTCAGCGAGCAGAAGGGTTTGGGAAAGAGCGAATCGACACCCATCTCCTCCAGCCAGGTCCGCACCTGGGATACCAGCCCAGGCGGCATAGCCGAATTGCGGTCGATGGGTGCCAGCACCGCCTGCGCGCCACACAGGCGGGCGATATCGGGGATCAATTGGGCGAAGCCGGGGACATCACCCAATGCCAGCAAAAGGTCGGCCTGTGGCAGTTCGGAGGGGAGAAAGTCCTCGGGGTCGTCGACGATCGGAGGGATCAGGCGCGGCGCGGCCCAGGTCAGAACAACCCAGTCCGCCGGAGCGTGGTCTGCGATGTTCTGAGCGATGCGTTCCCCCCAGTTGCCCTGGGTGACAGAAAGAAGTCGCAGGGGACGTTCGGCCTCGCCGGGACCCCTCACGTGGATACACCCCCCGCACAATCGGATCGGAACTCGCCTATGATGATGCCGGGAGGGTCTGCATATCGACAGTGGGAAAAGTCACCCCTTTGGCTTGTAGGTTGTCCTTATGTCCATCTGAATTGCCCGATTTTCTTGGGGGAAATGCAAGGAGGGCGCTCAGCAGCGCCCCGCAAAGGCCTGATCTGAGGTCCGTGCGTGCGCTAGGGCGCCTCCAGCGGTACGCGGGAACGGAGTCCTTCGCCCAGATAGAGCTGTCGTAGCCGGCGATGGCCTGCGCGGGATGCAAAGCGGGATAGGCTTCAAGAGTCGAGCGCGATTGAGCCTCGGCATGGAAGGTCGGAAACCCATAGGAATGGAGATCGGGTTGGCGCGGGGGGCAAACTGGGCTAGGATTGGGCGGCCGCGATGAGGGAAGGTCCGATGAAACTTTCTCAATGGCTCTGCCTGGCCTTAACAGTGCTCTTGCTGGCGGCCTGCGGTCAGGCTGCGGAAAGTACGCCGGGGCCGGCGGTGATCGTGGACACGGGCACGCTCCAGCCCGGCGAACCTCCGGCCGAGTACCGGGATTTGAAGAACCCATTTCCGGACGACCCGGGCGCACGCCGAAGGGGCACCGAGGCCTACCAGGCGCTATGCAGCCAGTGTCATGGCAAAGCGGGCGCAGGCGATGGTCACGCAGGCCAAGCCATGGATCCAGCCCCGGCGGATCTTTCCGCGCCTGGGCGCGTGAAGGGGCTCAGCGATGGCTACCTGTACTGGCGCATCGCTGAGGGGGGCACCTTTCCGCCCTTCAACTCCGAGATGCCAGCCTGGCGGACTCTGCTTAGTGAGGCCGAAATCTGGGAGCTGGTGAGCTACTTGCGGACGCTGGGGCCTTAGCCCAATCGCTTCTGAGCCGGGCCGGCGCACTGCGAACTCATCCCCATCCTCCATCCATCACTTGACCCTTCCCCGCGTTTGGGCGCGCGTGATGCCGTCTTGACGAAACCGATTATCCAAGCTATGCTATTTGCAATTCTTCGCAAGAGCGAGGGTTTGCATATGTCGTGCGGCCAACGCTTGGCCAAGGCCATGCGCGAAAAGGGCTTTCGCGTCACGGCTCAGCGGGCGATCATCCTCGAGACGATCGCTCATATGCAAGGGCATATCAGCGCACAGGAAGTCTTTGAACGGGCTTCCGCGCGCCTGCCAGGTCTAAATCTGGCGACCGTCTACCGTACGGTGGAATCGCTGCACAAGGCCGACATGGTTGATCTGCTTTCGCCGAGCGGCCAGCCGAAGCGCTTCGCGCTACGCGATGCGGGGGATCCCCACGGCCATATTGTCTGCCGGAATTGCGGGGCGGCCTCGACGCTTAACAACGAGGCCATTCGCCATCTGGCGGCCAGGGTTTACGATTCCACAGGATACGTATTAGACGAACACTATCTCACGTTGGAAGGCCTTTGCCCGGCTTGTGCTCGAAAGGCGGCGGGTAGGCAAAATAGGCGCTAGGAGGTCAAAGCCATGCATCTCTCGGGCACTCCACTTCACATCCCAGACGGCTTTCTCTCACCGGTGGTTTCGATCATCGGCTGGGCGATCGCACTGGCGATCATCGTGATCGCATTGCGGCAGACGCGTCTCCAGTTGGGCGAGCGTCAGGTGCCCCTTATGGGCGTGCTGGCGGCGTTCATCTTCGCAGCGCAGGCGATCAATTTCCCCATCGCAGCGGGCACCTCGGGCCATCTCTTGGGGGGCGCGCTGGCAGCGATAGTTATGGGGCCTTGGGCGGCGACGCTGATCATGACCGCAGTCATCGCAATGCAGGGGTTGCTTTTCCAGGATGGGGGTTTGCTGGCGATGGGATGGAACATCCTGAACATGGGTGTCTTCACGGCTTTCGCAGGCTATGCGGGCTATGCCTCGCTGCGACGGCTGATTGGAGAGGGCCCAAGAAGTCGGCTCGCAGCGGCCTTCGCGGGCGCGTGGCTCTCTGTCATGGTGGGCGCTATCGCCACGGCATTTGAGCTGGCTTTGTCTGGAACCTCGCCGCTGCGTGCGGCGCTGCCCGCCATGGCTGGTGTGCATGCACTCATTGGCCTAGGCGAAGGCATCATTACGACGGGGGCCGTGGGGCTCCTTGAGGTCACCCGACCGGAGGTGATACGCGCCGGGGAGGAGGCGCCCGGACGCCTGGGCGCAGCTTTCACGCTGGGCGGACTCTCCCTGGCGCTGGTTGTGGCGGTTCTCTCTCCATTAGCTTCCGCCAGCCCTGACGGTCTGGAGTTCGTCGCAGAGCGGCAGGGTTTCTTAAGGTCTGCACTTGAGCCCCCCTTCAAGCTGCTCCCGGATTACACGCTTCCCCTTGTGCGCAATGAGGTGCTGACAACGATCCTCGCCGTGCTCCTAGGAACTCTGGTGGTTTTCGCGCTCGCCTGGCTTATGGGCCGGGGCGCGGTGCGGAGAGAGCACGCAAGGGAGTCGTGATTGCACTTCGACCTGACTGATGCCTATCGTCCCCGAAAGAGCGCCATCCACCGGCTTGACCCCCGCGTCAAGCTGGTGGTGGCTTTGCTCTATATTCTCACAACTGTGGCCATGCCGGATGGAGAGTGGGAGGCCTTTGGGCTGCTCCAAATTGTGGCCCTGGCGTTCGCATGGCGTTCCAACCTGGGTCCTTTCTACGCCTTCCGCAGAGCCTTTATAGCGCTGCCGTTCATACTGGCAGCCTTGCCTATTCCCTTCTTGATGCCTGGTCCCACCGTTTGGACCATGCCGGTTGTGGGATGGGGGGTGAGCGCGCCGGGTCTGGTGCGATTCTTGAGCATCCTCTTGCGGACGTGGCTGGCCGTTCAGGCGGGCATCCTGCTCAGCGCTACAACGCGTCTCCCTGAGATTCTCTGGGCGCTGTCTGTGCTGCGCGTTCCGGCGACGCTTGTGAGCATCATCGGCTTCATGTATCGATACATCTTTATATTGGCGGACGAAGCCGTGCGCATGCTGCGCGCTCGCTCGGCGCGCAGCCCGAAGGCCACAGGCCCCTCCAGACCATCCCTTCTTTGGCAGGGCCGGATGGCCGGGATGATGGTCGGGAGCCTTTTCTTGCGGTCCTTGGAGCGCAGCGAGCGCGTCTACGAAGCCATGCTCTCCCGAGGTTACGCCGGGCAGGTGCGCATGCTGCAAGCATTCCACATGGGAAGGGGCGATTGGCTGGCGCTCCTGATGGCGGGGGTACTGCTGGCCGTGCCGGTTGGGCTGATGCTGATCAGGTGAGGTATGCACCATACGATTGATGTGAAGGAGCTGCATTACCGCTATCCGGATGGCACGCCGGCGCTGCGTGGGGTAAGCCTGTATATCGCCCCTGGTCAGAAGGTAGCCCTCGTTGGACCGAATGGTTCCGGGAAATCGACGCTGATCCTGCATCTCAACGGGATTTTGCGCGGTGAGGGGGAGGTGTGTGTCTGCGGGAAACCGATCCGCGATGAAAACGTACCCGCGATTCGGGCGCAGGTCGGGCTGGTGTTCCAGGATCCCGACGACCAGCTCTTCTCGCACCGTGTGTTTGAAGATGTAGCCTTCGGGCCCGTTCATCTTGGGATGGAAGAAAGCGAGGTGCGCCGGCGTGTAGGCCAAGCATTGGCAGCCGTGGGAATGGAGGGCTTTGAGGATCGAGTCCCCCATCATCTGAGCATGGGGGAAAAGAGACGTGTGGCTATTGCCACGGTGCTAGCGATGGATCCAGAGATCCTGGTCCTTGATGAACCCACGGCGGGACTGGACCCGCGCGGGCGACGAGAGCTTATTTCATTGCTACAGCATCTCCCTCAAACGATGCTCGTGGCGACACACGACATGCGCATGGTGGCAGAGCTCTTCCCACGTACGATTGTGATCGACGAAGGGCAGATCGTGGCCGACGGCCCGACCGCGGAGCTTTTCGGGAACGAGCAGTTGCTCGCGGCGCACGGGCTGGAAATCTGAGCGCGATGCGCGCAGGTACTGCGCATTAGATACTGGGCCGCCTGCCCAGCATCTCAGCGAAGGCATCCTTCTGTGGTGAGCCTTTCCCGGGGGGATCGAGCCAAGGGAGGGAATCGCAGTCTAGGCCGCGAAGCCGGCGCGATGCATGCGCTCAGCGGCCTCGATCGTCATGGGGATCGTCACGGAGATACGGGTGCCGCGCCCTGGCTGTGACTCGATTTTCAAGATGCCATTCACAAGCTCGGCGCGCTCATGCAGATTGACCATGCCCAGACTGCCGCGCTGACTGTAGTTGGATTCGACCTTCTCCACATCGAACCCCACCCCATCGTCCTGGATCTCCAGATAGAGCAGGTCGCCCCGGCGCTCCAGCCGGATCCAGATGTGCTTGGCCCGGGCGTGCTTGCGGGCGTTGGTCACTGCTTCCTCCACGATGAAGAAGATCACGCCCTGCTTCCCAACCTCCAAGTCATCGACCACGCCTTCCTTGGCCTCGATGATAACGTTCTGGTTATGGTTCTCCTTCATCTTCTCCGCAAGCTGATGCAGCGCGCTCAGCAGGCCCTCGGATTCGAGTACTAAGGGCCTGAGCGTGAAGAGCATCTGACGGATTTCCTTCGTGGTGCGGCGCGCCAGCTCTTCAATCTTGAAAAGCTCCTCGGCGGCCTGCTGGGGATCACGCTGGACCAATCGCCGGGCGAAGTTGACCCGCATGGCTATGGCGCCGATGGATTGGGTAGGCCCATCGTGCAAGTCGCGCGCGAGTTTGCGCCTGGCCTCCTCCTGGATTTCGGCGATGCGCTCTTTCTCCTGCTCCAAATCGCGGTAGAGGCGGGCGTTCTGTAGCGCAATCATCGCCTGTTGAGCGATGGCCTCAAGTAATTCGACCCGGTCGCGGCTGAAGAAATTCTCATCCCGATGGGCGAAGAGCAGCAGTCCGTACATCTCGAGTCCCACGACCAGCGGGATGCACAACGCCACGCGCGTGTTGTGAAGCGCGGCGAAGCGCCGGAGCTCCTCGTCGGCAGTGGGGTTGGTGCAGAGCTGGGTTTGCACTTTGGCAAGTGCGCGCCCAAGCACTCCGTGTTCACCCGGCAGGGTGACCCGCAAATCGGCATGGGGGAGGCCCCGCGCGGCGGCGATATAGAGGTGGTGGTTTGAGAAGAGCATCAGCGCGCTCACCGCACTGCTGGCGCCGTCGCCCTGCAGGGCGCTGTTGGCCAGGTCGAGCGTGGTCTCGAGCACACGCTCGTAATTCAGGGTGGCGTTGAGGTGGGCGGTCATGAGCAGCACCGAGCGCAGCCGCTCCACCTCGCGCTTGAGCTCTTCGAAACTTGCCGGTTCCTGGTTGGGGGCAAGGGAGGAGGGTCGGCCGCGGCCTTTGCGGCGCTTCTGAGAGAGCCATGCCATGAGCGGAAGGGTGGCGGCCAAGCCGCCCCATTCGGTGAGATGATGCGCAAGCCAAGAAAGGTCAATCGGTGCCACGCGAGCTCCTGCCGGGTACCGTGGAAGGCCGGATGCATGGGGGCACGCGGCCAGATAGGCGCGTTCACCCCAGGCTTCCTCCCCAGTATGCCTGAGATCCAGGTCGTTGGCCCTTACAGTTCCCCTACAACCCGGCTCCGGAATCGGCCACCTGTGGCCTGGTTGCCAGGAGATGCATTCCCAGGAGGGCGAGCATGAGCACGGCCAGGCTGACGACCTGCATCGTCCGGATGCCCCCCAACATCAAGAGGCTGTCGCCGCGGAAGGCCTCCAGGAAGAGTCTGGCGGCGGCTGTGATGGCTGCAAAGCGTAGAAATGCGGATCCAGGGAATGGATAGGGCGTGGGCCTTTGCAGGGTGCTGGCGAAGATCAGCGCCGCGGCGAGGGTTTCATAGATTTGGGTGGGATGCCTGCGGGCACCCCAGAGCTGAATGGCCCAGGGGAGATCGGCTGGAGAGCCGAAAGCGTCGCCGGATGCGATATGGGCGAGACCGATGGCGATCATCACTGCGGCCAGGCCCGGGGTCAGGGCGTCCAGCGCCGGCCAGAGCGGAAGCCCCACGCGATGCCGGTAGATCTAGCCCGTGAGACCGGCTGCGAGCAGGTCCTCTGGCAAGGAGAGCGTGGTTGGGCTGAGCGCCAGCAGGCCTAGGGGGTTCTCGAAGTAGAGCTGAAGGGAGTGCAGCGCGTGCCCCAGGCGGGCGCCCACAAGCCCAGCGAGCAGCGTGTAGAAGATGAGATTGCTCAGCGCCCCTGAGAGGATCTCTTCGCGTGGGGCTCTGCGCTCGGCAAGCAGCACCGTTGCCCATACGCCCAGCAGCAGGAAGAGGCCGGGGAGCCGCAGCGCCAGCGGGCCGATTTGCAATACAGGGTGCATCTCAATCCACCGCCGCGAGCAAGGCTTCGATCTCGCTGCGCAACGTGAGTTCGCTCATTGGCCCGCCAACGATGACCCGCTGGACCACGCCCTGCGTATCTATGAAGAACGTTGTGGGGAGGGCCCGCATCTGGTAAAGGCGCGCCACACGCCCCTCCCGATCCAGAGCGATGGGAAAGCGCAATCCCATGGCGCGCACGAACTCGATCGCGGCGCGCTCGCTATCCTGAGCTGTCATGTTCACGCCCACGACCTGCAGATGCTGATCCTGGTATTCGGCGTAGACCGCATCGAGCGCCGGCATCTCGCGGCGGCAAGGAGGGCACCATGAAGCCCATAGGTTGAGGGTGAGGGGGGAGCCGCGCATCTCCGAGAGCACGAAGGACCCCCCGCCGAGCAACTCGAGCTCGAATTCCGGGGCCAGGAAGCCCTGGCGAGGACCGGGGATCCGCCCCTGGGCCGTCTCCTGCGGTGAGGCGCTGGAGACTGCGGTCCAGGCGGCGCCCAATAGCGCCACGGCGGCTATCAGGATAGCCCAGCGGCTGCGGTCCTTCAGCCACGCGAGGGATGTGCTCCACATGGGTACATTCCAATCGAACGATAAGGCCCGCGAGGGTGTACACGTGCGGGATCGGAGGAGGAAAGCGGATGAACAACTTGCCTGGCCGTCTGGTATAGTGTATGCCGAATCGCCGAGATGGAGCTTGCCTTGGAAAGGATTGCAGGAGTAGCGCGACGGCTTCAGGAGAATGTCCAGCGGGTGATCGTCGGCAGGGACGAGCCAATCCAATTGGGGATGGTCGCAGTGCTTTGCGAGGGTCATGTTCTGATTGAAGACGTGCCTGGCATTGGGAAGACCACGATGGCGCGAGCACTGGCGCGATCACTCGGCTGCAGCTTCCGCCGGATCCAGTTCACGCCTGATTTGCTACCCTCCGATGTCACCGGCTTGAATTGGTTCAATCAGAAGACACAGGAGTTCGAATTCCGTCCCGGCCCTGTGATGAGCCAGGTTCTGTTGGCGGATGAGATCAACCGGGCGACCCCGCGCACCCAATCGGCCCTGCTGGAAGCGATGCAGGAGCGCCAGGTCACTGTGGACGGCATCACCCGGCCCCAGCCGCGCCCCTTCTTGGTGCTCGCCACTCAGAACCCGGTCGAGTTGGAGGGCACCTTCCCGCTGCCCGAGGCCCAGATCGACCGCTTTCTGCTATGTGTGCAAATTGGCTA
The DNA here is from genome assembly GCA_964591485.1 of uncultured Anaerolineaceae bacterium. Classification (GTDB taxonomy): domain Bacteria; phylum Chloroflexota; class Anaerolineae; order Anaerolineales; family E44-bin32; genus E44-bin32. Next base: position 13,002 of record CAZQDE010000004.1, on the reverse strand, counting down.
TCCCAGCGCCGAGGAGGAGAACGCCATCCTGGAGCGGTTCCGGACGGAAGATCCGCTGGAGGTACTCGAGCCGGTGACCACGCCCGAGGAGATTCTGGCGCTCATCCGGGCGCGCCAGGAGATCCGCGTGGAGGCCTCGGTTCGCAATTATGTGGTCGAGGTGGCGCGCGCCACCCGGCAACATGGGGAGATCGAATTGGGCGCAAGCCCGCGGGCCACGCTGGCGCTCTACCAGGCCTCGCAGGCATGGGCCGCCATCCAGGGGCGTGAATATGTCTTGCCGGATGATGTCAAGTTCATGGCGCCTCACGTGCTGATGCACCGGCTGATGATCTCCCCGCAGGCACAACTACGGGGCCGTAGCCCTGAAGAACTGGTGGCGGATATCGTCAACTCGGTGCCGGTCCCCGTCGAGGAATAATATGGAGCCGGAGCGCTGGCTTCCCCTCCTGGCGGGCATCTTTCTGCTCGGCGCCCTCTTGCAGGTGCCGTTTCTGACGACATTTTCCGCAACGCTGGGCATCCTGATCGGAGCGGTCTCCTTGTGGCGGCGGCATGCCCTGGACGGCGTCTCCTATCGCCGGCGCCTGCATTACCGGCGCGGCTTTCCGGGAGAACGGATCCCACTCCAGATTGAGGTCGAGAACCAGAAGCCGCTCCCGCTCTCCTGGCTGCGGGTGGAGGACCCCTGGCCGCTGGCTGTCGCCCCTGAGGACGAGACTGTCCTGGCACCCTCACATCTACCGGATCAAGCTTTGCTGACGAATGTGTTCGCCCTGAGATGGTTTGAGACCGCTCGGCGGGAGTACCGCCTCTTGCTGCGCAAACGCGGTCTTTACCGGCTGGGCCCCGCCCGGCTCGAGAGCGGGGATGTGTTCGGGATGTACGAGATTTCCCGCGAGGACCCCTCGGATGATTATGTGGCCGTCTTCCCGCCCCTTCTTCCCATGGAGAGGCTCGAGCTTCCGGCAGAGGATCCCTACGGTGATGTGCGCTCGCGGCGGCGGATCTTCGAGGATCCGACCATGCCGATGGGCATCCGGGAATACCGGCCGGAGGACGGCTTCCGGGATATCCACTGGCCGGCCACCGCCCGTACGGGTCAGTTGCAGGTGAAAATCTACCAGCCCACGACTGCCCAGGTGACGATGGTCTGTCTGAACACGAGCACATTCGACCGCCATTGGGAAGGCGTCTACCCGGAGCTGCTGGAGCATGTGATCAGCACCGCCGCTACCATGATCTACCGCGCCATCCAGGAAGGGCATCAGGTGGGGCTGCTCTCGAATGGCTGCTTGGCCCATGCCGACCGGCCTTTGAAAATCGCCCCCAGCCGTTCACCCAAGCAGCTTGGCCGACTTTTCGAAGCCCTGGCCGGCATCACCCCGATGGTCATGACGCCCTTCGAGACGTTCCTGCTGCGGGAGATGCCGAAGGTACCCTATGGTGCCAGCCTGATGGTGGTCACGGCCGTAACGCCGCCCGAACTGATGAACACGTTGGCAGAGATTAAGCGCTACAACCGCCGGATCACTCTGCTGAGCTTGGCCCAGCGATCGCCCCAGGAGGTTCCGGGCATCTTGAGCATCCACCGGCCGTTTGAAGAGGCCGATCTTGAGCCGGCCGAAGGGGGCTTGCATGCAGGCTGAGCACACACTGGGCAATAGCCTTCTGGATCCTTCTACGCAGGAAGCATCAGCGCAAAGCCCGCATCGGGCACGCTGGCAAGCCCTCACGGCCTGCATGATGCTGGGCATGACGGCGAGCTGGGTGTCGGCGGCCTACGTGATGGCTGCAGGGGTGCAGGCAGCGGCCGGTTTCGTGATTGCCGGGGCGCTCTTTTTCGCCGTTGGCCTGAGCGCCTTCGGCGTGGAGCGGCTGGTCGAGGCGTTGCGGCTGAACGCTTCTGCGGAGCGCTTCCTGTTCTTGGGCACCCTGGCGGTATGGATCTATCTGCATGCAGGGATCCTGTTGTACCCGGGCTCGCTGGCCGCACCCGGCGGGCTGGCCCTGCGCTTCTTGCGCAATTTTGCGGATTTGACCTTCCTATTGCGGCCGGCATTCTATCTCACGCTCGCAGTCATTCTCTTATGGATGCAGGGGATCACGCTCGCACGCCACTGGGCAGGGCCGCGTAGAGTCCAGCGCGAGTTCCAGCGCGGGCTGCTGCTCTTGCTGGGCATTGGCCTGGCTGGTGCCAGCCTGGGGAGAGCCTTGCCCACGGGCGAAATGCTCACCTTCCTGCTCGCCGGGCTCCTGGCTATGGGCGCGGCGCGCCTCTCAGCACAAAGCCGTGTGCGCGGCGGCCGGGCTTTGCCGTTGAGCCGGACCTGGGGCGGGAGTGTGGTCATCGCCGCGGGCGCGCTGGTCTCGGTCTCCTTGGCACTGGCCGTTTTGGTGGGCGCCCCCCTGTCTGCGCTGATCGGGGCCATATTCGCCCTCATCGCTGCCTGGCTGGTGGGTGTGGTGGGGATCCTGCTGCAGCCTTTGCTGATGTTGATTTTCCGTGGCCTGGCGTGGATCTGGAGCCGGATCTCGCCCATGCTGGAAGAGGCCCCGGAGTTTCCCCAGACCCTGCTTGACCCGACCGTTCTCCGGGGTGGCGTGCAGAGCCTCATATCGGACGTGGAGCCGGTGCCCTGGGGCCAGACGCTAGCATCGGCGCTCAACGCGCTGCTGATCGCTTTGGCTCTGGCGGCCCTGGCGCTTGGCGTTGGCCTGGCTTTGCGACGACGGCGAGTCTGGCAAAGCAGCCCGAATCCGCTCGCTGGCGAGATGAGGGAAACGCAAACTGGCTTCCGGGCCTTCCTTCGTTCACTGTGGCAGGGCGTCACGGGGGCGACGGGGGGTGGGACGAGGCTGAGCCCAGCGGCGCGTGCGCTGGCTGCGGCGCGGGTGCGGCGGATCTATGCGCAATTGCTCCAACGGAGTACCCGGTTGGGTGTCCCCCGCGAGCCTTCCCTCACGCCCCTGGAGTTCCTGCCCCAGTTGCGCGAGCTCTTCCCGGCGGGAGAGGCTGAGCTCCGGACCATTACACGGGCCTACCTCAAAGTCCGCTATGGAGCCTATCCCGAGACGCGCAAGGAGATCCAGGCCGTCGCCGAGGCCTGGCGGCGAATCCGGCGGATGGACGCCCGATCGGCGCGATAGCACGGTGATCCAAAGTCCAGGAGTGCAGGGGACTTGGGGGGAAGCAAGTCAGCTTTGTTCTTCTGCCGGCGGGATCAGGTGAGGGGCTGAGATGATGGATACCGGCAGCGGTGAGCTGCGCAGGAAAGGAACGCCAGGCCAAGCGGCCAGGCGCCCCTGGCGGGAATCCAGCGCCCTGCTCCTGTTGCTCATGGATGCCAGTTGGCTGGCAGCCTGGAGCCTGCATTTCTTGCCGCGTGCGCGCGAGCTGGGGATCTTTCAAGCCTTTGGCCTTGTATTCGGCCTGCTGGCCGCCATCTATGCCGCAGCGCGGATCAGCCTGTTGCGCGCCATGCCGGCGTTGTGGCGGCGAATTGGGCTTCTGGTGTTCTTTCCGCTGAGCTTCTTGCTGGCCCTCAAGCTGTTTCAATATCCGGGCAAGGCACTGACATGGGGGGATATGTTGGTCAACATGCAAAGTGCTCTTGCCGATCAGGATCGCTACTTGCCTCCAGATTTGCTGGTGTTCATGCTGGCCGCCTTTGTTTGGCTGCGAGGCGTGGGCATCGCTGGGCTCTGGATCGGGCCTAAGGTTGTGCTTCGGCATTTCCAGTGGGGGACTGTCATGATGTTGCTGCTTGGGGCGGTCACGGCGCTTGCATTGGCGGAACCATGGGCGCCTGCGGCCGTTTTGTTCCTATTTGCAGGGTTGATGGCATTGATGACCGCCAGGGCCTCGATCCTGGGATATTTGCGGGGCGGCAGCCAATTGGCCTTCCAGCTGGCGTGGGTCGTGGGGCCAGCGCTGGCGGCGGCAGGCCTGGTGGAGGGCGCAAGCGCCCTTGGAAGGCTGGCCAGCGGAACCCTTGCGGGTCCGGTGGCATTGGCCTTCGTCCTGCTAATCCGCATTTTGGCCTACCTCAGTTTGCTTTTCATCGCGCCGCTGGTGTTGCTCGTGGCGCTGTTGGCTCCTTGGATCGAGCTGCGGCTGGCGGATTTGCCCTTCTTCGAGTTCTTGGGCGAATCCCTGGCGCGGTTGATCCAGGTCTTCCAGTCGGTCTTGGATATGCTGGGAAATCTGCTTGAGCGCTTTTGGCGATGGATCCCGAGCCTGCTGCGATGGAAGCCTTTTCTCCTTTGGGGAATCATGGCTGCTATCGGGGTGGGGCTGGCCTGGTACCTCTGGAGACAGCGAAGGCAAAAGGAACGCGCCCCGATTCGGCGCGAAGAAGAGCGATTGCGGGGGGAGCGGTCCGGCAGGTCCTGGCTGGATCGGTCGCTGGCATTGGGCGCGAGCCGGATTCGGGAGAGCTGGGAAGCGGTGAGACGGCGGCGAGGGCTGCTTGCGGCTCTCCACATTCGCGTGCTCTATGCTCGATTGATGCGCCTTTGTGAGCGGTTGGGGAAGCCGCGACTGCCGATGGAAACGCCAATTGAATTCCTGCCCAAGTTGGAAGCTCTCTTCCAGGGCCACGAAAGTCAAGCCCGCCTGATTACAAGGGCATATGTTCGGGTGCGCTATGGCGAGTATCCCGAGGCGCTGGAAGAAGTGCGGGAAGTGCAGCGGGCCTGGGAGGTTCTGAAACGGGAGGGGAGGCGGCTCCGGCGCGAGTTGGGGAGGATGCACACAGCAGTGTCCTCCTGAGGCTGGGAAAGCTCTCACCCGGCGGGGAGAATGGCCGCGCCGCCGGGCAGGAGACCTCTGAGGGTGGCTATGGCTCCTTCGCTTGCACCTCAAGGATTAGGGCGTTGAATGCCTGCCGCGCCTCCTCAAGGGGCAAACCGAGGCTCAAGGACCACTCGAGGATGAACCGATCGCTCAGCCGCTGAAGGCTGCGCATCTCGTTCTCGTTGAGCGATCGGCGCCCCTTTCGCCCGCAAAGATCGCGGATTAGGGTGGCCGTGCTTATCAGTGAACCATCCAGCGAGTCGTCCCGGATGCGCTGCCTGCGCTTGTGGAAGGCCGACTGCATGGGGTCTGCAGGCCCCTTGAGAATGCGGATGGCTTTCCGCATTGTTGTTGGGGAGGCGATCGGACGAATGCGGGATTTGAACTCAGAGTCCTCGGGGAGCCACAGGATGCTGTTGGATGTCTCGATGCGGTAACAGTGAAGCGGCACACCCTCGATAAGCTTCTTCTCACGCCCCACGACCCGGCCTGGCCCATATTGATGATGCACAACCCAATCGCCCTTGCGGAGGAGGTGGGATCGGTTATCAGCTTTGCTATTTTTCATATCTGCCTTTAACTGGCTCGTCGAGGTGGTCGGTGGTCTCCTTTGTCCGTATAGCAAGCGGCGCCACCGAGACCCGCGGTGGCGCCAACCTGAGGTTAGCGTATGTGTTCATGCTCAGGTCCGCACAAAATCAACCAGCTCTCTTCGCAAACCCGGATGTCTGAGCCGCCGTAAAGCCTGGGCCTCGATCTGGCGAACGCGCTCGCGAGTGATGCCCATCTTCTGGCCGATCTCCTTCAAGGTGTGGACTCTGCCGTTTTCGAGGCCATAGCGCAGCTTGAGGACGAGTGCTTCCCGATGGGGGAGCATTTCGAGCATCGCGTGCACGCGCTCCTCGAGGATCTCCTGCACGGTGATCTCTTCCGGAGCAGGCGATTCCTCATCCTCGATGAAATCCCCGATCACCGCATCGCTGTCCATCTCGGTGGGCCGCTCGAGGGAAAGCGGACGCTGAGCCACCCGCAACATATAATCCACGTCCTGTGGCGTGACGCCTAGACTTTCGGCCAGCTCCTCGCGATTGGGATCGCGGCCCAGTTCCTGCGTAAGGCGGTGCCGCGTGCGCAGCAGGCGGTTGATGCGGTCACCCATGTGGACGGGGATGCGGATCGTGCGGCCGTGGTCGGCGACGAGCCGCGTGACGGCCTGGCGGATCCACCAGGTGGCGTAGGTTGAGAATTTGTGGCCCCGGCGGTAATCGAATTTCTTGACGGCCCGCATCAGGCCGACATGGCCTTCCTGGATGAGGTCGAGCATGGGCACGCCGCGGCCGACGTATTTCTTCGCCACGCTGATGACCAACCGCGAGTTGGCCATGATCAGGTGCTCACGGGCAGCCATGCCGTCCTCGATCCAGGCTTTCAGCTTGGCCCTGCGCGCCGCAGAAACGGTTTGGCTGGCCAGTTCGCGCCGGGCGTTGCGGCCACGCTCAATCCGCTTGGCCAGATCCACCTCCTCATCGCGCGTGAGCAACGGAACCCGCCCCACCTGGCTCAGATAGAGGCCGACGGTGTCGCCGGTGTCGATGGCGTCGATGGCGCTGACTTCGGCGCTGCCATTCTCCTCTTCCTCGTGGGGGCTATGGTTGGAGGGCAGATCCGCCTCCTTAGCGGTGATCTCATCTTCATCGATGAGCTCGACGCCCGCCACCATGAGGGCGTCGTAGACGCGCTCGATCACCGGAATGGAGGCTTCGGATTCCGGAAACTGAGCAAGGATGTCTTCATATGTCACGAAGCCCTGCTGCTCACCCAGCTGTACCAGTTCCTTGATGGTGCGCAGCTCATCCTCGGAGAAGGATTCGAATGTGGTCTCGTCCGCTTTTACCATCCCGAACTCTCCCGGTGCCGGTTTCTTGCAGCACGCAACCCCCGCATCTGGTTCAGATGCCCCATCACACTCTCTGGCTGCCCGTACGACTATGCAAGCAGGAGCATTCCAGGCGGGGGAAGGCGGCGCAATGGCAGATCTTTGAATTCTCTGATCTTGCGTATGTATATTCTACACCGAATCGATTAATAAATCCTTAAGGAAAATGGCCGATCTTCCATCTCTCACGCTACGACTTCCCTATTGCATATAGGCAGGAGGCACGAGTGAGCGCCCATGCCTTTTACTCCGCTTTGCATGGCGGGGTTCAATCAGAGCCTGTGCGGGCTGGGTCAGGGCCGGAGGGTGGTCTGCAGATGCGCGCGTGCCTGGATCGAAGGGTGCGGCAGGCGAATATGCTGGCATTCAGACAAAAGCCACATCGAGCAACATCATGACCGCAAAGCCGAGCATGGCTGACATGGTGGCCAGGTCTTCATTGCCCGAGTCGTGCGAAGCGGGGACGAGCTCCTCGACCACCACGTAGATCATGGCGCCGGCCGCGAAGCTCAGTGCATATGGCAGGAGCGGGCGGGCGACCAACACCGCTGCGGCCCCGATGACGCCTGCGATGGGCTCGACCACGGCGGAGAGCTGGCCATACCAGAAGCTCTTCAGCCGGGACAAGCCCTCTCCGCGAAGCGGCATGGATATCGCCAGGCCCTCCGGGAGGTTTTGTAGGCCGATGCCGAGTGCCAGGGCGATGGCGCCCGAGAAGCTTGCGGAGGGGAGCCCATAAGCAACAGCCCCGAAGGCAACCCCGACTGCGAGCCCCTCCGGAAAGTTGTGCAGCGTCACCGCCATCACAAGCAACACGCTGCGGCGCCAGGTGGTGCTGACGCCCTCCGGCGCCTGGCGGGCGATGTTAGGGTGTATGTGCGGCAGGAGCTGGTCCGCCAGCCACAAGAAAGCTCCACCCAGTAGAAAGCCCGAGACCGCTGGGAGCCACTTTGGCATGGAGCCCTCGGCGGACATTTCGATCGCAGGCGCCAGCAGAGACCAGTAGCTGGCAGCGATCATTACGCCAGCAGCAAACCCGAGCATGCCGTCGAGCAGCCGGCGGTCGACCCGGGTGGCGAAAAAAACTGTGGCCGCCCCGACGGCGGTGAGGCCCCATGTGAACAGCGTGGCGAGCAAGGCCTGCAGCACAGGATGGAGGGACTGAATCGTGGCCAGGGTCATCGTAAATCCTTCGTTGGCTCGCATGAAGCGATGGGAGCGGGCAGAGGCCCAAACAACCAGAATTGTAGTGCGATTTCAATCGCGCGCCATGCTTCGAACGCCGCGTGGAATCGAGAGCCATTGACTTCTTCTTCAGCCATCCGCTCCATAATGTGATTGTCGCTTTAGTTGCACTAGCCGTTATCGAGTGCCTGGATGAGCTCCTGCTTCAGATCCCAGAGCCGCTGGGTGAGCGAGACATGGTAGATGTGGGGATTCATGATGCGCCGGACGCCAGGATCCAGGCGCTCCAAATCGGCCTGGCGGTGCGCGCGCATCTGATCCAGCGAGGGGATTTCATAGACCAGCCGGCCATCCCGCAAGACCTCCACCAGCAATGGCTCAACCTCCGAGATCTCTTCCTTCTTCAGTGAGCGGTAGGCGGAGTGCTTGGAGGGATGACGTAGCGTGACCTTAGGCATCTGGCGTGGGTCTTCATCCGCGAGGCTGAGCAAGTCGGCGTCGGCCATGCCCCGGCGGTCATACAGCCGCCAGGCGCGCTTGTGGCCAGGATTGATGATCTTATCGATCGATTCGGAAATCTTTATCGCTGGGACCCAATGGCCATCCTTGCAGATCCCGACCAGCTTATACACGCCGTCCAGGGCCGATTGGCCGCGGGAGGTGATTAACCGGGTTCCTGCGCCGTATACTAAGCGAGTGATGAGGGCATCGGGATCGACGCCATATCGGGGCGCCTCCTCTTCGATCTGGCTGATGATCTGCCAGATTACAAGTTCATCCAATTGGTTGGAGAGCACGATTTTGGTATCGGGAAAACCAGCCTGGTCGAGCATGCGGGCGGCCTGAATGCTCAGATGCGCCAGGTCTCCTGAATCTAGCCGGATGCCCACCGGCCGGTGACCCTTGCGGCGGAGCTCCTCGAATACCCGGATGGCATTCGGGATCCCGCTCTCCAGCGTATCGATCGTATCCACCAGGAGCAGGCAGTCATCTGGGTAGACCTCTGCATAGGCACGGAAGGCGGCCAACTCGCTCTCTCCCAGCGCGATGAAAGCCTGAACCATGCTATGGGCATGTGTCCCCTTGGGGGGCAGGCCGAGGATATGGGAGATCCCCACGTTGGAGGAATAATCTGCACCGCCGATGAGCGCGGCGCGTGCGCCGGCGTTGGCCCCTTTGTGTTGGCCGCGCCGCAATCCGAATTCGAGCAGAAGTTGGCCGCGACCCGCCTCGCGGATGCGGGAGGCCTTGGTCGCCACGAGTGATTGGTAATTAAGATGGTTGAGCAGGGGGGTTTCCAAGATTTGGGCCATGGCGAACGGGCCCTCCACCACAGTCAGGGGCACATTGGGGTGCACCACGCGCCCTTCTGGGATGGCCTGCAACGAGATGGCTTCGAAGCTGCCGTTCTTGCGTAGCCATTCAAGGAAATCCTTCTGGAAGATGGGGGTTCCGGCCGCGCCGCGCTGGCCCCGCAGATAGGAAAGGTCCTCCTCGCGGAAGTGCGCCTCGGACATCCAATCCAGCAACCACTCCAACCCAGCGTTTATACAGTACCCGGCCTGGTGCATGCCGTAGGCCGGATAGGATCGGAAGAAGTGTTCAAAGAGCGCAGGTGTTTCATGCATGCCCATCCGGAAGTAAAGCTGGGCCATGGTGAGTTGGTATTCGTCAGTAAAAAGAATGCCCTCTGCGGTGGGACGATCCTTCTCCTTCATACATGCCTCCGTGCCCTGTGTATGGCTTGGTGTCTTCCACACCTGCTGGCAGGGCTGCTGTACTATCGAGTGTACATCAAACTGGTGATCCGGGAGAGAGTCGCCCCTGCCGACATTTGTGGATGCGGCAGGTTGGTGCAGTCGGACAGGTCTGGTATAGTCATGAGCGAGATCTTATTCAATGCGGAAAGGAGGCTCGTTCCAGCATGCCCTTGACCGAAAAGGACCGCAAGCGCCGCCGGCGCCAGAGGCGGCGCGTGAAACTGCATGAGTTGAAGCGCAAATATGCTGAGACAAACGATCCGAAGCGCAAGCGAGAGCTGGAAGAGAAGATTCGCAAGCTGCAACCCTGGTGGGAAGCGCCCAAATCCTGACGATACCATTGGGGCTATCTGGCCATGCTCGGGGCCTGTCCGGGCCCGCAGAAGGCCTGCATGAAACCTGAACGACTGATCGTGGTCTCCAATCGATTGCCTGTGCGGGTCCAGCACGGGGAAGAGGGCTTCATCTACACGCCCAGCGTCGGCGGCCTGGCGACCACGCTGAATGCGCTCCGCGGGGATCTCGAGATGCTATGGCTGGGGACACCTGGCATCAATGCGCGCGATCCACAGGAATTCGAGGCCATACGCCAGGCTCTGGCGCGCGAATTCGGGAGCGTTCCAGTGGCACTGGAGGCCTCCCAATTCAAGCGCTACTACGCGGGCTTCAGCAACGGCTGCCTGTGGCCGCTCTTCCATTACTTTCCTCAATTCGCGCATTATGAACATGAGGAGTGGGCCGCCTATCAGGAAGTCAACCGCCAATTCCGCAATGCGCTGTTGGAAGTCCTGCGTGAGGGGGATAGCATCTGGGTGCACGACTATCATCTGATGCTCTTGCCAGCGATGATCCGGGAGGCGGTCCCCGATGCCATCATTGGCTTCTTCCTGCATATCCCCTTCCCCTCCTACGAAATCTTCCGCACACTTCCCTGGCGGGAGGAGATTCTGCGTGGGCTCATCGGGGCAGATCTGATCGGATTCCATAGCTTCGGGTATGCACGCCACTTCTTAAGCAGCCTCTTGCGCATCCTGGGTCTCGATCAGGAATTCGGGCGCGTCAGCCTGGGGGACCGCGTGATCAAGGTGGAAACATTCCCGCTTGGTGTGGATGTGGAGCGTTTCGCCACCGCAGGCGATCAGCCGGAGGTGCAGGAGGCGTTGGCCGATCTGAGGACGCAGGTGGGCGACCAGAAGGTGATCCTCTCGGTCGACCGGCTGGATTTCACCAAGGGGATTCTGGAACGATTGGGCGCTTTTGAGCGCTTTCTGAAGGACCATCCCAGCTGGCATGGCAAGGTGACCCTGATTTCCCTGTTGGTCCCCTCACGCACCAGCGTCCCCGAGTATGCCAGCCTGAAGAAGCAAGTCGATGAACGAATCGGCCGCATCAACGGCTTGTACGGCAGACCTGGATGGGCCCCTATCACCTATCTCTATCGCGCCCTTCCCTTCGAGCGTCTGGTGGCTCTCTACCTGCTAGCCGACATCGCGCTGGTCACACCTCTGCGCGATGGCATGAATTTGGTCTCGAAGGAGTATCTCGCCACTCGGCGTGATGGTACGGGTGTTCTGGTCTTGAGCGAGACGGCTGGTGCGGCAGATGAACTGGGTGAAGCCCTGATTGTGAACCCCCATGACGAGCGCATGATGGCGGAGGCGCTGGAGCGCGCTCTTTCCATGCCGGTTGAGGAACAGAAAAACCGCAATGCAGTGATGCGTGCCCGCTTGGAACGCTACGACACGGCGCGCTGGGCGGACGACTTCATCACCCAGATGGAAGAACTGCGCGAGATGCGCAAAGTCCGCCTCCCGAAGCGGTTGCGGGGCCGACAGGTGGAAAGCCTGATCCAGGCTTATCAGGAAGCGGAGCGCCGGCTCTTGCTCCTGGACTATGACGGCACCCTGGTGGAGTTCGCCCCTACGCCTCAGGCGGCAAGACCGGATGATCGGCTGCTGGAGATGCTCGGCCGTCTGGCAGCGAATGCACGCAATACAGTGGTGATTATCAGCGGTCGCGATGCGGCTACGCTGGAAGAGTGGCTTGTAGCCACCGGGGTCGATCTGGTGGCCGAGCATGGCGCCCGGCGCCGTCTGGCTGAGGAAGGGCGTTGGGTGAGCGACGGCGAGCCGCTGGGGGAGGATTGGAAGAAGCAACTGCGGCCCGTGCTTGAGATCTATGTGGACCGGACCCCCGGGGCGCTGCTGGAGGAGAAGGGACAAGCGCTCGTATGGCACTACCGGCGCGCCGAGCCAGAGCTGGGTGCGCAGCGGGCGGCGGAGTTGATCGAGACATTGGAGGGCTATGTTGCCAACACGCCGCTGCATATCCTCCAGGGCCACAAGGTGGTGGAGATCAAACCCAGTATGGTCAGTAAGGGCCGGGCGGCGCAGCCCTGGTTGAGCCGCGAGCCATCTTATGATTTCATCCTTGCCATCGGCGACGATGTGACCGATGAGGCGCTCTTCGAGATCCTTCCCGAGGGGGAGTGGTCCGTGAAAGTCGGTATCCCCGAGCGCTCGAAGGCGCGCTTCTTTGTCTCCGGCCCGGCCGAGGTGCGCGAGCTCTTGGGCCGGATCGCGGCCTCCAATGGGGACATCTAGCCCCTAACGCCAGAATTAGGACGGCCCTCACCTCATCCCGCTGCTGATCCCCGTGTGAACCCAAGCGCTAATGATTTTTTGATATTTCTCTTGGCTGATTCTTATGCGCCTTGCCACATATAGCTATCGAAAAAACAATCATCGGTAGAGAGGAGGTGCGGAGATGACCATGTTGACACGCTGGGAACCCTTCCGTGAAATGCGCCGCTTGCATGACCTGCTCGACCGCGTGGTGGAGGAAGCCTGGTTGAGCCCGACCCAGTATGAGGAAGAGCGTGAGGGCCTGGCTCCGGTCGACCTTTACGAGACGGATGATGAGATCGTGGTGAAGGCCATCATGCCTGGTATGACCGCCAACGACATCAACATCTCCGTCGACCGTGATGTGCTTACCATTCGCGGTGAGCGCAAGGAAACCCGTGAGACCAACGGGAGCAAAGGGCGCAACTACCATCTGCGGGAGATTCTCTTCAACCGCTACTTCCGGTCACTGAGGCTGCCGACGATGGTTAACGCTGACAAGGCGAAGGCAGAGTTTGAGAACGGCATCCTCACACTGACCCTGCCGAAGGCGGAGGAAGTGAAGCCCAAGCAGATCAGCGTCAAGGCCAAGTAGTTCCAACCAACACCATCTCCGCAAAGCGCCTGGGCGGTCGCTCGGGCGTTTTGCTTGTGCGCCCGGCATGGGCGTTGGCTAGAGGGTGAAAGACCCTTACGGAG